>CAZNUZ010000038.1:0-24412 GCA_964576725.1 uncultured Phycisphaeraceae bacterium
TGGGGGACCATGGGGCGCCAGAAGTTGGCGTCGTCCTGGAGCTTGTCGCGGAGGAGAGCGAGAACGACCTTGAACTCAGGGTTGTCGGTCGAGTTGGGGTCGGGGAGGGTGCCGTCCTTCTCGTAGGCGAGTTCGGCCTTTACGCCCTCGTGGATGAGGAGCGTGGCGTCGCCGCCGTCATCGACGATGACGTAGGGGCCTTGGCTCCCGTTCTCGTCCGCGGGGAAGGTCAGCGCCTGGAGGGTGCACCACCAGTACTCTTCGAGCGTCTCGCCCTTCCACGCAAAGACGGGGGTGCCCTTCTTCTTCTCCTCGGGGCGGCCGGCAACGACGGCGCTCGCCGCGTGGTCCTGCGTCGAGAAGATGTTGCACGACGCCCAGCGCACATCAGCGCCGAGGTCTTGCAGCGTCTCGATGAGCACGGCGGTCTGGATCGTCATGTGCAGCGAACCCATGATGCGGGCACCCTTGAGGGGCTGCTTCGCGCCGTACTCCTCACGGCAGGCGACCAGGCCCGGCATCTCGGTCTCGGCGATCTCGATCTCTTTCCGGCCGTAGCGCACGGACTCGGCGTCCATGCTGCGCACTTTGAAGTCTTCCTCGCTGTGGAGGGGCAGGCCGGTCGAGAGGAAGGTAGTACGCGTCGCGGTGGTCATGATTCAGATCCTGGGGTTGGCCGCGTCTGGTGTGCCGCGGGGGGTTGTTGTGTTGGAACAGATCTCGAAGGTGAGCGTTGAAAGGGTGTATCTATGTGGGCTTTCGCGCTGTAGCAACAAAGAGCGACGGGCCCCGCGCGTCGGGCTCGGTCGGCTGACTCGTAATGCTCGGGGTGGTCAGGCCCGCTTGCGTGTACATCTCCCGCACGCGGTCTTCGGAGAAGCCGAGGTGCGCATGGCCCATAAGCCTGCGGTAGTCGTCCCGCCCATGCTCGAGCATGTCCACTACAAGCACCACGCCTCCCGGCCGGGTGATACGAGCCATCTCAGACAGAACCCGTTCCGGCTCTCCGATGTGGTGCAGGAGCAAAAAGCTTGTCGCTACATCCACACTGCGATCGTCGAGTGGAAGGTCTTCGGCGCTCGCTTCGACGAAGCGCACGTTCCGGTATCCAGACAGCCGCTTCTCCGCAGCCTCGAGCATCGGCCGTGACTGATCGACACAGACCACTTCCTTGACAAACCGCGCAAGGTGCTCCGCTGCGTTCCCCGTCCCCGAGCCGATGTCCGCGACGACCCAATCCGAAGACAGCATCGCAAGCAACGCCCGCGCAGTGAACGACGTGCCAAAGAGGTCCGCCCGGAGCGCATCCCACTCGCCTGCGATGCGGCCGAAAAACCCCATCGTGTCCGTACGCCGCTGTGCAAGAACCAGGTCGAGCCGGCGCGCATCCTCTTCGCATTCGGTGTCGCTGCCGAGCTGCGTGCGCACAACCGCCCAAATCGCAGCGGCGTCCTGCTCCATATCGTCTACGAGCAGGCGGTACAGCGTCGAGGTGCCCGCAGAACGCTTGACGATAAGCCCCGCCTCGAACAGGTGCTTCAGGTGCCGGCTCACCGTGGACTGCGGCAGTTGAACCACCTGCGCAGCCTCGCCGACGGTGAGTTCCTCACGCTCGAGCACCCTACACAGACGCAGGCGTACCGGCTCGGAGAGTGCCGAGAGGAGCGAGGAGAGCAAGTTGGGGGGCAGGGTAGATTTCATCCGTTTATCCGCACAAACGGTAGAAGATCGGCCCGCCGAGGTCAACTCCTGCAGGAAACCCTGTGCAGCCACCCGAAAAGAGCCCTTGAGCAGGGTTATCGGGCGCTCGGGTCCTCGGAGTTCTGCTCCAGCGGCGTGGTGCCGAAGGTGGGCCCTGGGATGTAGCCCATCGCGCGGATCGACTGGTTGATCGACTCGCTCTGCGGAGCGAGCGCGTACGCCATGCGATAACGCTCGAGCGCACGCTCCTCGTCGCCAAGGCCGGCATAAAAACGTGCGAGCCCCTGCTGGTACAGCGGGGTGAGGCCGCGATCGATCCGGGCGGCGGTGAGGAGGGCGAGTTCGGCTGCATCGTCGTCCCCCGCCCGAGAGAGAAAGACACCCAGACGGTACCAGTCGGTGGCCGCTCCGGATTCCTCGGCTGCGAATCGCAATTCTCGGCTCATGCCCGCGACGTCGCCCGACTCGAGCATCGCTTCGGCGAGGAGATCGATGAGATCGGCGTCCGCGGGACGAAGCGTGTAGGCGACTTCGGCGTGTTCGCGTGCTTCGGCGGGGCTATCCAGTTCCAAAAGGGCCTCGGCGAGTTTCTGCCGCACGTCCCAGCGCCCGGGGCGACGATCGAGAATCAGCCTGTATTCAGCGGCGGCCAGCGCGTAGTCCGCCTGGTCCGCAGCCCGGTCGCCCGATGCCTCGATCATGTGCAGCGCACGGGGCTGATTCGCGCACCCGCCCGCGCCGAGGGCGATCAGGATTGCGAGGCTCGAGAGCTGCAGAAGCGGTTTCAGGGGTCGCATGGCGTCTCCACAAATAGAGCAATGGGGCAGGCGTTCCATCGGACGCGTCGCGTGCGATCCTACACGTACGCCGGTGGGTGGGGGGACATCGGACTATTCTGCCCGATCAAGTGAGTAACAAACCAGCAGATTCGGGCACGCCGGAGGAGCACGCGACTTATGCGCACGTGCCCGCGGTGATCCTGTGGCACGAGCCTGCAAAGGGGGAGGCCCACTTTGATTGGATGCTCTCCACCAAGCTACAGCCAACAAGCGACGATGACCCCTGCCTGATTACCCACCGCACGAGCCTTATGCCGATGCAGGCGGTGGGTGTCTTCGAGGCGCATCCCATCCAGCCGCACAGGGCCAAGTATCTGTGGTACGAAGGTCCGCTGTCCTGCGGGCGGGGGAGCGTCCGCCGGGTCTGGGCGGGCACGGCGAGTCTGGAGATCGATCGAACTGGCCTCCTGCTCGTCGAAATGTATGATGCGGATTCGATTGTCCGATGCGTGCGTGAGCCCGATGACTTGGGTGAGGCGGGTGTCGTTCGCTTGCGAGTAGTCGAGCAGGCTCCAAAGGGTGGTTGAGCGCCCTTGGGAGCGCGGGAAGTAGGGCACGTGTAGGTATGTGTGGGATCGTCGGAATCGCGGCAGCCGGAGGCGCACCGCTCTCGGTACCCGAGCGTGAGTTCCTCGCCATGCGCGACGCGATGGTGCACCGCGGCCCCGACGCAGCAGGCCTGTGGACCGACGGCGTGGCCATGCTCGGGCACCGCAGGCTCTCGGTGATGGATCCAACCGAGGCCGGCCATCAACCGATGCACACCCCACCCGACATGCGCACGGGCCGCTCGCGCTACTCGATCGTCTACAACGGCGAGCTCTACAACGACGCGGAACTGCGCGCAGAACTCGGCGCACGCGGCGTGCGCTTCACGAGCTCGTGCGATACCGAGACGGTGCTGCACGCGTTTGCCACGTGGGGCGTGGAGGCCTTCTGGCGTGCGCGCGGCATGTTCGCGATTGCCGTCTACGACGCCGAGCTCCGAACGCTCACCCTCGCGCGCGACCCGATGGGGATCAAGCCCCTCTACTTCGCCGCAGCAGGCCGGGAGTTCGTCTTTGCGTCCGAGCCCGGCGTGGTCGCGATGCACCCCGGTGTGGGGCGAAGGCCGAACCGCCGAATGGTCTCGGCCTACCTCACCACCATCCGCACGGTTCTTGGCGAAGAGACGCTCTTCGAGGGGGTGCGGGCGCTCAGGCCCGGCCATTTACTGCAGTGCGACCTCTCGGGCCCAACGCCCGCTGTGCGTGTGATCGACTGGTGGCGCGGTCCCGAGTGTGACCCGGAAGGCTCTCGCGCCCTGGACGACACCGCCGGTCTTGTTCGAACCACGCTCGCCGACTCGGTCTCGCGGCACATGCGTTCGGACGTGCCGATCTGCTCGCTTCTGAGCGGCGGGCTCGACTCGACCGCGATCGTGTCGGAAGCGATCCAGCACCATGACGCGCTGCGTACCTACGCCGCGGGTCACGAAACGGGTGAAGAGGGGGACCTGCACTACGCCCGCCTCGCAGCTGCAGCCTTCGAGACCGATCACGCCGAGGCCGTCGTCGATGAAGAGCACTTCCGCAAGCTCTGGCCCGAGATGATCGCGGCGCAGAGCGCCCCGCTCTCGACCCCGAACGAAGTGGCGATCTACACCGTCGCCAAGAGGCTCCGCGCCGACGGCTGCGTGGTCACGCTCTCGGGCGAAGGCGCAGACGAACTCTTCGGTGGCTACGAGAGACCGCTCCTCGCAGCCACCCGGTACATCGCCGGGGAGCACACGCTCGAAGGCCCGGGCGCCTTCGAACTGGCGGCCAACGCCTGGCTCCCCACCGAAGCAAAGCAAACGCTCTTCACGGAGGAGTATTGGGACTCGATCGCGGCGGATATGTGGCTGAGCGCGTGGTACGAAGACGAATTCCAGGCCGCGGCTCGCGAATGCGGGGCGGATGATCCGGAATCAGAGGTGCACCCGCTCCAGCCGCACCTGCGGTTCCTGCGCCGGCACAACCTGACGGGGCTGCTCCAGCGGCTTGATACCGCGACGATGCTTGCTTCGGTCGAAGGGCGTACCCCCTTTGCCGATGCGTCGATGGCGATGCTCGCCGAGCGTCTTCCCATGAACCTGAAGTTCACGCCCCCCGCGGGCGTGGAGGCGGCTGCGCTCGCCGAGGCGGGGGTGGTGGGCACGAGCCGGACCAAGATCGCGCTGCGTGAGGCGTATCGCACGTCGCTGCCCGAGTACGTCGTCGCGCGAGAGAAGGCGAGTTTCCCGCTGCCGTTCCACCAGTGGCTGGGCGGGCACGGCGATGCGGTGCGGGGTTCAGCGCTCCTGCGCGAAGTCTTCGTGCCCGAGGTCATCGAGGTGATCGCAAGCCAGCCCGAGTCGATCTGGAACGTCGCGTGGCCCGCGATCAATCTGGCGTATTGGGGCCGCGTCTTCGAGTAGATCACGCTGCGGGGATGTCGAGGCACGATGCGCGATCGTGCGCACTCGGTTGGTCCTGCACAACTTGCACTGCAAGGGAATGAAAAAAGGCCCACGCCAATCGGCGTGGGCCTTCGTGTGCTGCTTGCCGGGGACCGGCACGCTCGGCCGCGTTTAGCGGTAGAGCGTGGTGGACTCGGTCTCGCGGACCGGGCGGGTCTTCTCGGCACTCGTCATCTCGACGGCGAAGCGGATGTCGCCCTCGCCGGCGGAGCGGACGGTGAGCTCCCAGACCGCGACGGCGCCGGGGGCGAGCGTCGGGACGGGGCGGAAGGTGACGACCTGGCCGTTGCGGCGGGCCTCGGTGGCGCCGGTCGCGGAGACGAACTCGAGCTCGTCAGGCATGGTGCACTGCACGACGATGTCGTTATCGTCGGCGGTGCCCTGGTTCGTCACGGTGATGCGGTAAGTGGTGAGCTCGCCGACCTCGACGGGGTCGATCAGGTCGACCACCTCGAGGAGGATCGCGGGAATACCTTCGTAGCGGGTGGAGCAACGCGTGGTGTCGGTGTCGGCGCAGTCGCCCGAGACCGAAGCGGAGACCTGGATGTTGCCCGCGACGTTCGAGCTGACGTCCACGCTAACGGTGCGGGAGTCGCCGGGGGCGAGATCGCCCATGGACCAGACGACTGAGCTGCCGGCCACTGTGCCGCCGCGAGAAGCGGAGACGAAGGTGGCGTTGCCGGGGAGGTTGGCGGTGACAACGGTGTTGGCGGAGACGCCGTCGCCGTCGTTGGTGACGGTGAACTCGAAGGTCGAGTTACGGCCGAGGAACTGGCTCTCGCGCGCCTCGCAGACGATGTCGAGCTCGGGCTGAACCACGACGGTGCAGGGCTCGGTCGAGGTGGCTTCGAGGCCGCCGGCGGCCGAAGCCATGGCGGGGGAGCAGAACTCGCCGCGGCCGTCGGCCATGGCGATCACGGTGATGTCCCGGCACTCACCGGCGGCAAGGGCGCCGACGGGCACGTTCACGGTGCTGCTGCCGTTGACGGTCAGGCCGTTGGGCAGGCGATCCATAACGACCACGTCCTCGGCAACGCCGGTGCCGGGGTTGCAGACGGTGTAGACGATCTCGATGGGATCGCAGCGGAGCACGCGGGGCGTGACCTGCTTGGCGATGGTGAGCTCGGGGTCCACGATCACGGTCGTCGCGCAGAGCGAGTTGTTGTAGCTCACGGAGACGCAGTTGCCGGCAACGCCGGTCTCGTCGGCGGTGGCGGAGATGTAGATGATCTGGGTCTCACCCGCGCCGAGGTCGCCGATGGACCAGGTCATGCCGCTCGCGCTGCTCATCGCCTCAGGGTTGGCCTCGACGACGTTGAGGTTGCTGCGGCTCTCGAGGAGCACCGCGACATTCTGCAGGGTGCCGCCGGTGACGTTGGTCACGTGGTACTCGACGGGGAACTCCTGGCCGAGGCGGGCCTCGACGGGCATCACCTGGTGGAGGATGAGGGCGCTGGTGGCCTCGTCACCCGTGGGGAAGGGCAGGCCCACCACGCTGCGGTCAGCGCCGACAGCGGGGGAGTAGCTGAACCGCGAACCGTTGCGGACGGGTTGAGCTGTGGCGGGCTGGCTCTGCGCGGAATCCTGCGCGGGGCGCGGGGTTTGGTTCGCGTTGTTGCCACTCGACTGGCAACCGGCGGTACACAAGAGGGCCGACATCAGCGCAGCTGTGCCCGCGGCTCGAAGGTTCATCTTCAGCATCACTATCTCCACGGTGATCTAGAGAGTTCGGGCGGGCGTTATCTCGCCGCAGACCCTTGGTGCGGTCGCCCTGTCACGTGACAGGGGGGCCATAAGTTAGCACGGAACGTAATCGGTTGCCAGTAAGCGACCTACTGAAAATCAGTGGGGTGTTTGCGCCAGTCCCGCGGAGCTCGGTTTTCGGGGTCTGGTAAGCCCGTAGGCTGCATACGGGATTACATGGCCATGCCATCGAAGATGACGCGCTCCTGAGTCCGACGCGGGTTGGCTTCGGGGACCGCGGAGAGCAGCGCCTGGGTGTACTTGTGCTTGGGGTTCTCGATGACCTCCTCGCGGGTCCCGGATTCGACGATCTTCCCCTTGTACATCACCGCGACGCGGTCACAGATGTGTTGGATCACCGCCATGTCGTGGGAGATAAAGAGGTACGAGAGGCCGAATTCGTCCCGCAGATCGGCGAGCAGGTTGAGAATCTGAGACTGGATCGAGACGTCGAGGGCGCTCGTCGGCTCGTCGCACACGATGAACTTGGGGTCGAGCGCGAGCGCGCGGGCAATCCCGATACGCTGCCGCTGGCCGCCCGAGAATTCGTGCGGGTAGCGCTCGGCAGCGGCCCGGGGCATGCCACAGCGTTCCAGAAGGTCGCCGACTTTCTGCCGGTACTCGTCGTTGTCGCTGACCAGATTGTGGACCTTGAGGGGCTCGCCCACGATGTTCAGGATCCGCATCCGCGGGTTCAGCGAGCCCGCGGGGTCCTGGAAGATGATCTGCATGTCCCGGCGGAGGTTCTTTAGTGTCGTACCGCTTGCTCGAAAGACATCGGTGCCTTCAAACCGCACGCTGCCGTTCGTCGCGGGTATGAGCCGCAAGAGCGAACGACCGGCCGTTGTTTTGCCGCAGCCTGATTCGCCGACCAGCCCCAGTGTCTCGCCCTTGCGCACCTCAAAGGAGATGCCGTCGACGGCCTTCACGTGGCCCGTTACCCGCTGGAGGATGCCGCTGCGCACAGGGAAGTGCGTCTGCAGGTCGCGCACCTCGAGCAAGGGGACACCGGAGGAGCCTGTGGCGGGGTCGGACTGACGCTCTGCGGGTGCATCGTTCATGCGATCAGTCTACATGCTGGGCGGCGAGCGGTCTCCGTTAGACTGGACGGATGCTCACCAAGACCCACGCCGGCCTCGCCACGCTCGCCCTGATCTCCGCGGTCCAGATGGGATGTGCGAACCCATCGCCGACGCCGGACCCCGTGGGGGCCGACGGGCGCGTGACCATCGCTGCCGGTGGGACAGCACTCGTCTTCGACCCCGCGATCGACCGCGTCGTGAGTTTCTCGGGCGCGACGAGCCCGGAACTCCTCTTCACGCAATTGCTCACTCAGGCGCCGAGCCCAGACGAGTCGTACACCTTCTACGGCGGGGCGTACACCTGGACCGCGCCGCAGGGCGGTGACCTCGGTTGGGTCGGGCCCGATGGTGCGCCGCGCGTGTGGCCGCCCGACCCCGCGATGGATACTGGGCCCTCCGCGATCGAGATGGTCAGCACGACCACACTCCAGACCCTGAACCCCACCAGCCGCCTCGGCCTCGTCGAGAACAAGAACTTTCATGTTCAGCCCGACGGAGCACTCGTCGGCTTCGCGCTGACCAACCTGGGCGATGAGCCCCGCACCGCTGGGACGTGGATCAACACCGCCTGCTTCCCGGACAGCGTCATGGCGGTGCGCATCGACGGGCAAGAGGGGCTCGACGCGATCTACGGCTGGGATCAAACCTCCATCGATCGCTTCCGCTCGATCACCACCCTGCGCTCGGACAACTGGGCCCTCGTCGATCTGTCTGCCGCCGATTGGGAGGGGGGCATCAAGGTGTACATCCCCACCCCCGCCGGCGAACGCCCGACGATCGCCCTGCACCGAGACGGGTATTGGTTCCACCGCACGCAGGTGGTTACGGAGACCGCTGCGGGGAGTGTCGGCCGGCTCGAGGAAGTGGGCGAGGGCACGGTCGCGGTCTACATCCAACCCGCAGATACGCCGGGCGGGGCCTGGATCATCGAGGCCGAACTGCTCGGGCCGATCGAGGACATCGAGCCCGGCCGGTCGGCGTACGCCGAAGAGCGCTGGCGCATCGTTCGCCAGCCGGGTGACGCAGACCCCGCCGAACTGCAATTGATCCTCGAGTGAGTGGCATTACGCCCTCTCGCCCATCGGATCTTGTTCGCGCAGCTTCTGCTTACGCCTGCGCGTAGAAGGCGAGGCTGTCGGCGACCTCGGTCTCGATCATGCCTGCTGCGGTCAGCACGCTTAGCCGCTGCCCGGGTTGGGCGTTGGCCCACTTGAGCTGAGCGAGGCAGCAGATTTCATCGCCCAGCATGGGGCTGCGCGCCGAGCTTGTGACCGCGCCGACCGGCTTCTCGTCCGACGGGTCGGCGGTGCCGGCGGGAAAGACGGGAGCGCCAGTGGTGGGCTGAGCGTTGGGGTCGGCCTTGGAGTCGCCCGCGATGCGAAACGCCGCGAGCGTCTGCTTGGGGTGGCCGAGGGCGTGCATGCGCGCGACGACCTCCTGCCCGAGGTAGCACCCCTTGGTGAAACTCACGCGATCCTCGAGCACGCCCGACTCAGCGGGGAGCGAGTCGGGCCCGAAATCCACGTGGTACACAGGCGTACCCGCTTCGATGCGCGCCACATTGAGCGCGTGCCAGCCCGCACGCCGAAGCCGGTCCTCTTCTGCACGAGAGAGGAGGGCTTCGTAGACGTCCGCGAGCGCCCTGCGCGGCACGGTCAGTTCGAAGCCCGGAACGCCGTACTGCGTGTGATGATCCGCGAGCACCGAAGCACCAGCGATATCAAGTGCGGCAACGACCCCGGGCTCATCGCCCGCGCTGCCGTACCGGCCGAGGATCGCGGCGCTGCCAGGCCCGACGAGCGAGAGCACCGCGTAATCCGCCGTGACGTCCGTGATCTCGACATCTTCGACGATGACGTAGGCCGAGAGCGACTCGATCGCACGCTCGGCGCTCAGCACGTCGAGATCGAACAGGAAGCCATCATCGGTGCGCACCACACGCATGTCCGCATCGATGCGGCCCTTGCGGTTGAGCCAGAACGACCGCGCCGAGTGCTTCGGCTCGAGTGCGCCCAACTCCTGCGTGAGCATGTTGTTGAGGAACGAGAGCGCGTCCGCGCCCGAGACGCGGACGGTCGCGCGGTGGGCGGCATCGAAGAGGCCCGCGCCCTTGCGCAGCGATGCGTACTCGAGCTCGACCGGGCCGAAGGTCTCTACAACGTCCGCCCCTCGCGCGTCGTCGCCGAAGCGGAGGAACGATGCGTCGTGGGCGGCGTGCGATTCGCGGAGTGGGTTGTCTGCGGGCATAGGGGAGGTCCGATCGCGTTCGGAGAGCGTGATTCAGTGGCGGTTGGCATACTAGGAGCCCGAGCCGGCCGCCCGGCCACGCCCAGACCCACATCAGGAGGAACGACCCCATGAACATCGATCTGCTCAAGCGACTCTGCGAAACCCCCGGCGTCCCGGGCCGAGAAGAGCGCGTCCGCGACCTCATCCAAGGAGAGATCAAGGGCCTCTTTGACTCGACCGAGATCGACGCCATGGGCAACCTGATCTGCCGGCGTAGCCCGCGCACCGCTTCTGGCGCTGCGCGCAAGTCTTCCAAGGCCCCGACCAAGCTGATGCTCGCTTCGCACATGGACGAGATCGGCTTCTACGTCTCGCACATCTCCGACAAGGGCTTCCTTCACCTCAACCCCGCGGGCGGCTTCGACACCCGCAACCTCTTCTCACGCCGGGTCCTTGTGTGTACCGATTCGGGCGACCTGAAGGGTGTGATGAACCCGGGGGGCAGGCCCATTCACATCTCGTCCCCCGAGGACCGCAAGAAGGTGCCCGAGGCCAAGGAGTTCTACGTGGATCTCGGTATGGCTCCCGCGAAGGTGAGCAAGGCGGTCAAGGTCGGTGACTACGTCGTGATGGACGAGCCGGCGGAGGTCATGGGCGACAAGTTCGTTTCCAAGGCGATCGATAACCGCTTCGCATGCTGGCTGGGCATCGAGTCCGTCCGAGCGATTCACAAAGCCAAGACCCCGCACAGCGCCGAACTGATCGTGGCGTTCACCGTTCAAGAAGAAGTGGGCCTGCGCGGCGCGAAGACCGCAGCGAACGCCGTCGAGCCCGATATCGGCATCGGCCTCGATGTCACGCTCGCCTGCGATACGCCCGGCGTTCCCGGCGAGGAGGCGGTCACCAAGCAGGGCGAGGGTGTGGCTCTTCACATCATGGACCGCTCGTTCATCTCGGATCACACCCTCATCAACCATCTCGAGAAGGTGGCCAAGAAGGCGCGCATCAAGCACCAGCGTTCGATCCTCTTCGCGGGCGGGCAAGACGGCGCCGCGCTCCAGCAGGCGATGAGCGGCGCCAAGGCCGCGGGCCTGACAGTGGGCACGCGCTACATCCATACGGTCACGGAGATGATCGACACGCGCGACCTCAAGGCCGCCCTCGATCTCCTGGTGGCGTGGATGCCGACGGTGAAGTGAGCCAGACACGCCTAGCGGTGTGATCCAAATCGGCGCTGAGTATTTTTGCTCCTCGCGTGAACCGAGGCGGGCGTGAGCCCGCTGGATGATCGTCGGCCTGCGTGGCCGCCGCACACACGTTCACATCACGAGGAGCTTTCTCATGCGCACCATTCGCGCGTTCGTCGTTCTTGCGCTCGGTCTTTCGGGAGCTTTGATTCAGGGCTGTTCATCGACGTACCTGGTGCCCGGGCGGGCCGCGGACTTCACGGCCCTTGGCATCACCGGCGACGAGCAGGCCGCGCTCACCGATAGTGGTATCGCACGAGAACTGGATCGCAAGCCCGCCGCCTCGTTCCCCGCGCGCATTGGTGTTCTGCGTATCCAGGAGACGGGGTACCGTTCGTACTCGGCGCGTGGGCGTGATCTGGGGAGCTTCTCGGTCGTCTCGGTGCGCGACATCGAGTCCGAGGAGGATGCAGGCCGCCTCGCTTCGATGCCGATGGTGCGCGACGTGGTCGCGCTCAACGGGTTCGTGATCGAACACGCCTACACGATCGACGATCTCCGCAGGGCGGCGGCGCGTGTCCACGCAGACATGCTGCTCGTGTACACGCTCGATACCAGCTTCACGACCGAGTCCACGGTCCCGGTGGTCGGCGTGATCACGCTCGGGCTCTTCCCGAACGACATGGCCAGGGTGAACTCGACCGCGACCGCGGCCCTCATCGATACGCGCACCGGCTACATCTACGCACTGGCCGAGGCATCAGCCGAGGCGGACCAACTCGCCAACGCCTGGACGAAGGAGGATGCCGTCGAGCAGTCTCGCAGCCGGGCCGAGGGGGACGCGTACAACAAGCTCCTCGCCGAGCTCGAGCGGGCTTGGGCGGGTGTTGTCCGAGGGCACGTTCGGCCTGTGCTCCCCGCCGCGAACCAAGAAACGTCCGATCTGAGCATCTCAGGTCCCTAAAAAGACCCTCGTGGGGTGCAACCAGGGCCGGTAGTAGTAGTACACGCTACGACTATGCCTGGGCCGCACCGTGACATCGAACCCGCCATCGGCACCCTCTCCTCGCTCGGCTTCACCGAGCTCGAGGCTCGGATTTACACCGCTCTTCTGGGGGGTGAGGCTCAGACGGGTTACTCGGTCGCCAAGTCGATCGGCAAGCCTGCAGCGAATGTCTACAAGGCGGTGGAGTCGCTCGAGGCCAAGGGAGCGATCGTCGTCAGCGAGGGCGAGCCGCGTGTGATACGCGCGATCGAGCCGGGCGAGTTGGTCGCTGCTCTCCGGAGCACGTTCGACCGCCGAGCGGCGGAGGCGGAGCAGAGGCTGCACGAGCTCCACGCACCTTCCGAGCAGGAGGGTGTCTACCGCCTGACGACCGCGGCGCAGGCCTTCGACAAGGCGCGGGCCATCATCCGCGGTGCCGCTGCGACCGTTCTGGTCGACGCCTTCCCCAACACACTCGAGCCGCTTCGGCCAGAGCTGGAGGAGGCGGCGCGGCGGGGCGTGCGCGTGTCGGTGATCGCGTACCAGCCGGGGACACACATCGAGGGCTGTCGGGTGCTCGTGCACCGACTCGGCCCGGTGGTGATCTCACGCCGCTTCGACGATCACCTGGTGCTCGCTACCGATGCGCAAGAGATGATGATGGCGCAGTTCACCGAAGGCGCCGAGCGTCTATTGCAGGCGACGTACACCGACAGCCTCTTCCTAAGCATGCACTTCTACGACAGCTTCTTCTGCCAGTTCGTCGTGCACCGCGTGGACGAGTTTGTGGAGGCACAGGGCGGCACAGGGCCGGTCGCGCAGATATTCGAAGAGATGATGGATGTGCGTGTCGCGCTCACGCCCGGCTTCGCGCGGTACTTCGGCGCCGAATTCGCGGGCACCATGCCCGAACTCCCGCCCCGCGGTGAGGAGGCTTCGCGCTTGATCGCAGAGCGTTCGTCCCAGAAGGCAACTACAAAGAAGAACGCTGCCAAGCTCAACGCGGCCGATCCTAAAAAGGGGGCCTTAGGGCCAACGTCGCGCCGGACGCGGGGTGGGGCGTGAAGCACTTTCTGCGGGGGGTGCTCCGTCGGGCGGGCGTGCGCGAGGACGAGGCCGGCCTCGTCGCTTCCTCGGCGCTGATGTTCTTCCTGCTGATGGGCGGGTACTTTCTCGTCCGCCCGCTGCGCGATGCGCTGGGTATCGGCGGCGATGAGATGGAGCTCAATACGCTCATCTATGCGGTGTCGGGGGTGATGATCCTCGCGGTGCCGGTGTACGGCCTTCTCGTGCGGCAGTTCCCCCGGCGGGTGCTCGTGCCCTGGATTTTCCGCGCGAGTGGCGTGCTGCTTGCCTGCTTCTTTCTGGTCTTCGCCGTTGTGGGGCTGGAGGGCGAGGGCTCGCGCTGGCCCGCTCGGGTGTTCTTTGTCTTTGTGTCCGTCTACAACCTGTTTGTTGTTTCCGTTTTCTGGTCGGTGATGGCCGACGTGTTCCGGCTGGAGCAGGGCAAGCGGCTCTTTGCGCTCGTGTCGATCGGGGGGACCATCGGGGCGCTTGGCGGGTCTGCGCTCGTCGGCGCACTGTCAGGGCTCGCGCCGCTTGGCGGGATTCCTGTTGTGGTGTGGGGCGTGCTCATTTCCGCGTTGACCTTGGAACTCTCCGCCCAGTGCTTTGCGGTCGTTGAGCGGCGCATGCCACCGGAAGATGACGGCCAGCGCCGCGGGCCCAGCATTGTCTCGGGGCTGACCGCGACGCTCCGATCCCCGTACCTGCTGGGGGTGTGCGCATACATGATGCTCTCGAGCATCGTGTGGACACTCTTGTACCTCGAGCAGGGCGCTGTGTTCCGTCAGCACCTCGACACGACCGAGCAGCGCTCGCAGCTCTTTGCGATCATCGACGTTTCGTACAACGCCCTTACCCTGGTGCTGCAACTCTTCCTCGCGGGTCACGCGATGCGTCTGCTGGGTGTGACCTTTGCGCTCGTGGCGTTGCCCGTCGTCGCGGTGGTGGGGTTTCTCGCGTTGGGCGCCTTTTCTGGTGCGGATTCGGCATCGCTTTGGTACGGCGTTGCCCCGGCGATCTGGGCGTTCGGCGCGTTCCAGGTCGTCCGCCGAGGCGTGCATTACGGCCTCTCCAAGCCCGCGCGTTCGGCGTTGTTCACGGTCGTTGATCGTGACGAGAAATACAAAGCGAAGTGCTTCATCGATACCTGCGTGTACCGCGCGGGGGACGCGGCTGGGACCATGGTGAGCGACGTCGTGAATCGCGGCGTGCTCCAGGTCTCGGGCGCTCTTGCTATCCCGGTCGGTTCGGTGACGTACGTCGCTGCCGGCTTCGCATCGGTCTGGGCGATCGTCGGTTTCGCGCTTGGGCGGTCGGTGCACCGTCGGGGCCTCGATGTGCCTGCCGGCCCCGCCGATGCCACTCCCGAGCCTGTTCAGGCTCACCCCATAACCCCTAGTCCAGGAGTCTCTGTATGACTTTGCCGCTCCACTCCCGCCGGGAGTTTCTCCAGACCGCCGCGGGCGCTGCGCTCGCCGCGGGCGTGCTCGGTCCCGGAGCGATCGACGCGCTAGCTCGGTCGCAGCGGGCCACGAAGCCGCTGCGCATTCTCTTCTTGGGCGGCACCGGTTTTCTGGGTCCGTCGATGGTCCGGCACGCCCTCGTCCGCGGGCACGACTTGACGATCTTCAACCGCGGCAAGTCGCGCACGGATCTCTTCCCGGAAGTGAAGCGCCTCGTCGGCGATCGGATCAACGATCTCTCTGCTCTCGAAGAGGGCGAGTGGGATGTGTGCATCGACACTTCGAGCAGCGTGCCCGACTGGACGAAACGCACCGCTGAACTCCTCAAGGGACGCGTCGGGCAGTACATCTTCACGTCGAGTGTCTCGGTCTACAGCCAGCGGATTCCCGGCATGGGCGTCGAGGGCCCCAAGTCCGAGTTGCCGGACACGGTCACGATGTCGGTGCGCACGCCGCGAGAGATCACGGGCGAGAACTACGGCCCCCTCAAGTACAAGTGCGAGCTCGTTAATTCCGAAATCATGGGAGACAAGGCGCTCAACATCAGGCCCGGGCTCATCGTCGGCCCCGAGGATTACTCGGATCGGTTTACCTACTGGCCCGCCCGCGCGGACCGCGGCGGCAAGATGATGTGCCCCGGCAGCGGCGACGACTTCGTGCAGCACATCGACGTGCGCGACCTTGCCGAGTGGATCATCTCTTGCTGCGAGCGCAGAGTGACTGGGACCTACAACGCGGTCACTAAGCCCTCGACGCGGACGATGCGCGATGTGTGCGAGACGTGCATCCGGGTCGCAGACGCCGGCACTGAGGCGGTTTGGGTACCGACCGCCACGCTCTCGGAGTACGGCGTCTCGATGTGGCAAGACATGCCGACCTGGATCCCGCCCGAGTTCGAGGGCTTCGAGGGCGTCGGCGCGCTCGGCATCGACGGCGCGTTGCGCGAGGGCCTGAAGTTCCGCACCCTTGAAACAACGGTGCGCGACACGCTCGCTTGGTGGCGCGGGCTCCCCGCCGAACGCACCGCGCAGATCCGTACCGGCATCAGTCCCGAGCGCGAGCGGGCGGTTCTCGAAGCGCTCGGCGAGCTCGAGCCCGATTCCACGCCCTAAGCAGCGCGCTTTCACGATTCACATCACCCCTCGGGTCGCCCGTGCACGTTGCGCGGGCGGCTTTTTTCTATGCTGGGGGATTACCTGTCGCGTTCTGGCGGGTCGGTTCGCATGCCCGCGGGGAGATGCGTGGGCACCTGGGTCGTGATGCCGATGTCTCCTCCGGTGACGCGTGACGCATCGACTGCGAGTTGAGCTGTGTAAGGCGAGAGCAGGCCGAAACGGAGCGCCGTTGTGCGGATCTGATCCTCGGGATCGAAGGTGCTTGTGCGCAGGGCCCTGTTGGTGAGCTCCGCGATGTGGGCACGCGCCCACAGGTCGCCGATGGCTGGGTGGCGCACCGCGTCCGCGAGACGGACTTCGTTCACGAAGGTCCGGCCGGCGAGCGTGCCGGTGATCCGGAGCGTCGCGTCAGGCGACGCGTCGGGGTCGAATCGGCCCATGATCGTCTTGGGCCGGCCTCGTTGGATATCGAACGGTGCGTCCGCGTTCAGGTGTTCGGCTTGGACGCCGAGGTACTCGATGCGAACATCGGTCAGGACGGGGTGACGGACCTGCTGGAGGAAAGCGCGCATCGTTCGGGGCGCGGAGTCTCCCGAGCCGACGTACGCAGCCGCACCCCGGCCCATGACGGCGAGCCGTTCGATCAGGAAGCGGTTGGGCGAAGTGCCGATGCCCACCGAGAAGAGTCGCGCGCTGCGCAGCTCGCGGTGCACCTCGGAGAGGACATGAGACTCGTTCCCGATGTACCCGTCGGTGAGGAAGCACACGAAGCGGGTGCGATTTGAATCCTGCGGGAAACGCAGGGCCGTGCGCACCCCGGCGAGCATCTCGGTGCCGCCCGCGGCTTCGAGTGACTTCAGGCGTTCGATCGCCTCGCGCCGGTTGTACTCGGTGGCGTCCAGCACGCGATCCCCGAGGGGGGAGGCGTCGTTCGCGAACCGGATGATCTGGAAGCCGTCTTCGGGGCCGAGTCGCTCGAGCGTCTCCATGATGGCCTCCTTCGCCTGCGCGAGCGGCCTGCCGTTCATCGAGCCCGACGTATCGACGACGAAGATGATCTCGACGGGCTGCTTGATCGGGTTGATGCGCCGGTCGGCGGGCGGCGAGAGCGTGAGCGCGAAGTAGCCTTGGCCGTCTTCGATGTGTGTGGCGAGCGCGGGCACGAGCGCGTCGAGTTCGTTCCGGAAGCGGAGGACGAAGTCCCGGTTCGCGATCGTTGGTCCGCCTGCGAGTTCGATGCGCGTGGTGCTGGGATCCGCCGACGACTGCTGAACGACGATCTCGTGGGTGGGGGAGTAGGGGCTCGTCGTGCTGCCGGGGGTGTGTATGTCGAGCGTGAGCGCTACATCGTGCCCGGACCGCTCGCCCGGGCGGAGGTAGGTGGTCGTTGCGGCGTCCGGCGCAGGGGGGAGGTCGTGCGTGGTGGCCGTGATCGGGTCCGTCGTGCCCGCGGGGTTGTAGCGCGGGCCCACGGTCATCGGGAAGACGAACTCGTAGGCGCCGTCGCGCACGGGCAGCGTGTGGAAGTAGGTGATGTCGATGTCGATGGCGGTACCGGGCTCGATATTCGCCACACGCTGGGTGAAGACATTCGGGCGCTCCTGAGTGAGCAGGGCGGCGTTGTACCCCTGGGCTCGCGCGGAGGCGTAGATCTCCTCGGCCTCTCTGCGCTCACGGACAACAGCTCGGATCTTGCGCTCGCCGACGGTCATTACGAAGCCCGTGACCGCGGAGTGCTGGGGGAGCGGGAATACATAGACCGCTTCGATCTTGATGCTGTACGGGTTGGCGTAGCGCTGGAGCACGTCGACGGAGGCGATGCCGTTGAAGATGTTGGCGTGGGCGCGTGTGTGTTCCAGCGGGACCGGGACGAACTGCCCGCCGCGATCGACAACGAGTGCGCCCGCGCCGATCTCTTCTTTGCTGAGGTCGAGCGAGCCTGCTGGGGCCTGCACCGGCTGGTGTTCTACGTTGGGAACTGCTGCGCTCTCGGGGGCCGAGATGATCCAGAGTTCTTCGTTCGGCGGGAGCGGTCCTTGCGTGGCCCATGTGAGGTGCGACGCTGAGGCGGAGCCCGCGTGTGCGCGGAGTGGGGTTGCTGCGCTCGGGTTGGGCGCCGATCGGGTATCGCTGCGTTCGAGCTGCGAGGCAAACCCACCGGTGGGCGTGTGCGGCGGCCCGCCCGTGCTTGTGCAGGCGAGCGTGCCGAGTGCGATCAGAAGCGCGAGCCCGACGAGGGCGAGTGTGCTGCGGAGGCTGCGTGTCACGGGGTCTCCTGAGTCGGGGCGGTTTCGGCGCCGGTGCGCAGGACCGCTTCAACAGCGGCTTCGATGAGCGCGCCATCGTGGCGCATAGCACTGTGGAGGCGTACTTCGAACTCGGGGTTGTCTTCGGAGGTGATCTCGAGTTGCACCTGAGCGACACGGGATCGGCCGGTGTTGAGCGTGCCCGCGTCGACTTCGAAATCGGCGAGGATCACGCGCTCCCCGTCGGCGAGGGCGGCGGGGTCGTAGTAGGGCGGGTCCGCGAAGGGGAGTTCGCCGCCGGCGATGCCGACGATGCGGACCGAGCCGGCGAACTCCGGTTTGGGTGTGAGCTCGAGTTGCCAAGCGCCGAGGCGCTCTTCTCCCGCGTCGACGAAGACATCGATGGGGGCAAAGCGAACGGGGGGCGCCTCGAGCGCCCCAGCGGTGCCGGCGGTGCCAGCGGGCGCGGCCGCGGTCAAGACGACCGCTACGACCGCGAGCAAGGCGGCCAACCAGGGGGCAGCAGTTGGGCGGGCGGGTGTCATTGCGTCACGCTCCAGGTGTAAAGAGCGGGGGGGACAAGGGCGCCGAGCGTGGTTGGGATCACCGACCGCCGTGCTTCGGGCTCCAAACGAACGGCGACGCGCGCGAGCGCGTCCGCGTCTGCAAGGTCCACGACTCCGTCTCCCGTGGTATCCCAGTTGGTATTGACTTCATCGCCCCGATCGAGTGCAAGGGCGAGGATGTAAGCGTCGCGGATAGTGATGGGGCGATCGGTCTGTGCCCCGCCGCGAGGCCCGGCGGAGCCCGGGTTGGCCCGCGGGAAGTTGAGCGATTCGCTTTGGCCTTCTGTGCGCGCGCGTTGCGGTGCTGCTGCTGTGTCTGGGGAAGCCGCGAGCATGTCGGAAGTGAAGCTGTTCTCTGCAGTGGCCTGCTCGGCCTCCGCGGGCTCGAAATCCAGAGCGGGCGACTCTGCTGCGTTGTCGGTAAGCATGTTGCTTGGTGCGGGAGACTGCACCGACCCGGAGCCCGGTCCCAGCCAGACGACGAGCCCGACGGCGGCAGCAGCGGCTGCGATACCGCCCGCGGTGCGGGCCCAGTGCGTAAAGAGGAGCGGCTTCGGGGGTGCAATCGACCCGAGGTGACGAGCCGCTGCGGCTTGAACGGCCTCGTCTACGCGCTGCTCCACGCCCGCTTCACCCTCGTGCTGCGGCGAGGGGTCGAGTGCGGCTGCTTCTTCGCTGAATTCCGAGCGCAGCAATACTGCGAGGCTCTCGGGGAGGCCATCGTCTGGGGGCTGCTGGCTCGAGGTGGGGCTGGTCATGGGTCGTCTCGGGTAGAGCGCTGGATGGTGCGGCCTGGTTCGCGCGTGGTGCGAGAAATCGGTGCTGCGATCGGGGGCGTGTCTCGCGCCCGGTCGGTGGGTTATGGGTCGGGCGGTTTGTCCGAGGCGGGTGGATCAAGCCCGAAGTGGTGCGCCGTGGCGGGGTCTTGTCGCAGTGAGGCGATCGCGAGGTGCACACGCGATTTCACGGTCCCGATCGGGATGCCGAGTACCCCTGCGACCTGTGAAAGGCTGAGGCCGTCGGCGAAGCGCATCAGCAGCACCTCCCGCTGATGCTCGGGCAGACTCCGGAGCACGCGTTCCAGGCTTGCTCGACTGCCCGCAGGCGCGGTAGCTGGTTCGGCGGCGGTATCGGGCAGGGCATCCCCAGCAGCGTGCTCGAGCCTGCCTTTGCGCTTCTTGGTCAGGGCGGTGTTGCGTACAACGGGGAAGAGGTAGGTCGTGAGCCTCGCGGTGAGCTCGAAGCCCGGGAACCGGCCGAGGAACCATGTGAACGTCTCTTGGACGACGTCCTGCGCGTCGGCCTCGGTGCTGGTGAACTTGCGGGCAACACGGAGGCAGTAGAGCTTGTGGCGGTCATAGAGCTGCCCGAAGGCTTCGGTGTCACCACGATTGACTCGGAGGATGAGCTCTTCGTCCGTCGGTTGGTTCGGGTTGGCGTGCGAGGCCGGCATCTGCAAGGGTCTTATAGCGAAGCTGCGGGCGGGTGGCGTTTGGGTGGATTCAGCAGAGAAGGGCTCGTTGCGATTGCGAATCAGTCTCAATACGCATACGCTCTACGGCTGCCCTGTGCCCCTGTGAAGGCCTGGGGTACGACCGAGGAGCCCGTGATGCCCAAGTCTGCTGCACGACCCGTACACGCTGAGAACGCGCCGCTGTCTCTTGCCGACCAACAGCGGGGCGCGGAGGGTCGCATCTCGTGCGCCCAATTGAGCGATGCCGACGCGTCGCTGCTGCGAGCGATGGGGCTGCGCGAGTCGACGAAGGTTCGTGTCTGCCGGGTGGGTGAGCCCTGCATCGTCGAGGTGATGGGGGCCTGCGGGGACAGTTGCCGGATCGGGCTTGCCGGCCCACTCGCAAAGCGTGTGACGCTGACTGCTCTCGGTGAGGCAGAGCGGGCATGAGTGCTGCCGCGCACGGTTCGGACCGCCCCGGTGTGCGCCGGTTGGCCCTCGTCGGTAACCCGAATACCGGAAAGACCACCCTCTTTAACCGTCTAACGGGCCTGCGGCAGAAGACCAGCAATTTCCCGGGCACGACACAGGACGCCCGGGTGGGCTTTTTCAGCGACGGCGAGCAAGAGATTGAGGTGATCGATCTCCCGGGTGTGTACTCGATGGAGCTCGATCAGTCGGAGGCCGCGGTCTGCCGCGGGGTGCTGAGTGGGACGCTTGCGCCGGCGGGCGATGAGGCGCGTGCGCCGGATTCGATTTGCGTGGTCCTCGACGCGACGAACCTCTCGCGCAATCTCACGGTTGCCGGCGAAGCGCTGCGCAGGAGGCTGCCGACGGTCGTGGCGTTGACCATGGCGGACGTCGCGGAGCGCCGCGGGATTCGCGTCGATGCTGGGGCGCTCTCGGATCATCTCGGTTGCAGGGTGCTCGTCGTGAACCCGCGCTCGAACCGCGGGGTGAGCGCGTTGCGTGCTGCGTACGAGGAGGCGGTGGTGCCGAACACCACCCCGCCGGGCGATGAGGCGGGGCTGACGAGCTGGGCGGAGGAGGGCGCGGTATCGGCGATGGGCGCGTCTGGTGCGTCGCGCCGGGCCGATCTGACCGATCGTCTCGACCGACTCTTTACCCACCCGGTCATCGGTCTGCTGCTCTTCGCAGCGGTGATGACGGGCCTCTTCCTCCTGCTCTTCCGGTACGCCGGCACCCCGATGGACATGATCGACGGGGCGTTCGGCTGGCTCGCGGGCACAGTTCACGGCGTGCTCCCGGAGGGCCTGATCGCCGACCTGCTGGCGGACGGTGTGATCGCGGGTGTCGGTGCGACGGTGATCTTTTTGCCGCAGATAGCGCTTCTTTTCTTTGTGATCGCATTGCTCGAGGACAGCGGGTACCTGGCGCGGGCGTCGTTCGTCATGGACCGTGTGCTTCGCCCCTTCGGGCTGCGGGGGCACGCGTTTGTTCCGCTGCTCTCGTCGCACGCGTGCGCACTCCCCGGGATCATGTCGTGCCGGGCGATCCCCGATCGGCGTGAGCGGCTTGCTGCGATCCTGGTTGCGCCGTTCATGACGTGCTCGGCGCGGATCCCGGTGTACGTGCTGTTCGTCGTACTGCTCTTCCCGGGTGATCCGACGATGCAGGCCGTCGCGTTCATCGGGTGCTACGTGCTCGGTGTAGTTGTCGGGCTCTTGAGCGCGCTGCTCGCCCGGCGGACGATCCTGAAGGGCGGCGGGCGTCCGATGGCCCTGGAACTGCCGTCGTACCGGTTGCCGAGTATCGCTAGCGCGCTGCGTGTGACGGCCGATCGCTCGTGGGTCTTTCTGCGCAAGGCGGGCACGGTCATCCTGGCGATCTCGATCGTGCTGTGGTGGCTGGGCTCGTATCCGCAAGTGGGTGCTCCTCCCGAAGCGGAGGCGCTACGCGTGCAGGCGGCGTCGGTCACTTCTCCGGCAGAGGCGGTCGCCCTCGAGTCCGAGGCCGATCGGGTGGAGAGCCGCCACGCCGCCGAGCGCTCGTTTATGGGCAGGATCGGTCGCACGATCCAGCCGGTCTTCGAGCCGCTTGGATACGACTGGCAGCTGTCGGTGGGCGTCATGGCGAGTTTCGCGGCCCGCGAGGTCTTCGTCTCCACGATGGCGGTCGTCACAACCGGCGAAGAAGACGCGGAAGACGAGGGCGTGCTGGCGGCGCTCAAAGACGCGAAGCGGTCAGATGGTGTGACGCCGATCTTTACCGTGCCTACCGCGTGGTCGCTGCTCGTGTACTACGTTCTGGCGATGCAGTGCCTGCCCACGCTCGCGGTGACTGCTCACGAGGCCGGCGGCAAGCGATGGGCGGCGCTCCAACTGGGCTGGATGATGGCCGTGGCGTACGTGGGGGCGCTGATCGCCTTCTTGGTCGCCTCGGCCCTTGTCGGGTAGGGTGCGCGTGTGTTCCCTGTAGACGATTGGCAGTTCTGGGTGGTGACCGTCATGGCGGCTTGCGCTATGGCGTACCTGCTGCGCGGTCTGCTGCCCGGGAGTAAGAAGCGGCGGGGCCGTTCCCGCACGCCTCTGACGATCGATGGTAAGAGTGTGGCCCGATGACTGCCGCTGCGACCACAACCGAGCCCGATGTGCGTTCAGGAACAGTCAAACGCAAGCAGCGGTTGCTGTACATCCTTCGCCGGGTTGCCGTCTTCGTCGCGGTCCTGTACACGGCCTGGCTGCTCGTGGCTGTGGTGATGCAGGACTACATACTCTTTCCGGGCTCGCGGATGTCTCTCGGGCCCAACGAGGCGCGGCTGGTCGATGATCCTGCGTGGGAAGAGTGGGCGATCCCACGCGATTCCGGCGGGCCGGGCGTCGCCTACTTCCTGCCTTCGCCCGAGGCGGGGCGTGCCCCCGCGCCGGCGGTCGTCTTCTTCCACGGCAACGGCGACCTTGCCGAGTGGCGCGCGGATGTGGGGCATCGTTACGCGACCCTCGGCGTGCACACGCTCATCGTCGAGTACCCCGGCTACGGGGCTTCGCCCGGCCGACCCTCACAGAAGGGGATCGTCGCTGATGCGCTCGCCGCCATCGGGATGCTGGAGTCGCGCGAAGAAGTCGATGCCGGGCGGATCGTGTACCACGGCCACTCGATCGGCGGTGGTGTCGCGGCCCAGTGCGCAGCGGCCAATCCGCCTGCTGTTCTTGTGCTCGAATCGACGTTCATCAGCATGGCTGCGATGGCGCACCGCTATCTCATCCCTTCGTTCTTCCTCCGGCACGATTTCCGTACCGACAAGGTCCTCGAAACGCTCGACAGGCCGGTGCTGATCCTGCACGGCGCGGTCGATCCGATCATCCTGCCCCGCCACGCGCGGGTGAACGATGCCACCGCGGACGACTCCGAGCTCTACATCTTCCCCTCCCGACTTCACACGGATCTGCCGGCTTACGGCGATTACATGCCAAGGCTTCGCGGGTTCCTTGAGCGCCGGGGCATCATCGAGCCCACTGGCGAACCGGGGTGAATACGCCGGCCGACAAAGTGTGCGAGCGGTGCGGCCGTCGTATCGAGTGGCGTAAGAAGTGGGAACGCGATTGGGACAACGTGAAGTACTGCTCCAAGTCGTGCCGCTTAAGTCCCCTTACCGATGTCGACCGGGCACTCGAAACCGCGATTCTTGAGCTTCTGCGATCGCGCAACGCTTCCTCGAGCATCTGTCCGAGTGAGGCGGCGCGAAGAGTCGGCGGCGAGGACGAGCGCGCGTGGCGCCCGCTGATGGAGCCCGCGCGGATGGCGGCCCGGCGGCTGGTCGCAGCCGGGGCAGCACAGATCACGCAGAAGAACAGTGTCGTTGATCCCTCGACGGCCCGCGGCCCGATCCGCGTGCGACTAGCTCGGTGATCCGCCTTCGGAACTCTGCCCGGGGAAGGGTCTGATCTTAAGGCGGCTCCGGTGTTCTCTGGCGCGTTCGCCGCTGGCTGTCTCACCCCGGAAGTAGTCTTTTTGCCAGTCGCCCGGCTTGCGGTTGGGGTCTTTGTTGAACGAGTTGCGCGAGGCGGACCACGCCTGGTAGTCGGCCTTGAGTTGGGGGTTGGCGTCGAGGTATTCGATGCCGGGCTCGGACCGCTCGAGGTCAGCGACGCGCACGAGGCTGATGTGGCAGATGGGGTCGCCCTTGGCGAAGCGGACGATGCGATCGGCCTCGGTGAGCTTCCAGTTCACGGTGAAGGTGCTAGCGGCCCAGTCGGTCTCGACGATCCCTTCGAGGGGCGCGATGCCGTGACGCGGCT
>CAZNUZ010000039.1:0-24086 GCA_964576725.1 uncultured Phycisphaeraceae bacterium
GGCGGTACGGTGCTTTACGGCGGCATGATCGCGGAGATGAAGACGGGTGAGGGCAAGACGATTGTTGCGCCGCTCGCGTCGTATCTCGCGGCGGTCGAGGGCCTGCGCGTGCATGTGGTGACGGTGAACGATTACCTGGTGCAGCGCGACCGCGACTGGACGTTCCCGTTCTTCCTGAACCTCGGGCTTACGGTGGGCGCGATCCACCCGCAGCACTCGCAGCCCGAAGATGTGAAGCGCCAGATGTACGCGTGCGACGTGGTGTACGGGACGACTTCGGAGTTCGGCTTCGACTACCTGCGTGACAACATGAAGCAGAGCGCCGATGCGCAGGTGCAGCGTGTTCGTGAGTTTGCGATCGTCGACGAGGTGGACTCGATCCTGATCGACGAGGCGCGCACGCCCTTGATCATCTCGGGTCAGGCGCACGAGGAGCAGCCTCGGTACGAGCTCGCGGACGAGCTTGCGCGTCACCTTGTGCAGGCGCACAAGCCCTGGCGTGACGCGGACGAGGCGGTTGAGGAGTGCAAGAAGCGGATCAAGGGCGCCGAGGGCGACATCCGCAACGCGCGTGACAAGGAGGGCACGGCTGCTGCCGAGGCCCGCTTGGAGGCGGAGCGGAAGCGCCTGCCCGAGCTCGAGGCGGAGCGTGACCGTTTTGTGCAGTACTACGAGGTGAAGGAAGAGCGCAAGAGCGCGACCCTGACGCACGAGGGTGTTGCGCTGGCGCAGAAGCAGGCGGGGCTCGGTTCGTTTTACGTGGGCGGGAACACGGACCTGCCGCACCTTGTTGAGCAGGCGCTTCGTGCGCACGCGGTGTACGAGCGTGATGTTGATTACATCGTCGCGCCGACGCCGGACGCGCAGACGGGCCGTCAGGATGATGATGTGGTGATCGTGGACCAGTCGACCGGGCGTCCGATGGTGGGGCGGCAGTGGTCGGACGGGCTGCACCAGGCGGTGCAGTGCAAGGAGCGGGTGCGTGTGCGTCCGGAGACGCAGACGGTTGCTTCTGTGACGATCCAGAACTTCTTCAAGATGTACGAGCGTCTTGCTGGCATGACGGGCACAGCGGACACAGAGGCCCAGGAGTTCAACGATATTTACGGGCTGGACGTGGTGACGATCCCGACGAACGTCCCCGTTGCGCGCGATGACTTCAACGACGTGGTGTACCTCACGCAGAAGGACAAGTGGGAGTCGATCGTCGACGAGGTGAAGCACATGCACGACCTTGGTCGCCCGGTGCTTGTTGGCACGACTTCGGTCGAGAAGTCGGAGCTTGTGAGCCGGATGCTGCAGCAGCGTCACGGCATCGCGCACGAGGTGCTGAACGCGAAGCAGCACGAGCGTGAGGCGGACATCGTTCAGCTCGCGGGCAAGATCGGCGCGGTGATGATCGCGACGAACATGGCGGGCCGCGGCACGGACATCAAGATGCAGAGGATCACGCGGGAGGATCTCGTTGAGCACTGGAAGCGTCGGAGCGTTGCGCCGCGTGATCTGGAGGCGACGGACGACGAGGCGACGATGCGTGAGAAGGTGTACCGCAAGGTGGCGCCGAAGGAGCTTGGCCTGCAGAAGCGAGACGCGGAGCAGATGGGCTTCGACGAGCTCGAGCTGATGCTGCTCCGTCATTGGGTGAAGGAGCACACGCTGACGGACCCGAAGCGTGCGGATGGGTTGGGCGCGGATGAGTGCCGGGAGGAGCTTTCTCGCGAGGGCCGGTTCGGTCTGCACGCGATCGGCTGGGCGGACACGGTCGAGGAGCTCGGCGGGCTTCATGTTGTCGGCACGGAGCGTCACGAGTCGCGGCGGATTGACAATCAGCTGCGCGGTCGCGCGGGGCGTCAGGGCGACAACGGTTCTTCGCGGTTCTTTGTTTCGCTTGATGACGATCTGATGAAGATGTTCGCGGGGCCGGCGACCTTGAACATCCTGAGCCGTCTTGGGATGAAGGAGGGCGATGCGATCGAGCACCCGATGCTCTCGAAGGCGATCGTCCGTGCGCAGCGGAAGGTGGAGGAGCGGAACTTCCAGATCCGCAAGAACATCCTTGAGTACGACGAGGTGATGGAGCACCAGCGTCAGGACTTCTACGGGACGCGTCAGCGCGTGCTCGATGGGCGTGATATTCGGGGGCTGATCTTCGAGTACATCGAGGACGCGACGCAGGGCGCGGTCGAGGAGTATCTGGACGCGGATTACGTTGCGGAGCAGATTGCGACGCACGCGACGGAGGTGCTTGGTGTTTCGATCCCGCCCGAGCGGCTCCGGAACAAGGAGGGTGATGAGATCGACATGACCCTCCGGACGATTGCCAAGCAGGAGGCGGTGGTCGAGATCGATCTCACGATCGGCGAGTATGTGCCTGAGGGTGCGAACGTCGAGGACATCGATACGTCTGGCCTTGAGGGCTGGGCGCGTGAGCGGTTCGGCGCGGAGCTGACGAGCGAGGAGACGCTTTCGGGTGATGTGCCGATGATCAAGAACCTGCTGCAGGATGCAGCGGAGGCTCAGATCGAGGCTGCGGACCTGACTGGTGTTTCGAAGTACACGGTCGCGCACTACGGGGAGTTGCAGCTCATTGATTGGCTGAAGCGGACGGTTCGTGTGGAGCTGACTCTCGAGGAGGTGGAGGGCCAGGAGGATCAGAGCGGTCTGATTGATCTGGTGCTCGATCGTGTGCGCAAGGCGTACGACGTTCGCGAGGTGGATTACCCCGTGGAGTTCATGATGAACATGACTCTCGCGAACATGCGCCAGGACGCGGGTGCTGCGGCGGAGCAGCTTGCTGACTTTGCTCGTCGTCGGTACGGGCTTGATTGGACGGCGGAGAGTGTGCGCTCGCGCATGCCGCAGGAGCTTGCGGAGGAGCTTCGCCGGGCGTCGGACGAGCTGGTTCACTCGAGCAAGATGAGCGACGCGGTCGACGAGGCGCTGCGTGACTTGAGCGACGAGGCTCTGGAGGCGCACTTCCAGGAGAAGTACAACCAGCAGTTGCCGCTTTGGATGCTGCGCCTGCGTGGTGATGCTCGCCGGGAGGCGGTGAAGGCCCGTGTGGAGATGCAGTGGCGGCGTGAGCTTGTGATGTTCGAGCAGGCGGTTCTGTTGCAGGTGCTCGATCCGAAGTGGAAGGATCACCTGTATGAGATGGGCCAGCTGCGCGAGACGATCGGCTATCGCAGCTTCAGCCAGCAGGATCCCCGCATCGCGTTCAAGAAGGAGGGCGCGAAGCTCTTTGCGGATATGAAGAGCGAGGTGCGTGAGCGTGCTGCGTCGTATGTGTTCAACGCGCGTGTGCAGCCTCAGATGGGCGGTCAGCGTCCGGCTGCTCGCCCGGCGCCCGCGCCGCGGCGGGCGCCCGCTGTTGCGCCGGGTAGTGCGCCTGGTGGGAGCGGGTTTGGCGGGAGCATCTCTGGCCCCGGTCTTGGTTGATGCCTGGCTCCGCGGAGTACGCGCTCGCAGCGGAGGAGTACGCGGGGCTGCTCGAGGCGCTGCTTGAATCTTCGGACGAGGCGATGGATTCGGTGCTCGCGGGCGGCTGTTTGATATCGGTCTTCGAGAGTGTGGGCCGGTGGTTGTTTCGTGTGGTCTTCACGTTGCCTTTGGTCTTTGTGGCAGCGGCTGCGGCGCTTCGCTTTGGTCCGTTATCAATGATGGCGTTACTGTCGTATGCCTCGGTCTTCGCGTCTCTCTTTGTTGTCGTGGTTGCGCAGCGGCTGTTGGGCAAGGCGGACCGGGCGTTGGACGGGAAGTTCAACCGCGGTGCGTGCGCGGAGCTTGTTGCGCGGATCGAGCGCGGCGAGGCGGGGCTGCCGACGGGGCACGTCCGGGCGGAGTGGGATGAGCGCGGGTTGGTGGTAGAGGGGGGGGCGGTGCGCGTGCGTGTCGGGTGGGAGGAGTCGGTGCGGGTTGTGCGGTCGGGTGAGTGGGTCGCGCTGGTGCCGATCGTGGGTGTGGGTTTGCCCGACGTTGGGCGTGTTGCGGCGGTGCCGGCCTCGGTGTACGCCGAGATCGAGCGCGGCGCGGCGATCCTGGACGAGGGGTGAGGTGCGGCTACTGGCCCGAGGAGAGTCGGAGGAACTCTTCGTAGAGGCTCTTGTAGTGCGAGTGGTCTTTGGCGAGGAGCTGGTCGTGTGTGCCGGCCTCGGTGATTCGTCCTTGTTGGAGGACGAGGATGTTGTGCGCACGGCGGACTGTTGAGAGCCTGTGCGCGACGACGATGCTTGTTCTGCCGTCGGTGAGCCGTTCGAGCGCGGTTTGGACGCGGTGCTCGGTGAAGGTGTCGACGGATGCGGTGGCTTCGTCGAGCATGAGCAGGCGCGGTCTTGCGAGCATGGCGCGTGCGAAGCAGGTGAGCTGTCTTTGGCCGAGCGAGAGGTGTGTGCCGCGTTCGCCGACCTGAGTGTGGATTCCGTCGGGGAGTGATTCGAGCACGTCGAGGCAGTCGAGGTCGCGGCAGGCGGCGCGCACTTCTTCGTCGGTGGCGTTTGGCTTTGCGAAGCGGATGTTGTCGGCGACGGTTCCGGCGAAGAGGAAGTTGTCTTGGAGTACGAGCCCGGTCTGCTTGTGCAGCGAGTCTTGCGTGAGTGACTCGATGGGCTTGTCGTCGATGGTGATGGTGCCGGCCTGGTGCGTGTAGAAGCGGGCGATGAGCGAGACGATGGATGTCTTGCCGGAACCGGTGTGGCCTACGAGGGCTGTGGTGGTGTTGGGCTCTGCGGCGAAGGAGACGGCGTTGAGCACCGGGCGTTGCGGGTTGTAGCCGAAGGTGACGTCATTGAACTCGATGCGGGCGCCGGTTGTGTGCGCTGGGAGCGGCGTCGCGTCTGGTGCGTCGGTGATCTCGGGTTCGGTGTCGAGGAGTGCGAAGAGTCGCTCGCCGCCGGCGATCGCTTGGAGGACGGTGTTGTAGAGCTCTGCGAGGACGATGATGGAGACGAAGAACCCGCTTGTGAAGAGGAGGAACCCGATGAGTTCGGAGTAGCCCATGTCGCCGTTGAGGACGCGGTACCCACCGAACGCGATGATGATTGCGGAGACGATGTAGTTGGTGATATCGAAGAGTGGGATGTAGATGCCGTGGACCTTGGCGGCTTGCATGTTGTTCGTGCGGTGGAAGCCGATGAGGTTTCTGAAGAGCGCGAGGTTGTGGTTCTCTCTTGCGAAGGCGTGTGTGACGCGCATGCCGGCGACGGATTCGGCCACGTTCGCGGTGATGCGCGAGTGCGACTCTTGCACGGTGCGGTATGCGTGGTGCAGCTTGCGACGGAACTTGGAGTTGAACCACCAGAGGAAGGGCCCGGCGGTGAAGACGGCGAGGGCGAGCTGCCAGTCGGTGAGCAGCATGAGTACTGCGAGGAGGCTGCCCTCGACGGTGTGGATGAGTGTGCGTGGAATGACCTGTGAGACGGCGGCGCGTACGGCGTTGATGTCTGTGGTGCCGCGGGCGAGGATCCGTCCGACTTTGGTCTTGTCGAAGAAGCCCATGTGGAGGCGTTGGACGTGTTGGAAGAGCTCGGCGCGGAGGTCGTAGCAGACGTGCTCGGCGATGCGGTTGACGCAGAGCATGCGCACGCCCATGAGGGCGTAGTAGGCGAGTGCGACGAAGGCGATGAGTAGTGCGCCTGCGACGGCGCCTTGTGTGGGGTTGAGGCCGGTGCGGTCGGCAAGGAGCTGGGGTTCCTCGATGGTGTAGCGGACTGTCTCTTTGATGAGCCAGGGTGTAGCGACGTAGGTGAGTGAGACGCCGAGCGCGAGGAGGACGATGGCGATCTGGAGTCTTTTGTAGCGCAGCATGCGCTTGAAGAGCCTCGATGCGACGACTTTGGTGGTTTGGAAGTCGGCTTCGACTTGTGCGGCTTGTTCGGCGATGCGCTCGAGGGCGGGGTCGGGTGTGGCGACGAGTGCCTTTGGCGGGGCGGTCTGCTTTGGGGTTGGTTGTGGGTTTGGTTTGGTGCTCATTGGGGGTCGTCCTCGTCTTCGTCGAGGGCGAGTTGGATGAGCGCGGCCTCTTTGTAGTGGCCGGGGGTTTCCATGAGCTCGTGGTGCGAGCCTTGCGCGACGAGCCTGCCCTGATCGAGGACGAGGATGGTGTCGGCTTTGCGGAGTGTGGAGAGCCTGTGTGCGACGATGAAGGTGGTGCGCGGCTGGTCGGGTGACTGGCGCTGGTTCTGGAGTGCTTGTTGGATTCTTGCTTCGGTGAGTGGGTCGACTGCGCCTGTGGCGTCGTCGAGGATGAGTATGTCGGGGTTGTGGACGAGTGCGCGGGCGATGGTGAGCCGCTGGCGTTGCCCGCCGGAGAGTGAGACGCCTCGTTCGCCGATGATTGTCTCGAGCTGTTCGTCTAGCTCGTCTACGAATTCGCGGGCGTCTGCGTCTTGGAGCGCGCGGTAGAGGGTTGCCTGGTCGGTGTTTGGCCTTGCGAAGCCGGTGTTCTCGGCGATGGTGTTAGAGAAGAGGAAGGGCTCTTGGAAGACGAAGCCGATGCGCGCGCGGTGTTGTTCGAGGTCGAGTGTGCGCAGGTCGTGGTTGTCTACGGAGATGCTGCCTTCGTCTGGGTCGTAGAAGCGGGCGAGGAGTGCGAGGAGTGTGGACTTGCCGGAGCCGGTTGCGCCGACGATGGCGATCGTGGACCCGGGTGGTGCGCTGAATGAGATGTTCTGGAGGACGGGTGCGCCGGGCTCGTAGGCGAAGGTGACGTTGTCGAATGTGATTTTCGGCGTGGAGGCGGGGTCGGGTGCGGTGTGGTGCTTTGGTGTGGTGATGTCGGCGGGCTCGTCGAGGAGCTTGAAGACGCGTTCGGCGCCGGCGAGTGCTTCGGGCGCTTGTGCGATGACCATGACGATTGCCTGGAGGTTCTGTGAGAGCTGGAATGTGAGCCGGAGGAAGATCCAGAGTGCGCCGAGTGTGAAGGGGTCTGGTGCTTGGGTATTTGCGTCGCGGATGATGGAGACGACGCCGTAGCCCACGATGAGTGCGGTGACGAGGATGGTGGTTGCTTGCGCCGAGGGGATGGCGAGTGCCTGGTCGCGTGCGAGCCTGATGCGGTGATCTCTGGCTTGTGCTGAGGCCTGGTTGAGCCGGTCGACTGCGGGCTCTTCGGCACCGAAGGAGCGGATGACGCGCACGCCCGCGATGGACTCTTGGAACCGGTGGATGAGTTTGTCGACGAGCTCTGCTTGCTCTTTGAACTTGGGCTTTGTGACCCGGCCGTAGATCCCCATGACGATGATCTGGATGGGGAACGCGGTGAGCGCGAGGAGTGTGAGCGTGGTGTTGGAGCTCAGGAGGTAGGCGAGGAAGATGACGGCTGCGATGAGTGAGATGACGCCGCGAACCATGACGCCCTGTATGAACATGCGCACGGACTGGACATCGCCTGTGACGCGGTTGATGAGCTGGCCCGAGTCGGCGGCGTCGAAGAAGGCGAAGGGGAGGGATTGGATTTTGTGGTAGAGGCGTGCGCGGAGGTCGACGAGGCAGGCCTGCGCGAAGTGTTCGTCGGTGACGCGCTGGGCGTAGCGGAGGAGCGCGACGAGGAGTCCGAGGGCGAGGACTGCGGCTGCGATGGCGAAGATGATGTGGTTGTGTGACCAGTCGGCGGGTGGTTGTAGGAATGGGGGGAGGGCGTCGAAGGAGGTGAGTGCTGGCGGGCTTGTCGTGGTTGGGGCGTTGGTGCCCGGCTCGATGGCCCCGGTCTTGGGGTCGGGTGCGAGCTGTGTGATGGTGTCGATGGCGAGTCCCTGGGCGAAGACGGCGGCCAGGGTTGCGAGTACGGTCGCGGCGGTGGCGGCGAGCGCGGGTGCGGCTGCCTTTTTGTGCGACCAGCCGAGGGCGGCGAGGCGCAGGAGGAGCCTTCCGAGGGGGATGGGCTCGGCGTTTTGGTCCAGGGCTCTCGGGATCCGACGTGGCACGGAGTCGATGGTAGGCTTTGGGGCATGCAGACTCTGAGAAGCGTTGCGATTGGGTTGGTTGTTGGTTCTGGTGCGCTCGTGTGCGGGTGTTCGACGGCGTTGCCGCCGGACTTTCGTGTGGTGGAGGCGGAACTGACGGGTACGACGGGTGAGGGTTACGTGGTGACGTTCACGCTTGAGGGCACGAACCCGAACGACTTCCCGCTGCCTTTGGAGGACGTGACGTACGCGCTTGACCGTGGCGCGGGGCTTGTGTTTACGGGTACGCGTTCGGCGGAGGCGACGCTGCCCGCGATGGGGTCGCAGTTTGTGCGGCTTCCGGTTGCGGTTGGGGGCGATTCTGCGGGTGCGCTGGGGGTTTACACGCTGAGCGGGAGCGTGGTGTACCAGTTGCCGGGTGCGATCGCGGAGCTCTTCTTTGATAACGATCTTCGCCGGCCCTCGGTTGTGTTTGAGGAGTCGGGCGAGCTGACGCGCTGAGTGTGCGCACGGCTGCGGCTGCGGCTGAGAACGCCCGCGGTGGTTGCTGAAAAAAAGTTGGCGGTGTGATTGGCGCTCCTGGGCTTGGAGTGGGCGCGGTTTGTGTGTCTGGGTGCGCACGACTGCATCGGGGATTGTGCGTGGCTGTGCGCAGGGGTGTTGCCGGATCTGAGAAGGGTGTGGGGCGAGTTGTTTCGCTCTGGCGCACTTCGAGGAGACGGCGATGGGGCATCCGGTAGTCGGCGTGGGAAGGCGCTCTGGGTCTGGGCGGCCTGGGGCGGAGAGCGATGTGGCGGGTCGTGGGATGGACCTTGCGCCCTTCGCGGGGGTGGGGCTGACGCCGGGTGTGCTTGGGGCGCTCGTTGATCGTCACGAGTCTCGTGTGGTGCCGAAGTCCGAGCGGCTTTGGGGGTACTACAGGAACGAGGAGCGTGTTCGTGTGACGCAGCGCGGAGACGTGGTGCGCGAGCCGTGGCAGGCGGTTGGCTTGCCTGCCCGGTTGCGGCATCGGTTCGATAGCTCGGACGACCGTGCGGACCGCCCGGGGGCGGTGATCGAGAACGACATCGCGTGGCGCGTGGATGCGCTGCTCGATATGGCGTTCGGCATGCCTGCGACGGTGAAGGCTGGCTCGGGTGTTGATCCTGAGCGTGGTCGGCTGATCGAGTCTGTTGTTGGTGCGGTGCTTGAGGCTTCGGGCGGGGCTTCGCTTGTGCGTGAGGCCTCGCTGCTCGGCGCGGTGCACGGCTGGGTGGACTTTGTGGTTCGCCTGGACGCTGCGGCCGAGCGGGTTCGAGAGCTCGGCGTAGCGCGTGCGCGAGAGCGGGTGGACGAGATCGCTCGGCTTGTGCGGATCGAGGCTGTGGAGCCGAGTCGTGGGATCCCGGTCGTTTCGCCCGAGGATTATCGCGCGCTCGATGCGTACGTGATCCGCACGCGCTCGCCCCTTGCTGGTGGCGGAGAGCGTGAGGTGGTGGAGGTGGTTTCGTCGGTGCGGCGCCGTGTGTGGGTGGACGGTTCGCTTCGTGCGGATGCGCCGGTGCTTACGGGCGGGCTTCCGGTGGTGCATGTGCAGCACTCGCCGCAGCCGTTTGCGTACGCGGGTGTCGGTGAGGTCGAGCCGCTGATCGGTTTACAGGACGAGCTGAATACGCGCCTGAGCGATCGTGCGCACCGCGTGACGATGCAGAGTTTCAATATGTACCTGGCGAAGGGGCTCGATGGTGTGAGCGATCTTCCTGTGGGGCCCGGGCGGGTTTGGGTGACGGACAACCCGGATGCGTCTGTGGATGCGTTCGGCGGCGATGGTGATTCTCCGAGCGAGGAGAAGCACATCGAGGAGCTGCGCGAGGCGATGGACAAGGTGTCGGGCGTTTCGCCGGTGGTTCTTGGTGTGGTTCGGGCGCGGATCGGGAACCTATCGAGCGCGAACGCGCTTCGGATCACGCTGTTTGGTGTTCTGACGAAGACGGCGCAGCGGCGGCGGAGTTACGGGCAGGGGCTTGCGCGTTGCGCGGAGCTTGTGCTCGCGGGATTGCACGCGCTTGGCGTGGTGGAGACGGAGCCGGGTGAGCGGCGTGTGGTGTTTTCCTGGCCGGACCCGCTGCCGACGACGGAGGAGGAGCGGTTGCGTGTTGCGCGTGCCCGTCTTGATCTGGGCGCGGAGCGCCGGGAAGTGATCCGGGCGTTGGGCTCGGAGCGTGGAGTTGAGGATTCGGCGATCGTTGAAAGGAGCGCTGATGGCGAAGGGTAATTCGACGGAGAAGCAGGATGAGGGTGTGAGCCAGTTCGACCCGAATGTGGTGCAGACTGGTGGGGGCTCGGGGGGCGATGACTCGAAGGGCGCTGCTGATCAGAGCGGCTCGGGCGTGGATCGCGGCGGGGCTTCTGCGATGAGTGAGTCTCAGAGCAGGCAGGCGGCGCTTCTTGTTTCGCGTGTTTCGGAGCTTGAATCGCAGCTCGCGCAGGCGAATTCGCGTCTTGAGGCACAGGAGGCTGCGCAGCGTGTGGAGGCGGCGCTGGTTCGTTCTGGCGCGATCGATCTCGAGACGGCGCTGCTTCTTGTTGAGCGGGAGATGGCGGATTCGCCGGACCTCGGTGTTGAGGCGGCGGTTGCCTCGGTGCGTCAGCGCAAGCCGTTTCTCTTTGGTGCGGTCGCGTCGTCGGCGGCGGTGGGTTCGGGGCAGTCGCTTGCTGGTGGTGGTGTGAGCGCGGACGAGCGTCTTGCTGGCCTCGCGGATGCGGCGCTGCAGAGCGGCGATCGGGGTGATGTGCTTCGGTATCTCCGGGCGCGGCGTTCGTGAGTGATGAGGCGGGTTCGCGGGCGTGTTGCCCGGCGCAGTGGTTTGGGCTCGGTGGTTGGTTTCAGTGATTGGATTTCGTTGGTTGGGTTTGAGTGGTTGGATCAGCGTTTGAGCGCTGAGAGAGGAATGATGCATGGCGTTTACAGGTAAGGCGACGTATGACGGGGGCGCGACGCTTCCCGAGCTCGCGGAGGATGTCTCGGATGTCATCGGTCTGGTGAGCCCGTACGAGACGCCGCTGCTGGATCACCTGGGGGATCCGCGGCGTGCGGCGACGAGCACGGTGCACGAGTGGCTCGAGGATCAGCTTCTGCCGAACGAGGACGCGATCGATCAGTCTTCGTTCAGCCCGAGCGCGACCACGGCGACTTCGTTCGGCGTGGACACGGCTTCTGTCTTCCGGGTCGGGGACCTTGTGAAGGCGGAGGGGAGCGATGAGGTGATGCTGGTGACGGGCGTCTCGGCGCCCAACATCACGGTGACGCGTGGATACGGGGGCACGATTGCGGAGTCGCTTTCGGACAACCTGAAGCTGAAGGTGATCGGCAACGCTGCGTTGGAGGGTGCGGAGCGCGGGAGCTCTCGCACGACGACCCGCACGCGGAAGCGCAACTACACGCAGATACTGACGTCGAGCGTTGAGGTTTCGGGCACGCAGCGCGCGGCCCAGACGATCGGCGTGCGTGACGAGATGGATTACCAGATGCAGGAGCGCATGCGTGAGCTGCTGCGTGATCTTGAGAACTGCGTGATCAATGGTGTGGCTGCGGAGACGGCGCCGGTCGGTTCTTCGACGGTGCGACGTTCTATGAACGGGATCGACCAGATGGTGCTTTCGAACCGCTTCGAGCCGGGCGTGGGCGGGATCCCGACGGGCGGCGGTGTCGGGGGGACGGTGATCTCGGAGGAGATGCTCAACGCGTGTCTGCGTGAGATCTGGGAGAAGAGCTCGGGCACGGTGGACACGATCGTTGTGAACGGCGAGCGGAAGCGTGAGATCAACCGGTTCGTCGGTGAGTCGCGCGGGTACCTGCCGGGGGATACCACGTTCCGCGACATGATCGGCGTGTACGAGAGCGACTTTGGCGTGTGCAAGATCGTGCTTTCTCGCTGGACGCCCGCGGACAAGGTGCTGCTTCTGGATAGCTCGCGCATCAACGTGATGCCGCTTGCTGGTCGCAGCTTCCACTTCAAGGAGCTGGCGTCGACGGGCGACAGCGACTGGGGCCAGGTGATCGGTGAGTACACGGTGGAGCTGATGAACGAGTCGGCGCACGGCGTGCTCGGCGGCCTGACTTCGGTCTGACGGATCTCTCCGCTTGGGCGCTCGCGCGGGCTTCGTGGCCCGCGCGGGTGATTGTGATTGTTGGTGGGTGGGTGGCGCTCTGGGCGCTGAGGAGGCGTAGATGTTCGCGAAGGATGGGGATCTCTTGGTGCGTGAGCCGCGGCTCTTTCATGACGTTGCGTGGTCCGGGCAGCGGGTGCTGGAGCGTACGGGCGTGACGTACAACGCATCGGTTGGGCTGCTCGGCGCGGTCGGGGACGGCCTGGTGGCTGCGGGTGTGCGTGTGGGGAGCGTGGTGCTGATCGAGGGCGTTGCGGGTGTGGTGACGAGCGAGTTGGGCGACGATGTTGTGCTGGTGTCTCGGGCGGGGAGCGGTTCGGCGGAGGACCTGATGCCGCTCGATGTTGAGGGTTCATCGGTGGGTGTTCGCGTGCACACGTTTGCGCCCCAGATCGGTGTGGTGCACGAGCAGTTGCTCCGATCGCTCGGGCTCGAGCGGGGCGCGACGCAGGAGGGCGGGCCGATCGCGGAGGACCGTGTGACGAACTCCGAGGAGCTTGTGGAGGTCGAGGCGCTTGGTGCGCTGCACCTGGTGCTGGCGTCTGCGGCGGCGATGGTGGGCGGGGCCTCGCCTGAGTGGGCGAAGGCGCAGTTGTACGGCGACCGTTTTCGTGATGCGCGGCGGCGGGTGTCTGCTGAGGTGGATCTGGATGGTGACGGTGTTGCGGACGCGGTCCGCAGGATGAGCATCGTGCAGCTGGTGCGGGCGTAAGGGGTGCTTGATGGTGGTGCTTGAGCCGAAGGGCGTTCGGTTGGATGGTGAGCCGCTTACTGGGGTGTTGTCGGTGCTGGTGGACCGTGTGCCGGAGCGTTTTCTTGAGGAGTGGGAGGACGGCGGGCCGCACGCGGTCTTCGCCGACGCGGGTGAGATTCGTACGACGGTTCGGGTGACGCGTTTGGTGGGGGGTGGTGATCTGGGCCTGTCGTTGATGCCGGGCGATGAGGCGGAGCTGCGGTTTGATATCGCGCCCAACGCGAGCGGCGCGGGTGGGCAGCGTGTGACGGTCGCGGGTGTGGTGTACAGCGTGCGGCACGACGCTCCGGCTGCGGAGTCGGGTGGGCGGCGTGTGTCGGCGACCGAGGTGCTCGAGGTGCGCGCGGTCTCGAACGGCGGGCATCTCGACCCGGTGCTGGTCGAGGCGTGGGATGGCGAGGGGGGCTGATCGATGCCGGCAGCGACGTGGAACGGGAGTCAGGTCTTTGGTCTTGGCCCGGTGCGGTTTACCGAGGGGCGGATGGGCCGGGCGTACCGCAACCCGCTCTCGGGGTTTAGTGGGGGCTCGCTGATAACGGACGAAGGGAAGCGCGAGCTTCGTGTGACGCAGCGCGGGAGGCTTGTGGAGTCGAGCGAGGCGGCGTTGCAGGCGCGGATCGTGCAGCTGCGGGCGCTGACGGAGGCGCCGGCGATGGGCACGCTCCGTGCGACCGCGCTGCGGACCTGGAACGATGTGACGATGCTGGAGATGCTGCTGGATGACCGACTCGACAAGGGCCGGCGTTGGAGCGTGGGGTACACGATCGAGTACGCGAGGCTGGGGGTGTAGCGATGGGGCTTTGGACGTTGGCGGAGGCGGGCATCGAGCAGGCGGAGCTGCTGGGACCGGTGGCGCAGTTCGGGACGGCGGGTTTGATCGCTTGGATGTGGCTGACGGAGCGGCGCTCGTCGGCGGAGTCGCACCGCAGGCTGCGGGAGTCGCACGACCGGATTCTGGAGCAGCGTCAGCAGCTCGACGAGTTCGTGGCGGTCATCTCGGGGAACACGCGTGCGATGGCGGGGCTCGAGTCGTCTCAGCGGGAGCTCTCGGGGGCGATCGAGCGGATGGGGCACCGCTCGGAGGATATTTTATAGGTTTTTGATAGGGCCAAGTGGATGTGGAAGCGGGGAACCGGGAACCGGGCGGGTGCGAAGTGCGTCTGACCCGGCGTTGACGGGGCCCGCGCCGAGCGGGTACAAATTCCGGTCACGATCGAATTCGGGCGAGGACCTGCCCCTCTCCCGGCACGCCTTAGTAAGGATGGCTTCCGTATGCGTACGCAGCTTGCTTCTCGCTCTTTCCGTCTCGGTGCCTGTGCTCTGACCGCTGTGGCCGCGACGGCGCTCGTCGGCTGCTCCAGCACGGAGATTGTCCACGAGTACGGCCCGGATGGGAACCTGACGCCCTACGCGACTTCTTCGCGTGGTGACACGGTTGCCAACGACAGCATGGCTGCCTTCTCGATCGACACGAACCTCCGCCGGGCGAACGATGATGTGCGTCGGATGTTCTTCCTCGATCGCCCGCTCCGTCTTGCGACGTACCCCACGGTCTACTAAGCAGCGCGGCATTCCCAGGCTTTGTCCAGACTTTGTCCAGGCCCCTTTCACCGGAGGGGCCTTCTTTGTGCGCGCAGTACTGGCGGGCGTCGGTAAAAGCGAGCTCGGCGCGATGGGGGCGTTGCGCGTGTGAGGCGGGTCAGCTCACCTGGCGCTCGTAGACGTCGAGCGTGCCTGCGGGGTGGAAGCCGATGCGCTGGTAGAGGGTGGCGACCCGCTCGGGCGCGTAGAGGGTGGCGTGTCGGATGTTTTGCGCGGCCTTAACCTCGCGGATGGCTGCGAGGCTCGCTGCGGTTCCGACCGAGGCGCCGCGGTAATCGGGGAGCGTGGTGACGTGCGAGATCGAGACGTTGTCGTTCTCGACGAACGCGGAGGCGCAGCCAACGAGGTCGTCCCCCGAGCGGGCGAGGTAGTGACGCCACCCGAGATCACCCGCGTAGCCGACAGCCTTGTGGAGGGCTGTCCAGTCGGCGGTCACCCGGTCGTCGAATCTGTAGGCGACGCTTGCGATGCGTGCCCACTCTTCGAGCTCGGCGTCGGTCGCGACGCGTGTGCAGGAGAAGGCGCGGACGGTTTTGATGCGGTCGTCCATCACGTCGGTATCGGCCCACATCGCGCTGAGCGTCGTGCCCTTGGCGTACCCGGCGCTCGTTAGCGAGGCGGGCAGGTCGTCGGCGGTGGCCTCGGAAACATCGCGGTCGACCCACCAGGCGACGGGGACCCGGCGCTCGTCGGCGGAGGCGCTGACCTGCTGGATGCGCTCGGCGATGGGGGTCTGGTCCTGCTCGGTGCGGAGGACGGCGTTGAACCGGGAGTGCGGCGTGCTGCTCGAGAGGGTGAGCATGCCCCCGGTCTCTTCGAGGCTCACGCCCTCCCAGGCGGTCCAGGCACGTCGGCCGGCGACACCGGCGGCGTGCACGCGCAGTGATTCTTCGTGCGGGCTTGCCATTGCTTCAGAGTGTACCGGCCCGGCGCTCGCCCGCGCGTGATCGCAGGGCGGCAATGAGCGCTCGGGTGACCTGGGCGGGTTCGGGCGAGCCGCACACTACAGAGCTGACCGCGATGCCCTGCCCGCCGACGCCCGCGAGCTCGCCGGCGTTCTCCGGGGTGATGCCGCCGATGGCGAGGTGCGGCGGGAGCGCGGGGGTGTGGTCCACGTAGGCTCGCAGCGCTTCGGGGCCCGCGATCGTGGGCTTGTGCTTGGTGGTGGTGGGGAACATCGGGCCGATGCCGCAGTAGTCGGCGCCGGAGCGCTTGGCGGCGTGGGCCTCTTCGAGGGTGCTGGTCGAGACGCCGATGACGAGGCGCGAGCCCGCGATGCGGCGTGCATCGTCGAGCGCGATATCTCCCTGCCCGAGGTGCACCCCGTCTGCGCCCGCAGCGAGCGCGACATCGACGCGGTCGTTGACGATGACCGAAGCGCCGTAGGGCCGTGCGCGTTCGACAAGCCTGCGCGCACGGTCGACGAGCGCGCTGCCCTCGAGGTCTTTCTCGCGCAGCTGGAGGCAGTCGGCACCGCATTCGAGCGCCTGCTGGGCGACGTCTTCCCAGGGCAACGCGCACAGCGATTCGGTGATGAGCACGCAGAGGGCCCATTGGGTGCCTCGGCCTGTGGGCATCGCGCCGACGAGCAGGCGCTCTTCCTCATACGCGCGGTAGCGCAGCGACTCGGTGGCCCGCGCGAGTGCGGGTGCGCCCGTCTTCGCGAATTCCTCGATGGAGCGCAGCGCTTCGCTGAGCCGCTTGCCCGCTGCGACGGCGACCTCGCGCACCCCCGCGCGCTCGCCCTCGGCCGGCGTCGAGATCGTGGTCCCCACGTCGCCCGGCGTGTCGCGCGAGGCGAGCAGCTCGGCCTCGTGGGGCGCGAGGGCAGCGGCGAGATCGTGGCGGATCAGCTTGAGTGCTGAAGAGCGCTCCGCGTCGTCGAGCACGAAGCGGGCGGCGTCTTCCATCACGCGCAGCGCCTCGCGGGCGCGGTTGGCGTTGGCGTCGATCGCGCGCAGGGCACGGGTATCCACAGCGTTCAGACCGCGGCGCCCGCAGTTTTCGCTGCGGCCTGCAGCGCTTGATCGAGGTCGGCGATCAAGTCGTCGCAGTGCTCGATGCCGACAGACAGGCGCACGAGCGTGTCGGAGATGCCGAGCTCTTCGCGCATCTCAGCGGGGACCGCAGCGTGGGTCATGATCGCGGGGTGCTCGATGAGCGACTCGACCCCGCCGAGGGATTCGGCGAGGGTGAAGAGGCGCACGTGCTCGAGCATGGTGCGGGCGGCGTCGAGGCCGCCCTTGATGAAGAAGGTGATCATGCCGCCCGGGCCGTCCATCTGCTTCTGGGCCATCGCGTGCTGGGGGTGGGAGCTGAGGCCCGGGTAGACGACGCGCTCGACCATGCTGTGCGCTTCGAGCCACTTGGCGATGGCGAGGCCGCTCTCGTTGTGGCGCTGCATGCGGAGCGCGAGCGTCTTGATGCCGCGGAGCACGAGGTAGCTGTCGAAGGGGCTCGCGACGGAGCCGACGGAGTTCTGAATGAAGCGCACGCGCTCGGCCAGCTCGGCCTCTTTGCAGACGAGGATGCCGCCGACGACGTCGGAGTGCCCGCCGAGATACTTCGTCGAGGAGTGCATGACCATGTCGCACCCGTGCTCGAGGGGGCGCTGGTTGATGGGGCTCGCGAAGGTGTTGTCGCAGGCGACGATGACGTTCGGGTTGACCTTCTTCGCTGCGGCGCTGATGGCAGCAAGGTCGGCGAGCTTGAGCGTGGGGTTGGTGGGCGTCTCGATCCAGACCATGCCGACGGAGGGATCGAGCGCCGCCTCGAGCTTGGCGGGGTCGGTGAGGTCGGTGTAGCGGAAGTTGAGGTTCTGGGTGCGTGCGCGCACGCGGGAGAAGAGGCGGTTGGTCCCGCCGTAGAGGTCGTCCATGGCGACGACGGTCGAGCCGGCGTCGAGGAGCTCGAGCGCGGTGCCTATGGCAGCGAGGCCCGAGGCGAAGGCGAAGCCGCCGCAGGAGGCGTCTTCTTCTTCGGTGACGTTGGTGCCCTCGAGGTGGGCGATAGCGCGTTCTAGGGCGTAGCGCGTGGGGTTGTGCGAGCGGGTGTACTCGAAGCCCGTGTGCTCGCCCGGCGAGGGCTGGGCGTAGGTGGAGGAGGTGAAGATGGGGGGCATCACCGCGCCGGTGACGGGCTCGGGCCGTTGGCCGGCGTGGATGACCTTGGTATCGATGTGGGCTTTGTTGGTATCGCTCATGCGGGGATAGTAGAGCGCTTGCGGGCCCGCACACAGCAGGCGACCCGGGTGATCACTGATGCACCGAAGCGCCCATATCCGAACGCACCGAGGGGCCCTGAAGCGTCTTTGCCGGCGTCAGCGGGCATCACAACAGCGCCCGCCCGCTTCCCCGGCAATCAACCCCGTCGCGCCGAGCGCCTGCGGCACTTGCCCGAAGGCGAAATGCACGAGTTCAACGGTCTGCTGCCCTCGATCAGAACCAGGCCTTATCGCCAGCGATGTACGTGCGGTGGAAGTCCTCGTTCGACTTGGTCAGGTAGATGATGCCCTCGATGAGACCGATGACACCAGGCACGATTGACAAGATGCCGAGGGTAAGCACGCTGATGAGCAGCATGATGACTCCCGCCAGCGTCTTGCCGAGTACGAATTTGTGTATGCCAAGCGCCCCGAGCAGGATGCCGAGCACGCCGCAGAGGATCTTCTTGGTCTGGATATCACTGTCGTTCATGTGTTCGCTCCGTTCGTGTGTTACTTGAGGGTGCTGCGCAGGTAGTTGATGAGGTCGATCTTGGTGATCAGGCCCTGGTACGCCCCGTCGTCGTCGACGACGATCGCCACGCGGTCGGCGCGGAAGATGGGCATCAGCGCGCTGACGGGGTTGGTCGGGGTGATCGTCTCGAGGCGGCGTGTCATGAAATCGCTCACCGGGCGCGACCAGGCCTCGCTGTCGGTCGTGACGGCGAGCAGGATGTCGCTCTCGTCGAGGATGCCGACGACGCGCTTCTTGTGGTCCATCACCACCATCTGCGAGACGGAGTACATCCCCATGCGCTTGATCGCCTGCTGGATCGGGTCGTCCTCGCCGAGCGTGTAGTCCTCGCCCGCAGCGTGCCGACGCGCGATCAGGTCGCGGAGGTCCCCCGTCTTCTCACGCTGGATGAAGCCCTGATCGATCATCCAGAAGTCGTTGAACATCTTCGAGAGGTACTTCGCGCCCGAGTCGCAGAGCAGCGTGACTACGGTCATCGGCTCCGTCTGCTGGCGGCACCACCGGGCGGCGGCCTCCACGAGGCAGCCCGTCGAGGAGCCGACCAGCATGCCCTCCTTCTCCAGGAGCTCGCGCGCCATGAAGAACGCCTCGGCGTCCGTCACCGGCACCGCCTCGTCGCACAGATCGAGGTCGCAGATGTCGGGCACAAAGTCCTCGCCCATACCCTCGATGAGCCAGCTCCCCGCTTCGACGTGCTTGCCCTCGTTCACGAGCGGGTTGAGCATCGACTCCGAGGGGTCGGCGAGAATGATCTTGAGGTCCGGGTTCACAGCCCGCATCGACCGGCCCATGCCGCTGAGCGTGCCCCCCGATCCGACACCCACCACGATCGCGTCGACGCGCCCGCCGAGCTGTTCGAGGATCTCGGGCCCCGTGGTGTCGTGGTGCGCCGCCACGTTGGAGGGGTTGGAGAACTGGTTGATGTAGAGGCTGTTGGGCGTGCGATCCGCGATCGCCTGCGCGACGTCCTGGTAGTACTCGGGGTGGCCCTTCTGCACGTCGGAGCGCGCAAGGATCACCTCGGCGCCCATCGCACGCAGGTGCTGGATCTTCTCCTGGCTCATCTTGTCGGGCACGACGACCTTGACGGCGTACCCACGCTGGCCCGCGACGAGCGCGAGGGCCAGGCCCGTGTTGCCCGCCGTCGCCTCGATGATCGTCGGCTTAGGGTCGCCCTCGGGGTCGAGCCGGCCGTCCTTCTCCGCGTCTTCGATCATCCGCAGGCCGATGCGGTCCTTCACCGATCCGCCCGGGTTCATCAGCTCGAGCTTGGCAAAGAGCCGGCAGGGCCCGGTGTCGAGCTGCGACAGTTCGAGCATCGGCGTGTTGCCGATCATCTCAAGGACGTTGGAAAAGACGGGCGCGGCGGCGCCGGCGGTGCTGGTAGGGGCCTGGGGCGTAGACAAAGCGAGCTCTCGGGCTGTGGGGCGGATGGCAGTGGGGCTACGGACACCCCCATCCTACCACCCGCGGGCCGGATCTCCGATGCCGACCTGTAGGATGCTCCCATGCCCCGTCTGCGCACACACCAGGCATTCGCACGCAAGCGCATTGTGTGGGCTGCGATCGTCGGTATCTCAGCCAATGTGCTCGTTGCCTGGGGCGTGTCGCTGCTCATGCCCGCCTATCACCCCCGCGAGCCGGACCCGGCGCTGTTGGAGTGGCCCATAGACGTACCGGGCGGGTGGCCCGAACACCCGACGAGCGAGATGCGATACGCCGGCATAGGCCTAGACCATGAGACACTCTCGGAACATCTCACTACAACTCAATCTCACCGGCAGCACTTTGTGCATGCAGAGACCAAAGCGGGTTGGCCCATGCGATCGATGCGGAGCGTCTACTTCGCCCGCACGGAGTACGCGCCCGCAGCCCCGATCGTCACGCACCAGCGGGGGGGCGTGCTCGGGCAGCTCGGCGTCGGCATCCCCGCGCGGGCGCTGCCGGGCTGGGTCAAGTCGGGCATCCCGCACACGCTCGGCGAGTACCGGATCGGCGTGCGCGTGATCCCGCTCGTGCCCGCGCCCGCGGGCTTTGCGATCAACTCGGTCGTCTTTGCATCGGTGGTCTGGTGCGTGCTCGTGCTGCGGTGTGCGTTCACGAACAGGGCACTGCGCCGAAAAGGCCGCTGCGTGCGCTGCGGGCACGACCGCGCCACACTCAGCCCGCCAAGCGCCTGCCCCGAGTGCGGCCACACGCCCGGCGCCTAAACCGCGCCTCAGCGCGGCAGGCGCTCCAGATCCCGATCGAAACCCGCGAGGATGATCGTGTCGTCCGGGCCCAGGCGGCTCGTCGGCATCGGCACATCGACCACACGCTCCGTCAGCCCCTCGGCCCCCGCGGGCGACGACGTCTCCACGCTCCGCTTGATCGCCACAACGGTCACGTTGTGCTTGCGGCGGAGGTCGAGCTCCGCGAGCGTCTTGCCCTGCCACTCCCCGGGCGCCGCGATCTGCACGAGCGCGTACCCCGAGCCCAGCTCCACGTGGTCGATCATGAAGGGCGCGAGCAGGCGGTGGCTCCACCGGTCGGCGGCCTCGTCCTCGGGCTTCACCACCCCGTCCGCGCCGATGCGCGAGAGGATCCGCGCCTGCATCTCGTTGCCCGCCCGGCTGATCACCCGCTCGATCCGCAGACTCTTGAGCAGCACCGTCGAGAGCGCGTTGGCCTCGAAGTCGTGCCCGATGCCCACCACCGCGCAGTCCACCTGATCCACGCCCTGAATGCGCAGCGCCTGCTCGTCCGTCGCGTCGAGCGCGATCGCGAGTGTCACCTTGTCGCGGATCTCTTCGACCAGCGCCCGATCACGATCTATCGCGATCACCTCCGCGCCCTCCGCTGCGAGGCTCCGCGCAAGACGCGACCCGAACCGGCCCAGGCCGATGACCGCGTACCGCTGTGTCCGCGTGCGTTCCATAGTGCGTCAGCCTACCGGATCGGGCTTGAGCCGTCGCCCGATCTCCTCCGCTGCGAGCCCGATCACGCCCAGGGCGAGCACAGCCGCCGGGCCGCCATAGGCCACCGCCGTCAGGTGCCCGAGAAAGATCGTCACCGCGACACACGCGCCGAGAACAATGCCCTGAAACGCAAGGTTGAAATACGTAGCCACGCCGCTCGCGTCGAAGGAGTAGTCCGGCCGCGAGAGCGTGTTCGAGCCCGCTTGCATGACCCCGCCCGCGAAGAGCACCCACACGCCCCAGACGTTCAGCAGGCTGCCGACGATGAGCCCGGAGGTCGCGACGTGGTGCCCCACAGAGACGCGCGGCTCCTCGCGGCCGCGCACGCGGTGGTAGAGCAGCAGCACCGGGATCGCCGGGACGACGCCAAAGCCCACGTGCATCAGGCCATGAAGAACCGACGGCAGCGTCTCTTCCCTGCCCGGTTCGATGATGAAGTGCCCGACACCCTGCATCGCGCTGAAGAGCAGGTGCCCGGCGATCCACGCGGTCAAGAACAAGCGGTACTTCTCGAACTGCGTGCGAAGCGCCACTCAACGCCCCCGTCGCTGAATCACGAAAATGAAAAGGCCAACCAGCCCGAAAGGCGCGACGATCCCGATCGTCCACTTGGGCAGGAACACGTACGTCAGCACAGTGATGCCGCCCGCGAAGATGAATGGGAACGGGACGACGTACCGCACGTCATAGTCGGCGATCGAGAGTTTCCACCCGCGGATCTCGGCCGAACGAAGCGCCCACACCGTCACGAGCCACGCGAGCCCTACCGGGTGCGCGAAACACGCGGCGTAGTGCCCGACGGTCGCGATGCCCAGGCCTAGCCCTCTGCGCGTGTCCGGACGGAGCCGGCTCGCGCACCCCAGAAGTACGAGACTCGGCGCGCTGGCGGCCAGCCCGATCCCCGCGATCCTGAGCCCTTCGATCGTGGCGGTCCTCCAGTCGATGGGTGACCCGAGAGCCGTCGACATGCCCGCGGTCGCACCGCCGATCAGCGCGGTCCCGAAGAGCCCGACGAGCCACGATGAGAGGCCCAGCGCGGACGGCGATTGCCAGCCCGGCGCGTATCACTCGGGCCCGCGGAAGAAACGCTCCGGGTCGGTCGCGAAGAGCTCGGTACGCGTGTCGTAGTACGCAGCGGTCGGGCCGAGGAGCGTCAGCCCCGCCTTCTCCAAGACGCGCTTGCTCGGTTCGTTCTCCGGGTTCGTCACGCCGATGAGCGAATCGAGCTTCGGCCCCGCTTCGTCCTCCGTCGCGTAGCGCACGAGCGCGCGGGCGATCTCCGTGGCGTAGCCCTTGCCCCACGCGTCGCGCGCGAGGCGGTAGCCGACTTCGATCTCGGGGCCGTACGCCTCATCTTCGCGCCAGAACTCCTCGGGCACGCCCGACCTGCGTATAGGCACGAGCAGCCCGTCGCCGACGAACGCGCCGTCGTGCGTGCGCACGTTGAAGATCCCGATGCCGCGCTCCGCGAAGCGCCGCTCCGACATCTCGATCGCCCACTCGACCCGCTCGCGCTCGCGCGGCACGCCGCCCGAGATGTACCGCATCACCTCGGGGTCCGAGAGCATCGCGTGCTCTTCGTCGAGATCCGCCATCGAAATGGGGCGGAGCACCAGGCGCTCCGTCGTGATGATCGGCCCCGGCGTCTCGGTCATACCTTGAGCAGCCCGATGACCTGCTGCAGATCCGACCACACCTTCTTGCGGTTCTCCGGCGTGTACGCGCGCAGCAGATACGCCGGGTGGTAGGTGGGCATAACGGGGATGCCATTGAAGTCGCGGAACACGCCGCGCATCTGCCCCATCGTTTCTTCGCTCTCGAGGATGAACTGCGATGCGGGCCGGCCCAGTGTCACGATGCAGCGCGGCCGCACGATCTCGATCTGTTCGAGCAGATAGGGCCCGTCGAGCAGCGCCTCCTCTTTGGTGGGCGTGCGGTTGTCGGGCGGGCGCACCTTGAGGATGTTGGCGATGTAGACCGTCTCGCGCGAGAAGCCCATCGCGTTGATCATCTCGGTGAGCTTCTGCCCCGCCTTGCCGACAAACGGCGTACCCGAGGCGTCCTCGTCGGCGCCGGGCGCCTCGCCGATGAACATGAGCTCGGAGTCGGGCGAGCCGTCGGAGAAGACGATGTTCGTCCACCCCGGGATGCGCCGGGGGATCTCCGCCTCGCGCTCGTACCGCTCGCGAAGCTCCGCGAGCCGTTCCACCTTGCTGCCACCTGCTGCGGCGCGTGCGGGCGCAGGAGCCGACGCAGCATCGGGCACACCGCCCGTCGCATCTTGGGTCACACCGGCGGCTGGACCGGGGGCTAATCCGGGGGCAATTCCGGGGGCGTGCGCCGCGACGGGTACAAAGTCCACGCCGAGGAGCGCGTTGGTCTCGATGAACTGGCGGGCGCTGCGCAGCTCGTTGTCGTTGAGGGGCGCGATCATGCCCTGACTCTACCCAACGGGGCGCGTCCGTTGGCGCGGGATCGCAGTGGGGGGTGTGCGCCGCGTGCAAAAACCAATGCGGCCCCGAACGGGCAAACGCGCGGGGCCGCAGGAAGAGAGAGAGTCTGGAACACCCGGTTCGATCGCCCGCACTGGCGGGCGTTCCCGGGTGAGGCCGGAGGGCCGGGGAGGAGTCCGGCCGGCCGGCGGGCGGGGATCAATCGAGGCCCGATCGGGCCAGGGCGCCCGCTTAGCCCGTGCGGGTGAGCACGTTGGGGCGGGTGTGCACCGTGGGCTGAGCGGCAGTCTCTTGAGACGCCGGAGCCGTCCGCTGGTTCGAGCAGTGATCGATGTGACCCAGTGCGCGGGCGATGAGCTCGCCGCGGCTCGAAGCGTTGAGCTTGCGGTGCAGCGACTTCACGTGGTCGTGGACGGTGTGGGGGCTGCGGCTGAGGCTCGCTGCGATCTGCTTGACCGTCTTGCCCAAAGCGAGCTGCTCAAGGATGAGCTGCTCCCGCTGGGTGATGCGGTTCATGGGGTTCGAGGTCTCGGGCC
>CAZNUZ010000040.1:0-23933 GCA_964576725.1 uncultured Phycisphaeraceae bacterium
CGTGCTCGAGGCGGTCCGGTCGCTCCAGCCCGCCGCCGAGACGCTCATGGTCACCGCTCACGGCGATGTGCCGACGGCGCGCGAGGCCTTCAAGCACGGCGCCTTCGACTTCATCGAGAAGCCGCTCGACCTCCCGCTCTTCCGCTCGCTGGTGAACCGCGCCGCAGAGGCCGTCTTGCTGCGGCAAGACACGGGCGAGGAACTCGGCGACCTCGTCCAGCACGACGGCTTCGAGGGCATCATCGCCGGCAGCGCACCGATGCGCACCATCATCGACACCGTCCGCACCGTTGCGCCCGCCAACATCCCCGTGCTCATCACGGGCGAGAGCGGCACCGGCAAAGAGCTCATCGCCCAGGCGGTGCACAACAACTCGACGCGCACCAAGCGCCGCTTCGTCGCCTTCAACTGCGCGGGGCAGGCCGAGAGCCTACTCGAAGACAACCTTTTCGGCCACGTCAAGGGCGCCTTCACCGGCGCGGAGAAAGACCGCGAGGGCGTCTTCGAGTACGCCGACGGCGGCACCCTCTTCCTCGACGAGATCGGCGACATGCCCATGACCATGCAGGCGAAGCTGCTGCGCGTGCTCGAGTCGGGCGAGGTCGTGCGTTTGGGCGACAACTCGCCGCGCAAGACCGATGTGCGCTTCGTCAGCGCCACGAACAAGGACCTCCAGCAGGCGATCGCCGAGGGCACCTTCCGCGAGGATTTGTACTTCCGCATCAAGGGCGCTCACGTGCACCTCCCGCCCTTGCGTGAGCGGCGAGAGGACGTGCCCCGGATCGTGCGCCACGCCGCTGCCCGCTTCGCGGGTGATCTCGGCCGGCCCGTCCCCGCGGTCTCCGACGCCGCCATGATGCGCCTCACCGCCTACTCCTGGCCCGGCAACGTGCGGCAGCTGCTCAACGTGGTGCAGAACATGGTCGTGCTCGCGGGCGAAGGGCCCGTCGAGCCTGCGCACATCCCCGCCGATGTCACGGTGAGCGACGACGATCTCGACGCCGCGGGCTCAGCCCAGTCTGCGGGCGCGGGCTCGCTCGCGGGCGCCTCCCTCGAGCAGCTCGAGAAACGCGCTATCCGAGAGACACTCAAACTCACCGCGGGCAACCGCGAGGCGACGGCGAAGATGCTCGGCATCGGCGAACGCACGCTCTACCGCAAGCTCAAGGAATACGGGCTGCGCTAGGAGCGACGCCCGGCTGGTGGTACGCTCGAAGGATCATCGCAGTCTTTGATCCTTCAGGAGGAACCGCCATGCTTCGCAGCAGCCTGCCCGCTCCCGGGCATCTCGTTCTCTCGCTCGGTGCGCTCGCCGGTGTGATCGGGATGGGTGCTGTGCACGCATCCGCGGCCGACGAGCCCGAGGGCGATGTCATCCCCGCGATCCGTATGGTGATGCCCGGCGCACCGATCAGCACGGACGCGCTCCGGGAGAAAGGGCGCTTCGGCCTCCCCGTCGAGGAGGCGCAGGTGCTGTGCGACAACGACGAACTGCTCGTGCGCCTGTGGAACGACGCGGACGACCTCGTGGTGCAAGCGATCGTGTGGAACGACGGCGATGACGCGCTGGGTGAGACGCCCGACGGCCGGCCGCTCGGCGACTCTTCCTCGCTCGTACTCGATGTCGCGGGTGACGGGGTCGTGACCCCCAACGTCGATCACAACTACGCGCTCAACGCCTGGCCCACGCTGCCCGGGCTCACCTACTCCGTGCCGCTGGGCGGGGGTATGTCGACGCCCCTGCAGTCCGATTCGGAGGGGCGCGGCTGCATCGAGTACGTCAACGTCCTGGGCGATCGCAAAGTGCGCGTGGATACCTTCGTTGTTCCTCTGGGTGCGCACGATCTCGCGCCGGGTGACTCCATAAGCGTCGCGTACCTCGCCTCATCGCCCGCGGAGGGCATGCGCGCAAACTCGATCGGCTTCGATGCCGGCGATCGGGTGTACTACACCCACCACCTGCCCCGGGCCGACTTCCACGCGGTCACGCTCGCGCAGGAGCCCTTCGCGTGGTGGAACAGCGAGTCGGTCACACGCGGACGCGACGCAGCCAAGCCCGAGGTCGAACGCGCAGCATCACTGCCCGAGGTGGGGCAAGCGCCCCCCGCGTTCACCGCCGAGAGCTGGATCAACACCGAGGAGGATCTCAGCCTCGCTGCCCTCCGCGGCAAAGTCGCGGTCGTTGAGTTCTGGGCGACCTGGTGCGGCCCGTGCGTGGCCAACATCCCCCATCTCAACCAGCTCCACGCCAAGCACAAGGACGATGGCCTCGTGATCGTCGCGCTCACCGATCAGAGCGAACGCGGCATTCGTAAATTCCTCCAGCGAACGGAGATGAACTACGCCATCGGAACCGGAAGCCAGACCAGTAGGGCCTACGGCGTCTCGGGCATTCCCCACGCGTTCGTCGTCGGGCGAGACGGCACACTCCTGTGGGAAGGGCACCCCGCCGGCGGTGAGATGGACGCCGTCATCGCGCGGGCGCTCGCCGAGTAAGCACGCTCCGCAGGCAGTGTTCAGCGGGGCTTCATCCGCGGCCCGATCCGGTCGATATTCCTCGTATGGATATCGCCTCCCTCCGCCCGAAGCCGGTCCGCAAGCGCGCCCGCCGCACGCTCTGGGTCGTGATCGCGCTGGTCGTCGTTGCAGCGGTGATCGCTGGGCTCGTGTGGGCCGACAATCAGGAGGCAGCGCAGGGCCTCGATCGTTCGGTGCGCTTCTGGTTCTGATTCCTGGTTCTGATCTCTGGTTCTGAAACACGCGAGCTAGGTGCGATGGCGCACAGGCTGTAGAGTGCGGCGATGCCCGTGCTCCTAACGGTCGCAGCCGTCGCCCTCTGCCTCCTCCTCGCCTACCGCTACTACGCGACCTACCTCTCGCGCCGGGTCTTCCAGCTCGACGACCGGCGCGCCACGCCCGCGCACACAAGCGAAGACGGCGTGGACTACGTGCCCACGCGCCGGTCCATCGTCTTCGGCCATCACTTCACGTCCATCGCTGGCACGGGGCCGATCGTCGGCCCTGCTATCGCGGTGATGTGGGGGTGGGTGCCGGCCCTGCTGTGGGTGCTCGTCGGCAGCATCTTCATCGGCGCGGTGCACGACCTGGGTTCGCTCGTTGTTTCGCTGCGCAACAAGGGGCGCACGGTGGGCGACATCGCGGGCCTGCTGCTCGGGCCGCGCGCACGCCTGCTCTTCCTTTGCATCCTGATCCTCGCGCTGTGGATCGTGCTCGCGATCTTCGGGCTCGTGATTGTGAGTGTGCTGCGCCAGTACCCCGCAGCGATCACGCCCGTGCTCGTGCAGACGCCGCTCGCCGTCGTGATCGGTGTCCTTGTGCACCGCAGAGGGCACTCGATCGTGCTGCCCTCGGTCGTCGCGCTGGGCGTGATGTACCTGTCTGTCTTCTTCGGCGATGCCGGGTTCTTGCACGACTTCAACCTCTGGGCTGCGTACCAGCCGATGTGGGTGTGGATCGCGGTGCTGCTCGTGTACGCGGGCATCGCGAGCGTGCTGCCGGTGTGGGTGCTGCTCCAGCCTCGGGACTACATCAACGCGCTGCAGCTCGTCACCGCGCTGGGCCTGCTCGTCATTGGACTGATCGCAACGGGCCTCCTCGGCGGCCCGACGATCCCCGTCCAGACCGCCGAGGGCGTCGTTCAGCACACACTCACATTCGAGTGGGTCGCCCCCGCTTTCGACTGGTCGCCCCCCGGCGCGCCGCCCCTCTGGCCCGTCCTCTTCATCACCGTCGCCTGCGGCGCCTGCTCGGGCTTCCACTGCCTCGTCGGTTCGGGCACGACGAGCAAACAGCTCACGCGCGAGACCGACGCCAAGCCCGTCGGCTACGGCTCGATGCTCACCGAGGGCTTCCTCGCCACGCTCGTCATCGCGGCCTGCGCAGCGGGGATCGGACTAGGTGTCTCTAAGTCATACACGGTTCCGGGATATCGCATGTCGCTGGAATTACCTGTTTCAATGCAAAGTGAAGCTGTAGTTGAGAGCGAGACATGGGTACGCAACAGAGACTCCCACTATCGAGTAGCGCGGCATGACATTCTGCCGGTGAATCCGGCGGAGAACCTCAGCATCGATGCATTGACTCAGAACGCGCTCGATCTCGAGCTTGCCGGCTCACTCGCCTTTCAATCGCAGTACGCCTCTTGGCGTGCCGCCGGCTCGCTGGGTCAGAAGGTCGGCGCCTTCGTGCAGGGCAGCGCCAACATGCTCGCGCGGCTCGGCATACCCATCGAGGCGGCCATAGCGCTGATGGCGGTCTTTGTCGCTTCGTTTGCTGCGACGACGCTCGACACCTCATGCCGGCTCCAGCGGTATGTCATCCAAGAGCTCGCCCGCACCTTCCTGCCCAAGCGCAAGGCGCACGAGTGCCCCGAGTGTGGTTATGACCGCAGGGCGATTGCTGCGGATACGCCGTGCCCGGAGTGTGGTGCGTCAACCCCGGAAGAAGACGACCGCCGCACTGTGCGCACGGGCCCGTGGTGGAACCCCTGCCGCTGGTTCGCAACGCCGATCGGCGCGACGCTGATCGCGGTCGTCAGCGCCTTCATGCTCGCGATGGGGCCCTTCCCGAGTCCCAACTCGCCGGGCCTTCCAGTGCGCTTTGCTGCACCGCCTGGTACGCCGGTGCCTCCAGCGTCGATACCGGTTCGTGTAGAGCACTGGCTCGACAACGGCGGCACCGGCGCGCTCACTCTCTGGCCGCTCTTTGGCGCGACGAACCAACTCCTCGCCGGCTTCGCATTCATCGTCATCGTGTCGTGGCTGCGCCTGCGCGGCAGGCCGTGGGGCTTCGCGGTCGTCCCCGGCGCGATCATGCTCGTCGTGCCCGCGGCCGCGATGATCTGGCAAGCCTTCATCGGCAACGCCGACAACCCATCGTGGCTCGCATCGGGCAACACCATGCTCGTTGTGGTCGCGGTGGGCGCGCTTGTGTTGGAGATGTGGTTGATCGCAGAAGCGTGCGCTGCGTGGAAGCGCGTGGGCGCTGTCGATAACGGTGGAGAAGCTGTCGAGTAGCGAAGCCCGCACGTGCTGCGCGGGTTCAAAAAAGAAGCCGTCGATCGAGGGCTCCGATCCCCGACCGACGGCGAGTTCACGACGTTTCCGCCGCGAAGAAGTCTGGTGGACGCCCGGAGGGCTGAGCGGGCCGAGATGCGGCTCGAGGGGCCCTGCGATGCGTTCCGCACTAGGGTACGCATCGGCCTGATCGGGTCAACGCCGCGGCGTGAAACGGGCGGGGGCGAATTCGTACAAACATCTGTCATGCCTACACTTAGCAATTTTCCTTCTCGTGAGACGACCGATATGCCCACCCCCCGCGTGCCCGAGGCGACCGCCGCCATCGCCGTCATCCTGCGCCCGGAGGCGCCGACGCCGGGCGAAACGGTTTGTCCGGTCTCTGATAGGAACGCGATCCTCATGACTCGACGGCCCGCAAAGGCGGTCTACGGCGGGTACTGGGAGCTCCCGGGGGGCAAGGTCGAACCCGGGGAATCCCCGGAATCGGCTGTGGTGCGGGAGGTGCGGGAAGAGATCGGCTGTGACGTGGTCGCGGAGCGCAGACTCGGGCCCATCGTGCACACCTACGAGCACGCCCGCGTGACGCTCATCCCCGTCTTGTGCCGGTTGGAGCCGCCCGATCAGAGGGTCCAGCATCTCGAAGTCACGGACCATGCCTGGCGGAGGCTGAACGACCTGCCGTGGGACGTCTTCTTGCCGGCCAACGTGCGGGTGATCACAGCCCTGGTGCGCACGCTCTCGGAGTGAGGCCGATCACGATCGGGTTGGCTGCTGCGGTTTACCGGCCGACGAGCCCTTCGGCATACAGAGCGTCGGCACGCTCCCGCAGCCTGGTGATCCGCTGGCGCAGGACGGCCCAGCCCGCCTCGCCCTCATCCACGTCCGCGCCCGCCTCCTGCGCGACACGCTCGAGCACCGCCAGCGCCTCGCGCACGCCCTCGAGGGTGTCGTCGGCAGCTAGGTCGCGTGCCTGGCGGAGATCGGGGTGCCACTCGGCGAACGCCTCGCCCAAGGGCCCGGTCACGGGGTCGATGACCACCTCGGGCAGCCGCTCCGCCGGGCCGGTGGGCGGCGGGCCCGCGCCGTTTGCAGGCCCGGGTGACGGCCCGGCCGGAGGTGGAGTCGTCGGTGATGTCGTAGCAGAGGTCTGGGTTGGACCAGCAGCGGGGGGCCTTTGTTGAGTGCCCTGAGCGGTATTTGCGCCGGGCACATCGAGCTGGAACCCGCCCGCTTCGAGCTCGCGCCAAACCGCCCAGCCGCCCGCGCCGACGGCGAGCAGGGCCGTCGCCACGAGCAAGATCGTCAAGAGCCGGGTCCGTGCGCGCAACACACGCACGCGGTCGTCGGCCACGCTCCGCGCGGGTGCGTGGGCGAGCACTTCCTCTTCGAGAGGCTGAGGTGGTCGAGGCGGCGCGGGTGCGTCGACGGTCGGCGTGCCCGGCAACTGCGCAACGGGCGAGAGGCCGAGGTGCTGCCGGTCGGGATCGGTGTGTTGCAGCGGTGCGCCGCACGACCCGCACGACGCGGCATCCGCCTGCACGCGCGCTTTGCACGAGTGACACACGCCGAGGAGCACCGCGAGCCCCGGTGTGTGGTCGGCGTAGGTCCAGACCTGGCGCGTGGTGGGACTGCGAACGATGGTGTTCGGCGTGATCTTGTTCCGCCGGACCATCTGCCGGACCGTCTCGAAGGAGCACCCGGGTTTGTTGGGGGTTACTGGGTCGAGGATGAACCACGGGCCCATCGCGTTCTGAGTCGCTTGGCGAGAGAGCGCGTCGAGGTGGCCCATGCAGGTGGTGCACTGCACCGCGTTGGTGAGGGGCGCGGCGCAGTACGGGCATATCGCCGGTCGCGGCGGGGTGTGCTGAGCAGTTGAAGGAGCTGCCTCATGCGATGCGGGGGGGCGAGCGCCTGGAGTCTTCGCGGGCGCAGGCTGCTCTGCGGGCAGATCGGCGTAGGCGGGAGGGTTGGGCCCGCCGCCCTCGGACGGGGTCACGGCGTCATCGCCCCGACGGTCTGCTCGCCCTTCTCAAGCGTGCGCAGGAGTTCGTCACGCTCGATCAGCCCGTCACGCAGGCGGATCACCCGCTCGCAACGCTCGGCAACGCTGTCGTCGTGCGTCACCATGATGATCGTCAGCCCCTTGGCGTGCAGCTCTTCGAACATCTTCAGGATCGCTTCGCCCGTCGTCGAGTCGAGGTTGCCCGTCGGTTCGTCGGCCATGAGCACGACTGGGTTCGAGACGAGCGCACGGGCGATCGCCACGCGCTGCTGCTGGCCGCCCGAGAGTTCCTTGGGGCGGTGGTCCGTCCGGTCGCCGAGGCCCACGAGCTCGAGCGCCTTCACCGCGCGGTCCCGGCGTTCTTTCGCGGGCACGCCCTGGTAGAAGAGCGGCACGGCGACGTTCTCCGTCACCGTCAGCGAGCTGATCAGGTTGAAGGCCTGAAAGACGAAGCCGATCTTCTGCCCGCGATAGGCGCTGAGCGTCTCGTCATCGAGGATCGAGACGTCGCGACCGTCGAGCAGGTAGCTGCCCTCGGTCGATTGATCGAGGCAGCCGAGGATGTTCATGAGCGTCGACTTGCCCGAACCCGAGGGGCCCATGATGGCGACGTACTCGCCCTTCTTGATCGTGACATCGACGCCCGCGAGGGCCGCGACCATGAGCGAGCCGTCGGGCTTGAAGTAGTGCTTGCGGATGCCCGTCAGGTGGCAGACGGCGTCCTTGGGCCCGGGTTGTGCGGGGGTGTTGTTCACGGTGCGATTGTAGTGATCGCTTCGCCGTGGGTTGCTGGTGGGATGCACAAGGGGGTTCACCCGCAGCCGGTTCGTGTCACGAGCATCGGTTCAGAAACAACGGGGCGCGTGATTCGTGCTAGCGCTCGATGTGGGGCGACGCCGGCATCAGATCGCCTGACGCTGGCCTTCTACGAAAGGGCTCGCGGCCTCCGCATCGCCCTCCTCCTGCTTCTTCTGCGCATCGCGGAAGAAGCGGCTGGGCTTGTCGTCCATCAGGCGGGTGTTGAGCTTGCGGAGCGCCTCGACCTCGATCTGGCGGACGCGCTCGCGTGTGAGCCCGATCTCCGCGCCGATCTCCTTGAGGGTGAGGGGCTCTTGCCCGTCGAGGCCGAAGCGCAGCCGGAGCACGCGCGCCTCGCGCTCGTCGATCGCTTCGAGGAGCTTGTAGACGGTCTGCACCTCTTCGCGGACGAACACGCGGTCGTCGGGTTGGCCGTTGCGCGTGTCGGTGAGGACGTCGGAGAAGCTCAGCGCGTCGCCGTTGGAGTCTTTGGGAGCCTGGTTGGGCGCGTGCAGCGCACGCCCCGCGCGGAGGATGATATTGATCTTCTTCAGCGGCAGGCCCATGATCCGCGAGAGCTCTTCGGTGGTGGGGGTCCGGCCGTGCTGCTCCTCGAAGCGCGAGACGGTCTGCTTCCACTTGGCGATGAGCTCGACCATGTACGCCGGCACGTGGATCGGCTGAGCGGCGCTGATGAGCGCACGCTTGATGGCCTGCTTGATCCACCACGAGGCGTAGGTGCTAAAGCGAGCGCCCTGCGCCGGGTCGAAGCCTTCGACGGCGCGGATGAGGCCGATGTTGCCCTCTTCGATGAGGTCGGTGAGCGTGAGGCCGCGGTTGGTGTAGTGCTTGGCGATGGAGACGACCAGGCGCAGGTTGCTGCGCACCAGGTGATCACGCGCCTCGGGGCAGCAGTCGTTGATAACGCGCCACCCGAGGGTCTTCTCTTCCGCGGGGGTCAACAGCGTGTACCTGTTGATCTCACGGAGGTAGATCTGAAGATCGGTTTCCAGGTCGGACTTGGCCATGAATCGCACAAACCTCTCGACACTTGTCCAGGCAGGCAACGTCTCCCCACGTTGCAGGCCTGACTCTACGCATGCGTGACATCGGCCGCAACGGATCCCTTCTTAACGGGGAAAGCGCTGTGGCTCGCGCTCGGCGTAGATCACTGATTAGTGCGCACAAACCTCGATCATGGCGGGCTGTACCGCTTCTCGCAGGCGCAGAGGCCCTACGGCGAGGGTGCCGATGGGGCGGGTTGTGCCGGTTGTGATGAGTCTCCGGCCGCGCCGGCACCGGCGTTGGGGGCCCGCAAAACCCGGACATCGGCGTGGCCGCCCGCGGAGAGCTCGTCCAAAAGGGCCAGGAGATCGCCCGAAGGCGCAGCCCGATCAGGCGCAACGATGAGGTTGGCCTCCGGTGATAAGGCCAGCAGTTCATCGAGCCGGCCAGAGAGCGCGGTGAGTTCCACCGTCGCCCCGTCCAGCGTGAGTGCGCCGTCTGCGCTGAGGGTGATGAGCAGGCTCGAGCTCGCCCCCTCAACGGGCGTTGAGCCCGCGCGGGCCTCGGGCAGCACCAGGTCCGTCACATCGAAGCGCGTCGAGACGACCATCGCGAGGATGAAGAACGTCAGGAGCACGAAGACCACGTCGATGAGCGGCGCGAGCTCCAGGCGGGCTTCGGGAAGCATGGTCCTGCGGGGCATGGGCAAAGGGTACACACCTCCATCCGATGACGGCAGCGGCGCTACACTCGCCGCCATGCCTCCCAGCATCGATCGCGCACAGTTCGAACAGGCCGTCGTCGCGGCCCGCAGCGGCTCCGGCGGGCGCACGCTCATGGTCCCCGTCGCGCTCCGGCTCTTGGGCGACCAGTTGACCCCCGTCCTCGCCTACCGCCGGCTCGTCGCTGCCGACGAGCGCACCGCCCCCTCTTTCCTCTTCGAATCGGTGGAGGGCGGGGACCGCGTGGGCCGGCGGTCGCTCCTCGGGGCCGCTCCAGCGCTCGAGGTCCTCGCTCGCGGGCACGACGTCGAGATCATCGACCATCGCGCGGGCACTCGGGAAGAACAGCACGCACCCGACCCCCTCGCACTCCTCCCCGAGCTCTCCGCACGATTCCAACTCGTGCCCGCGGGCGATCACGGCCTGCCCGAGTCGCTCCTCGGCGGATGGGTCGGCTACGCCTCTTACGACACCGTGCGATACGCCGAGCCCGAGCGCCTCGGCTTCGATGCCGCCCCGCCGGACGACCGCGGCCTGCCCGATCTGCACTTCTCGCTCTACGACTCGGTGGTGGTCTTCGATCACGTGGACAAAGTCGTTCACGCGCTCGTGCTCGCGCGGGTGGAGGCGGAGGACGAACCGGGCGAGGCGTACGACGCGGCCTGCGCTCGGCTGGGTGCGCTGGTGGCCGAACTCGAGACCCACGCCCGCCCGCTGCCCTCGGGCGACGCCGACGCTGCGCCCGATGCCCCCGGCGCGGTGCGCTCGAACATGACGCGCGAGCAGCACGCAGCGGCCATCGAGCGCGCCAAGGAGTACATCCGGGCGGGTGACGTCTTTCAGGTCGTCATCGGTCAGCGTTTCGAACGGTCGAGCATGGTCGACCCCTTCGACGTCTACCGGGCGCTGCGGGTCGTGAACCCGAGCCCCTACATGGTCTACCTGCAAGCCCGCGGGTGCATCCTCGTCGCGTCGAGCCCCGAGATCCTCTGCCGGGTCCGCGCTGAGGGCGACGCGGGCCAGCGCATCGTCACCAACCGGCCACTGGCGGGCACCCGCAGGCGTGGCAGCACGCCCGAGGAGGACCGCGCGCTCGAAGCCGAGCTGCTCGCGGATTCCAAAGAGGTGGCCGAGCACGTGATGCTCGTCGACCTCGGGCGCAACGACGTCGGGCGCGTCGCGGAGTTCGGGAGCGTGCGCCTCGATACCGCGATGGCCATCGAGCGCTACAGCCACGTCATGCATATCTCTTCAACCGTCACGGGCGCGCTCCCCGCCGACATGGACTGCTGGGACGCGCTGCGTTCGACCCTCCCCGTGGGGACGATCTCCGGCGCCCCGAAGATCCGCGCGATGCAGGTGATCGACGAGCTCGAGCCCGTCCGCCGGGGGCCCTACGGGGGCGGCTTCGGGTGGGTCGGCCTTACCGGTGAGATGGATGTGGCCCTCGCGCTGCGGACGATGGTCGTTCCCACGGGCGACTGGCTCCCGGGCGAGGCGTGGACGTATCACCTGCAGGCCTCGGGCGGGATCGTCTTCGACTCCGAGCCGGATGCCGAGTACGAAGAGACGCGCAACAAGGCCGCTGCCCTTGTCCGCGCCATCGATCTCGCGGAGGGGGCCTTCGGCAACGCCTCCCGCCATAAGGCCGATTAGACGAGTCCCCGATTAGACAAGTTGCCGATTGGACAGGTGGGCGATTAGAGCCCCTGCTCCGCCAGCTCGTCTTTGAGCGCGGGCGCGGGCGTGAAATCAACGGTCGTGCGCTCGGGGATCTGGATCTCCTCGCCCGTCTGCGGGTTGCGCCCCTTCCGCGGCTTGCGGACCTTCTTCTTGAACGTGCCGAAGCCCGCGATGCTCACCCGGTCGTCCTCCTGCACGCCGCGGACGAGCCCGATCAGCATCGCGTCCACCGCCTTGGTGGCGTAGGCCTTCGTCTCGCCCAGTTCGGCGGCAACGGCATCGACCAATTCGGCTTTGTTCATGTTTCCTCCAGGGCGGCTTCGATCTCAGCGTCGGGTTGCTGCGGGCGGCGAGCGTAGCTTCACTACCCGGAAGGCTCAACGGATATGGAGACTTTCACCAGTCCGAAACAAAGCTTGACTTCGCGCGGTTCCTGCGCGGGCTATGATCCCGCATGACCGGACCGACTCCACACAACGCAACGCTTCCCGAGCGGCGCACCGAGCTCGAGACGCGTCGCCCCAAGCTCTGGAACGTCGTCATCCTCGACGACGAGGATCACACCTACGACTACGTGATCGAGATCCTCACCTCGCTCTTCGGGCACTCCGACGAGAAGGCGTTCGCCATCGCCGAGGCGATCGATGTCGAAGGGCGTGCGATCGCCGGCACGTTCCACCGCGAGTTCGCGGAGCTCCGGCGTGAGCAGGTGCTCTCGTTCGGTGCTGACCACCGCATCGCCATGTCCGCGGGCCCGATGTCCGTCGTCCTCGAGCCCGCCGAGGACTCGGGCGACGACGAGGACGCTTGAGCGCCTTGGCCGACGGGCCACTCGTCATCCAGACCGAGCACCTCGACGACGCCGCGGGCCTGTGGCTCTCCGAGCGCTGCGACCTGTGCCGTGTGCCCAGCGATGATCCGCGCTTCGAGGAGCTGCTCCCCCGCGCAAGCGCGCTCGTCGTGCGGACCTACACAACCGTCGATCAGCCGTTGCTCGAGCGTGCGCCACAGCTACGTGTCGTCGCCCGAGCCGGTGTGGGCCTCGACAACATCGACATCCCCGCCTGCCGCTTGCGCGGGGTCGAGGTCGTGTACACACCCGCCGCCAACAGTCAGGCCGTCACGGAGCTGGTGCTGGCGTTCATGCTCGACGCGTACCGCCCGCGTGTGTTTTTGGATCGTGCGCTCGACGCGGCGACATGGAAGCAGACGCGTGTGGAGCTGCGCGCGGAGCACCAGCTCGCCGATCTCACGCTGGGCGTCATCGGCCTTGGGCGTGTCGGCACGCGGGTCGCGCGGGCGGCGATGGGCCTGGGCATGCGCGTCGTCGCGACGGATCTCAAGCCCGTCCCGGAGGCCGAGGAGCTCGGTGTAACGGTCGTCCCGCTCGCGGACCTGCTGAGCGCGTGCGACATCATCACCGTGCACATCGACGGCCGAGCGGAGAACCACAGGTTCGTGGACGCGCAGTTCCTGAGCCAACTGCAAGACGACGCGACACTCATCAACACAAGCCGCGGCTTCGTGGTCGACCCGCTCGCACTCGCAGCATGGCTGCGCGACCGGCCCGCAGCACGCGCGATGCTCGACGTGCACGACCCCGAACCCATCGAGGAGCACGAGCCGCTGCTCGCCCTGCCCAACGCGCACCTGAGCCCGCACATCGGTGCCGCCACCGCGACGGCCCAGCGGAACATGTCGTGGGTCGTGCGCGATGTCTGGCGCGTGCTCAACAACGAGGCTCCCGAGTGGCCCGCGCCCTGAGCGGCACGCGCTTCCGGTGCCAGCAGATTTAAAACAGGAAACGGATGCCCAGAGCGAACCCCACGCCGCGCTCGGGGCGATCGTCGACGTCGCTCAGAACGGGGAGCACAACGGCGCCCTCGAGCGCGAAGTTCCGGGCCTCGTAGAGCAGGCCCGGCGCGAAGGTGATCTCGATATCGCCGTTGGTTTCGTAGACGCCGTTGAGCTCGGCGGTGAGGTACAGGGCGGCGGGGGTCGTCGCCTCGTACGTTACCGGGTCGAGACGGTAGAGGTAGGCGGTATCGAAGCGCAGCGCGTCGGCGAGCGAGGTGCCCGGCGACACGGGGTCGGGGGCGCTGCCCGTTGTGAGGGTGTACGAGACGGACTGGTTGAAGCCGTGCCGGCCGAGGATCGCCATGAAGACCACGCCTGCGAAGGGGTCGACACTCTCCGACGAGAGGCCGTCCGCGCCCGTCGGGAGTTCGGCCCCCGCAAACGCCGCAGCTCTGAGGGTGTCCACGGGCCCGGGGTCCTCCTGCCAGAACCGATGCTTGAGGCTCAGTCGCAGGTCGCCCAGGCCACGCAACGCATCATCGTTGTCGAGGTTGCGCTGCACCACGGGTATCTCGAGGCTCGCGCTGAGCATGGGCGTGATGCCGTAAGAGATCGTGTTGAGGTTGACGACCTCGTAGCCCTCTCTGCCCCGGTCTTCGGGGTCGTCGGCGTAGCGCTCGAAACGGAGCAGGTGCTTGGTGATCACGCGCTCGACAGAGGGCTGGGTCGCAGCGGGGGTGAAGATCGCCTCTTGTGCGCGCGCCTCAGAGATGCAGCAGGCGATTGTGAGCACTATCGACGTCCACTTAGCGGTCCGCAGTGCAGCGCTCATTGGGTGACCGCCGGTGTGATGGAGACGAGCGTGAAGCCGGTGCGGTCGATGGCCGAGGCGAGGTCGGCGCGCGAAGGATGGGCGGCCCCCTCGTCGAAGCCCACGCGGACGACGCCGAGGCCGAGGTCGATCGATAGGTCCGCAACGCCCGGCATCGATCGGAGCTGGCGGTCGATGTTGTTCGCGCACTTGGGGCACGACATGCCGTTCACGCGCAGGACCGCGCCGCTTGAAGCGATGGGCGTGATATCAGCGCGGGCTTCGGCCGCTGCGCTCGCGGGCGGTGTGTTCCCGTCGGAATCGGCAGCAGGGGTGCTCGCACACCCGGTAAGAAGAGCGGGAACGAGGAGAGTCAGCGGCAGTACGCGCTTGGCAGTGAATCGCATTGTGGGGTCCCTTCGTGGGAGGTCGGTGTGATCGAGTGATGAACGTGGAACGCGGTCGGCGTGCGCGCAACGGGGGCGCACGCACGATTCGCTACGTTCGCCAGACGCACCACGAGGCGAAGGGGGTGTCACCCGACCAGGCGCCGGGCCTCGGGCGATCACGGGAGGCCGGTGTTGATCGCGGATCGCAATTCGCCGCATCCGCGGTCGGCAGCCGCAACGGCTCACAAGTCGGGAGCGGAGCGGGCTGCTGGCTTCGCACCAGAAGCGCAGGGGGCTGCTCGGCGGGGTCTTGGTCGCTGTCGTCGGCGTTGCAGGGGCACTCGTCGCTGCACTGGCAGACGACTTGGTTGGTGGCGCACCCACAGAGGTTGTTTGCCGCCAACGCGGGCGACCAGGCGGCCCAGTGCGCAATGGCGATAACCAGACCCAGGATGAGCCGATTCACAGCCTGCATCGGTTCAGAGTATGCGTCGGCCCCGGTCGGACGCAAGACTCAAGGTGTCCAGAGGTAGTAGAAGCCGGGTTCGAGCAGGGCGGCGGCGTCGACGCGCAGAGACACCAGGGGGGCCGGGCCGTCGCGCTCGGCCGCCGGCCTGGGGAGCCCCGTCGAGGCGTACGCCGACGCGGGGACGTTCCCCGGTGCGTGATACTTGATGAGCTGGGCTTCGACGAGGCCCGAGCGGGCGATGGCCTCCTCGAAGGCGTCACGCAGGGTGCCGAGCTCGTCGATGAGCCCCGCGCTCAGGGCGTCCCGGCCTGTGAAGACCCGGCCATCGGTCACGTGCGCGAAGTGCGACTCGCTCTCTGCCAGCGCTGGGCGTGCAGAGCGCACGCGCGCGACGAAGTCTGCGTAGAAGCCGTCGACGAGCCCTTGCAGGATCTCGTAGTGAGCCGGGCTCGCCGGTTCGAAGGGATTGGCGATGTCTTTGTTGGGTCTGGAGACGACGGCCCGCCCTTCGACCCCGAAGCGCTGCATCGCGCCCGAGAAGTTGAAGGTCTGCACGATCACGCCCACGGAACCCGTGATAGAAGCGGGCTGCGCGATGATGGTGTCGGCCGAGAGCGCGACGTAGTACCCGCCGCTGGCCGCGATATCCGCGATGGAGGCGACGACGGGCTTGCCTGTCCGCGCTCGAAAGTCGGCGATCTCGTCCGCGAGCACTTCGGAGGCCGCGACCGTCCCCCCGGGCGAGTTGATCCGGAGGACCACTGCGCGCACGCGCGGATCGTCGCCCGCTTCGTCGAGCCGGGCAACGATCGCGTCGAGTGGGGATGACCCGCCCCCGATGAGCCCCGTCGAGATGGGGGTAGAGGAGATCAGCCCCGTGACATCGATCAGGGCGATGGCGGGGGAGCGATCGGTCGCGCCGGGCGTTGCGAGCACCGAGGTCGCCTCGAATTCGGCGCTGCGGGGGGCCAGATCGATGGTGATCTGCCGGGGCAGGCAGCCGCCCGAGCAGGCGGCGGCGAAGGCCAAGGCGAGTGCGCACAAGCTGGGGATGGGGTGTGGGAGGGTCATGCGTGCATCGTAGTGGGGGGGGCGCAGCGTGCCTGCGCCGGGTACCCTCGGGCGCATGGACGATCACTCAGCCGACACATCGGGGGAAGGGGCCAAGGCCGGCGGCGGGGCCGAGCACGCCTGCGACGCTGCGCAGGGGATCGGGCACATCCCCGTCCTCGCGGGCGAGGTGCTCGAGCACCTGGGCCCCTGGCCCGGCGATGTGGTGATCGACGGCACAGCCGGCCGGGGCGGCCACGCGATGCTGATGGCCGAGCGCATGCAGGGCGCGGGCACGCTCGCCCTCAACGACGCCGACGCGGGGAATCTGACCTTCGCGCAGGCGCGGGTCACAGCGGCGCACGCGGGTCTGGATACCCGCGCGTGGCACGGGAACTTCGTCGAGGTGCCCCGCAGGTGCGAGGAGGGCGGGCTCGCGGCCGACGTCTTCCTCGCGGATCTCGGCTTCGCCTCGAACCAGATGGACACCCCCGAGCGGGGGCTCAGTTTCCGCTTCGACGCCCCCCTCGATATGCGGTTCGACCGGGAACACCAGCGGACAACGGCTGCCGATCTGCTGCGATCGATCCCCGAGCAGGAGCTGGTCCAGATCCTCCGCGAGTACGGCGAAGAGCGCTCGGCCCGGCGGATCGCAGCGAAGATTGTTGAGATCCGGGCCGAGTCACCGATCGAAACTACTGGAGCGCTGGTCCGCGCGGTCGTCTCGGTCCTGGGCCCGCCCGGTGGCGAGAGGCGGATCCACCCCGCGACACGCACCTTCCAGGCGCTCCGCATCGCGGTGAACGACGAGCTTGGCTGCCTGCGTTCGCTTTTGGAGTCGGTCCGCCGGGGCGCGGAGGCGGCCTCGGGCTCGGGTGTTCGGCGGAGCGGTTGGCTCGCCCCCGGGTCGCGTGTGGGCATCATCGCCTTCCACTCGCTCGAGGACCGCATGGTGAAGCGCGCCTTCGCCGAGCTCGTGCGACGCGGCCTGTGCAGCCACGTCACGCGCAAGCCCGTCGAGTCGAGCGATGAGGAAGTCGGCCGCAACCCGCGGTCGCGCTCGGCGAAACTCCGCGTCCTCCGCATCGGGCGGGACGCGTAAAGCCCCGATCACGAGGGGGCGAGTCGCGGGGCTCTTGGTAGACTCCGGTGCACCGCGCGGGAAGCCGCTCGGTGGCCATTGAGACGCAACTGGTGATGGGTGTGCCAAGGACGCGGCAACCCGGTTTCTCGCGGTCGGAGGACCACGGAGACTCTGTGCAAGGACGCATAACGCGATGACGCGCGAACAGAAACTGGCTCTGATTATTGGCTTCGCACTCGTCCTCTCGGTCGGGGTGCTGGTCTCGGATCACTTCTCCGCCGCCTCGAACAACGAGTCGCTCACGAGCGATCAGATCGAGAACGGCTTCGAGCCCGGTGCGCTCTCGCTCCAGCCCGATCTGCTCGTGCGCCGGCCCAACATGGGCGGGTTCGATGGGCCCGCGGGCGGCGCGAACCCCGAGCAGGCCGTGGGGCTCGTCGCCGGGTCGACCGAGCCCGAGGCCCGGCCCATCGAGCAGGAATCCATCGCCCGCAACATCTGGGATGGCATCGGCGAGCAGTTCGACCGCACGCGCGACGGGATCGAGAACCTCCCCGGTGCGCAGCGGACCACACGCGTCAACGACCAAGACGAAGAGCGCAGCACGGGCCCCGGCGAGTTCATCATCGATCCCCGGCAGGGCCGGCAGCTCGAAATCAAGCAGGCCGACCGCCGACCCGCCCGCATCTACGAGGTGCGCGCCAACGACTCGCTCTGGGGCATCGCCCAGCGTGAGTACGGCGACGGTGCTCTCCATAAGAAGCTCGCGGCGTACAACTTCGACCGCGTCGCCGCCGACGGGACGATCCGCTCCGGCGCCTCGCTGCTCATCCCGACCAGGGAAGTCCTCCTCGCCTGGCGCGAGGGCGACGCGCGCGATGTCGCGCGTGCCGATGGCCGACGCGCGCCCGAGCGGGCTGCGACTGCCCCCGCCTCCGCCCCCGCACCTGCGAAGTCGCAGCGCACGTACACCGTGAAGAAGGACGAGACGCTCTCCGAGATCGCCAAGGCTCAGCTCGGCAGCGCCCGCAAGTGGCGCGACATCGTGAAGGCCAACGACGGCGATATCCCCGAGAACGGCTCCGTCCGCGAAGGCCAGGTCATCGTCCTCCCCCCGCGGGACTGACGGGCGCTCGTTTTCGCATGGCCGGTGCGTTGCTGACCCGATCTTGATCTATCGCTTGTTCCTCTGGACCGATCCTCGCTCTGCTTCATGGGAGCCCGCACTGTGCTCTTTAAGCTCGTCGTGCTGATCCTCTCCCTCGCGGCGCTCTCCGCGTCGATGCTCGCGGTGCGCCAGGAGCGACTGGTCGCGGTGGGGCAGATGGCCGAGGCGATCCGTCGGAGCGAGCGGGCGGAGCGCGATACCTGGCGTCTGCGGCTCGAGATCGCCCGGGCGATGGCGCCGCAGCGCATCGCGAGCGACGCCGAGCGTGTGCTGGGCCCCCTCGAGCCGATCATGCTCGACACCGCCGGCGAGTGGTGCCCGCCCGAACTCCTGTACGCCGATTCGCCCGCGACCGGCGGAGCGGGGCTGTGACGAGCATCCTCGAGGACATCCACCGTGCGCAGCAGAAGCGCGCCAACACCGTGGGCCTCTTGCTCATCGCGGGGCTGCTGATCGGGTTTGTGTTGGTGCTGGGCCGGGTGGTGCAGTTGCAGGTCGCGCCGAGCGCCGCACTCGCGGAGCACATCGACGATCGCTCGGCCCGATTCACTGCGCTCGCGCGCAGGGGAGACATCTTCGACCGTCGCGGCCGCATCGTCGCAGGAACGCGCACGGGCTTCCGCTTATTCGTCGACCCCGCGCGCCTCGTTCCCGAAGAAGAGACCGGCCGGTTCGACGAGTTGATCGTCCAGCTCGCCGACATCGCGGGCATCGAAACGGTCGAGGTCGCCGAGCGTGTGCTCGGGCGGGTGATGGAGAACGAGCGTCGTGCTACGACTGCGACCGAGGGGCAGGAGCCGCGGCTCATCCGGTACGTCTCTGTCGGCGAGGTGCTCGAGGATACGGCGCTGATGCGCGCGCGTGATCTCGTGCGTGCAACGCCGGGCGTGCACCTCGAAGAAATTACCACCCGCGAGCAGACCGACCACGCGCTCCTGGCTGCGCTTGTAGGCAAGGTCGGCACCGACGGCCTCGGCAAGAGCGGGGCCGAACTGGCGTACAACGACAACCTCGGGGCCCTGCCGGGGTACGTCGAGCCCGTTCTCGACGCCCGGGGCCGGTCACTTTGGGTCCCGCCCAGCGGCTACACACCCTCGCAGGCGGGCGGCGAAGTGCGTCTGAGCGTGGATCTGGAGATCCAGCGCATCGTGCACGAAGAGCTCACCCGCCGGGTCGAAGAGCTCGACGCTGCGGGCGCGAAGTGCGTGATGGTCGACCCCGAAACGGGTGAGGTGCTGGCGATCGTCGATGTCGTGCGCGAGCTGGCGGACGCCGTTGTGGCGGGTTCCGAGGAGCACCGGGCAGCGATTGATGATGGGCGCGAGGTGCGTGTGCGCACGATGACACCCGACCCGCTGCGCGAAACCGAGCCCGCGCTCGCACGCATCCGCTGCGCCGTCGATGTCTACGAGCCCGGCTCGACGTTCAAGCCCTTCGTCTGGGCCATGGTCCTCGAACGCGGGCGGACCGAGATCGACGAGGTATTCGACACGCACAAGGGCCGGTGGCGCACCGACTACGGCCGGCTCTTAGAAGACGTCGCGCCGCGCGACGAGCAGTCGTGGTCTGATGTCCTCGTCAACTCGTCGAACATCGGCATGGCCAAGGGCGCGCACCGCCTCTCGCCCGTCGAGATGCGCAGCGACATCCTGCGCTGGGGCTTCGGTTCCCCCACCCGACTGGGCATCCCCGGTGAGGCGAAGGGCCTCGTCACATCGCAGCCGAACTGGACGAAGCTCTCGCAATCGAGTGTCGCCATGGGCTACGAGGTCGCCGTCACGCCGCTCCAGATGGTGCGGTCGTTCTCCGCGTTCGCCCGCAGCGGCAACCGCGCGGGCGAGGTTCCCGCGCTCACGCTCGAATCGCTGACCAACAACGATCCCCGACTGGGCATCACGCAGCGCATCCTCCGGCCTTCGACGGCGGACGCCGCCCGGGTCTCGATGGCTGGCGTGACGGAGAAACTCATCGACCGCGTGCCCGCATGGATCGAGGGCGAAGCGCCCTTCCCGTACACCGCCTTCGGCAAGTCGGGCACCGCGAAGACCAACTCGCCGCTCGGCGGCTACCTCGAGCGTCAGTACACCACGAGCTTCATCGCGGGAGCTCCCTTCGAGAACCCGCGCATCGTGTTGGTCGTTGTGATCGACGACCCCGGGCCCGAGGTGGTGCAGAAGGGTCATTACTACGGCAGCATGACCGCTGGGCCCGCGCTCCTGCGCATCGCCCGCCGCACGCTCGAGTACCTGGGCGTCCCGCACGACGCTGAGACGGCCGACTTCTAAGACGGCTGGCGCAGCATGTGATCGCTCAGCCGGCGACCTTGTCGATGCCCAGCGTCTTCATCTTCTTGTAGAGCGTCGTACGGTTGATATCGAGATCGTCGGCGGTCTTCTGCCTGTTCCAGTCGTTGGCCTGGAGCGCGGTGAGGATGATCTTCTTCTCGGGCTCGAGCAGCGCCTCGGCGAGCGGGGTGGGCTGCCAGGGGCCCGCGTCTGCTTCGAGAAGCGAGCGCGAGGCCCACGCGGGTGAGGACTCGCCCGCTGCGACGTGCGGCGGCAGGTCCGCGAGGGTGATCGTCTCGCCCGGCGCGAGTACAACCGCGCGCTCGATGATGTTGCTCAGCTCACGCACGTTGCCCGGCATGGCGTACTGCTTGAGCGCGAGCAGCGCATCGGCCTCGATGCCCACGATCGACTTGCCGTGCTCGGTGTTGAAGTGCAGCACGAAGTGCTCGACGAGCGCGGGCACGTCCGCGGGGCGATCGCGCAGGGGCGGGAGCTCCACCCGCACCACGTTGATGCGGTAGAAGAGATCCTCCCGGAAACGCCCCTCGCGCACGAGTTGTTCGAGCGGCTCGTTGGCCGCCAGCACCACGCGGACGTCCACCTCGACGGTCTTGGTCGAACCGACGGGCTCGAACTTCCGCTCTTGCAAGACGCGCAGCAGCTTGAGCTGCATCGCGGGCGTGGCGGAGTTGATCTCATCGATAAAAATCGTCCCGGTGTCCGCCGCTTCGAAGCGGCCCTCTTTGTCGTGGTCCGCCCCGGTGAAGGCGCCCCGGACGTGGCCGAAGAGCTCGGACTCGAGGAGCGTCTCGGGGATCGAGCCGCAGTGGATCTCGACGAAGGGCTTCCCGTCGCGCGGGGAGAGTTCGTGGATGGCCTTGGCGATCATCGACTTGCCCGTACCGGATTCGCCCGTCATGAGGACCGTGGCTTTGGAGGGCGCGACGGCCTTGACCATGTCGAACGCCTTGACGATCCGCGGATCGGCCGCGACGAGATTTCGCAGGGCCGAGCGTGCGCTGAGGCGCTCCTTGAGGTCGGTGTTCTCGCGCAGGACCTCGCGCTGCTGGCCCGCGCGTTCGAGTGTCATGGCGAACTCGTCGTCAACGACGGGCTTGGCGATGTAGTCGAACGCGCCCGAGCGGATCGCTTCGACCGCCGTCTCGATCGTCCCGAAGCCGGTGAGCATGATGACGACGGTGCCCGGATGACGCTCGTGGCACTCGCGGAGCAGTTCGAGCCCGTTCATGCCGGGCATCGAGACGTCCGAAACGAGTATGTCGTAGATGTTGCCTTTGGCCTGCGCACGGTCGAGCGAAGCGAGCGCCTCTTCGGCGCTCGTGCACTCCGTCGCGTCATGGCCCAACTCGCGGACGAAGTGCGCGAGCGCCTCCGCAACGAGCGGGTCATCATCGACGATCAGGACGCGAGAGGCCTGGGGCGTGTTCGTCATGCGCGGGGCTCTCCGCCGATGGTGCGATCGAGTGTCTCATCCAAGGGAACGCGCAGCGTGAAGCGAGCGCCGCGTGCATCGGTGCGCGCTTCGAGGCGGACATCGCCGCCCATCGCGTGCGCCGTCTCCCGGGCGATGCCCAGGCCGATGCCCGCGTGCCCGCCTTTGGTCGTGAATCGCGGCACGAAGGGGTCGCCATCGGGCGGCCCGGATCCCTCATCCGTGATCGTGCAAAACAGCGCACGCGTCTGCCCGATCGTCCGCACCTCGAGTGTGGCCCGGACCGTGCCGCCGGCGGGCGAGGCTTCGACCGCGTTGCGCAGCGCATTGGCCATCACCGCGTAAAGCGGAAGCGCGGGCAGCGTCTCGGCGTCGTCGTCTACACGCGACTCGATGGATACGCCCGCTTCGTCGGCGGCGGGGGTCAGGACGTCTATGGCATGACGCAACGCCTCCGCGGGCGGGCGCTGGGCGCTGAAGGGCTCGCTCAACGAGCCCGCGCGGGCGGTGGCGTGCACGAGAGCGGCGGCCTGATACAAGGTCGCCTGGGCGGTCTCGAGATAGGTGCCGGCGGCTCCCTGGTCGTCCGCGTGCGCACGCGCGAGGGTGATGCACCGGATCGTGCCATCGAGCATGCCCGCGAGCTCGTGGGCGAGCTGCGCGAGGGTGCGGTCTGCGCCGGCGATGGCGTCGAGGGCGGCATCGCCCGGGGTTCGCCGAGCGCGCACCAGCGCGGGCGAGTGGGCCCGCGGCTGCTGCGCGGGTGTGGGTCTCTTGATGGGGTCGGGGCCCTCGGTCATCCTCGCGGTCATCGACGCTCGGGGAGGGGCGATGAAGCGCTTGTTGAAATTTCGCAACACTTTTTTCGGACCGTCTCTGCAGCGCAACAGTTGCCCGGGCGGGCCCGCCTGAACAGGTGGTCAGGCGATGCCGCCGAGCTTCAACGCCGCGAGGAAGAGCACGATCGTGAAGACGATCCGCACCGCGTTGAGGGGCACGCGATGCGTCAGCGAAGCGCCGATCCGGCTGCCGAGGATCGCGCTCGGGGCCAGCACCAGCGCCAGAACGATCACGTAGAGGGGAGAGGCGTGGTCCCCGACGGTGGCGAGTTTCACGCTCGCCCCCACGCCCGCGGTCAGGCACATGACGGCGGCACTCGCACCGATCGCCCGCTTCAGCGGCACCCGGCAGACGACATGCATCAGTGGCACCGCGATCGCGCCGCCGCCGATCCCCAACAGGCCCGCGAAACCGCCCATCACGATCCCGCACGCCGTCCCCCGGAGCGGTGTTACCCGTCGGTCTTCAACGGCGTGATCGGGCGCCCGCCGAACGATCTTCAGCGCGTTGGTCAGGACCACGTAGAGCAGGAAGACCGCGAAGAGCTGTGCGAGCACATTGCCCGGCAGCAGGTCCGAGAGCAGCACGCCGCCGATGATCGAGATCAACGCAGCGGGGAAGAGGTACACAAAGAGGTCTTTGGGGACGTTGTCGTTCTTCCAGTGCGTGCGGGCTGAGGGGATCGCGATCGCCAGGTTGACCCACATCGCTGCGGCTTGCGCGAGGTGCTGGTTGAACCACTCGCGCTGGTTGAACTCGCGGAAGATGATCGCCATCGCGGGGATCATGATGACCGAGCCGCCGATCCCCAGCATCCCGCCCAGCGTCCCCGCCGCCAGGCCGATGAAAACCAGTTCAATGATCTCGAGCAGGGTGAGTTCCATCAGGCGGCGATACTAGCGTGGGGCCCGCCGCATGTGAGGCACTGCGCCTGTTGTGGGCGCCTCTGGTGGGCCCGAGTAGGGTGCGCGGGTAGGGGGGCATCAGAGGGGTTGCACGGGCGTGCGTGCTGCTGCGACGATGGGCGCATGGCCCAGCACCGGATCGTGACCGTCACCCTGAACCCCGCCCTCGACCACATCCTCGAGGCGGGCGGTCTCGAGGCGGGGCGTCACGTCCGGGCGGTGCGTCTCGGGCGATCGCCGGGCGGGAAGGGCATCAATGTCGCGCGCACGCTCGGCGCGTTGGGAACGCAGTGTGTTGCGACGGGGTTCATCGGCCGGGGCGAGCTCGGGATGTTCGAGGAGTTCCTCGAACGCGTCACGCGCGGGCGTGTGGTGATGCAGCTCTTGGTCGTACGCGGGCGCACGCGCGACAACATCACCATCATGGACC
>CAZNUZ010000041.1:0-23440 GCA_964576725.1 uncultured Phycisphaeraceae bacterium
GCTACCAGGCTGCTCTACCCCGCAATCTGGTCATAACTCTAGGCGGCCTTCAATCGACGGTCAATGCTACTGTCCCCGTGATTTCGGACCTTCCGAGCGCTGATTCAGCAAGTCCTCCCCATCGCGTGTCCGATAGAAATTCATGGACTTCCACCCCTTACGCACCGAGCCCCGCGATGACTTCGAGAACCCGGAGTGGAATAAACCCATGCTCGAGAGCCCCCCGTGCGTGATGACCATCTACCAGATGAACCAACCCGAACCGCGGACCTACACCGGCCACTGGACCGCGACCTGGTTCGTCGCCGAGAAGCCCGCGTGAGCACCATCACCGATCGCGAAACACCAGACCGCGTGCGGGCGGATTTCCGCTCGGACGCGTACCTGCGCATCAACGCGCGCCGCCTCGAGCATCTCGCGTCGCTCGGTCTGCCGCTGCGCGAGAAGCGCGTGCTCGAACTCGGCGCGGGCATCGGTGATCTCACCGGGTTCTTCCTCGATCGCGGCTGCGAGGTCGTCTCCGTCGAAGGACGCGAAATGAACGCTGCGCTCTACAGGGAGCAGCACCGGGGCGAGCCCAAAGCGCGGGTCATCGTAGATGATCTCAACGCGCCGACGCCGCTCGACGACCGCTTCCAGATCGTCTTCAGCTACGGCCTTTTGTATCACCTGGCTGACCCGCAGCCTTGCCTCGACTGGATGTGCCAGCACTGCTCGGACCTCTTGATCCTCTCCACCTGCGTGACGGCCTCAGACCAGGGAACGACCCACCCGGCCGACGAGGACGCTTCCTACCACTCCCAGGCGCTCGACGGGCGTGCGTGCAGACCTACAAGGCAGTGGGTCTATAACAGGCTGAGCGCGCATATGCCGCACGTCTACACCACTCTGACCCAGCCGGCCCACGAGGAATTCCCGCTCGACTGGCGCAACCCCGGCGCCAACGCGACGGGGCTCATCCGGGCGGTCTTCATCGCCTCGCGTGCGCCCTTAGACCTCCCTACACTCCGCACGGGCGTCCACGACACCCACGAACCATCGTGACCGCTGCCCCACCCGAGCGCAACGGCACCCGCACGCTCGCAACCCTGCATGAGTTCGCCCGCGATGCGCACTCTCAGAACGGCGAAGACGGCATCCTGCACGAGATCCTCACGCGCCTCGGCGCGTTCGAACGCCCGCGCAACGAGCCCCTCTGGTGCGTGGAGTTCGGCGCGTGGGACGGCATTCACCTGAGCAACTCACGCAGCCTCATCGAGACGCACAACGCCCACGCTGTGCTCATCGAGCCCAGCGACGAGCGCTACGAAGAGCTCAAACGGAATTGCATCGGCTTCCCAGGCATCACAACCATCCACAGTACCGTCGATACGCACGGGCCCGCTCGGCTCGACGCTCTACTCAAAGACACGGACTGCCCCCACTCGTTCGACCTGCTCTCGATCGATATCGATGGGCATGACTACTGGGTGTGGGACGCCGTCCGGGCGTACACACCAACCGTCGTTATCGCAGAGTACAACCCGACGATCCCCTACGAGTTCATCCAGTTCATGCCGCCCGACGAGCGTTGCATGAACGGCTCATCGCTGGGCGAGATGCGCGACCTCGGCCGCAAGAAAGGCTACACGCTCGTCGCAGCGACCGAGACCAACTGCATATTCGTCCGAGACGACCGATTCCCCGAGCTCGGCCTAGCCGAGGAATCGCTCACGACGCGAGCACTGACCAAAGGCCTCACCGACTACCGCACGTTCCTCTACGCCACACCGCAGGGCGAGTTACGGCTCGCGGGCAACCGGGTCCTGATGTGGCACGGCGTGGTCCTCGACGAAGAAGCGATGCAGCCGCTCCCCCGTTTCCTACGCAGGCACCACGACGGTTTACGCGGCATCAGAAAGTGGATTTTGGACCGGATCGTTTGTCGAAGCGCCTCAAAGAACGCCGCGCGCATCAAAGCGCACAACGAGCTCTACACCTCGGCGGTCGCGAGGCTCAGACGGCTGCAGAAGGATGACACGCCCTGACCTGCTCTTCGACGATGTCCTCGAGCGACCTCGTCAGCGACCAGCCCGGGTAGTGCGATCGGAGCTTGCGGATGTCGCTGTAGTAGCAGATGTGATCGCCCTTGCGATTCTCGTCGGAGTAGGTGAGCTCCGGCCGCGATCCCCCTGCTTCCGCGATCATCTCTACACACTCGAGCAGGCTCGCAGCGTTGGTCTTGCCGCCGCCGAGGTTGTACACCTCGCCGGGCCGAGGGCTCTGCGCGAAGTGCCAAAATGCGTTGATCACGTCATGCGAGTGGATCTGATCTCGCACCTGCTTGCCCTTGTACCCGAAGATCGTGTACGGCCCACGCCTGCACGCCGTGCGCACCAGGTAGTTCATGAACCCGTGCAGCTCGACCCCCGAATGCGAAGGGCCCGTTAAGCAGCCCCCGCGAAAGACGCCGACGTTCATGCCAAAGTACCGGCCGTACTCCTGCGCGATCACATCGGCGGCCGCCTTTGAGGCACCGAAGAGCGAGTGCATCGTCCGATCTATCGGAAAGTCCTCAGCGATCCCGTGCTCGTAGGCGGGATCGGCGTAGTCGTAACGGGTCTCGTGCTCGACCAGATCCACGAAGTTCGGACCATCGCCGTAGACCTTGTTCGTCGAGACGTGCACGAAGACGGCCCCGGGACGATGCCGCCTGCACGCCTCGAGCAGGTTGAGTGTGCCGACCGCGTTCACATCGAAGTCATCGAACGGCCTCGACGCCGCGAGATCGTGCGAGGGCTGCGCCGCAGCATGTATCACAAGGTCGAACGCGTTGCTGGCGAAAAGCGCATCCACGCCCTCTCGGTCGCGGATGTCCACCTCGCGGTGCTCGAACCCCGCGTGTGTCTCGATGAGCCGGTCACGGTTCCAAGTAGTGTCACCCTTGGGCCCGAAAAACGACGCGCGCATGTTGTTATCCACGCCCATCACCCGCAGGCCGAGCCCGTCGAAAAACGACACCGCTTCCGAGCCGATCAGGCCGCTCGAACCCGTTACCAACACGTGCTTCATCAGACTGACTCCGAGGCAGCGGCCTGCTCATGCGGGCGGATGATCTCCACCCCCGAAGGCCCGTACAAACGAATCACAGGAACGCCGGCGGCGAGGTACCGACCGCACCTGCTCACAAGAAGATCTTCCACGCTGTCCGAAGAGACAATCACCCCTCGAATACCGAACGCCATCGCCTCTTCCGGCGACACGATCGGATAGCCCCAGAGTGTCCCGCCCGACCGGCCGTCATCAATCACACAGGCGACATCGACCTTCGCCGATGCGAGCGCGGCCCCCGCGCTGACTGTGTGCGCACCGGCGCCGTACAACGCCACGGTATCAAGACGCACTTTAGCGCAGAGATCCAAGGCCTCAGACATCCTCGGTCCCGGCAGATCCCCCGCCTCCGCGATCGTTCGGGGCGTTTGACCGCTGCGAACCCGGGCCAGCACATCCGCCCGGAGCCACAGCCCGTCACAGCAGGAGGGCTCGAGGTGATCTCCCTTCAAGCAGAGATCCACGATCTGGTAGAGGCCGAACCCGCGCGAGGAGAGCATCGCATCGATCTCACTGAAGGTCGAAGCGCCCTCGTATTCCGGAGTAATCTGGGCTTCGGAGTACACCGCACAAACCTTGTCCAGCAGCTCACCTGTTCCATATAGCGCCGGCATCTCAAAGCCCTGCAGGTCTAGCTTGAGCACCTTGATCGCGCGAACCCCCTCTCGCTCTGCCCACGCATCAAGGCGCACGACATCAACAGTCTCAGTGCTGACCGTCTCGCACCAGTCAGCATGAAACGCGTGCCCGCGCTCGTTCGCGTCCAAAAGAGACGAGGTCCATAGATTCCGGTTGACGTTGATCTCTGCTGTCCCCGGCTCTCGCCCGATCGCGGCCTTGTGCGCATGGGCACCCTGGGCTGCGCATACTTCTGCCAACCGTTCAAACGGGCCCGCGACCGGCTCGAAGGCGTGGATCACGTCGTCCGGGAAGTGCCTGCGGAGGGCCTTGGTCGCCTCGCCGACGTTTGCCCCGCCGTCGATCACAACGCCCTCTTCATCCGCGAGGAGTTCACCGAGCAGGCGGTAGACATCGAACGAACGAAGAACGACTTGCCTTGGATTCATGCCAGACTCCTTGAAGGCTGCTCGGCGTACAGGCGGCGCACAGCAATGCCGCGCTCTTCAAGGTGGCAAAGGCGCTCGTACATCTTGTCCTCAAAGGCATCAGACGAGCAGATGATCGCATCCACACCGCCCGCCTGGTCGAGTTCCGCGGGGGTGTAGACCGGGAAGCCCCATACACGCTTCCCCGCGAGCGCCTCGTTGTCATCGAGGAACGCGACGATCTCGACGGGCGGCTCCGCGAGAGCGAGAGCGCCCTTCCGCGTGTGCGTGCCCGTGCCGTAGATCGCAACGCGCGTCATACCCGCCTCTGCGCACTCCTGCATCGCCGCGGTGAGCCGCTTCATCGGCTCGCACAGCTGCGCGTGAGGCGAGTACGCGCTGTTCCACTTCCACTCCGCAGCCCCCTGCTCGTTCTGGAGCAGATCACTCTGATCGAACGATGTCTCCCGCCCCACCGGCTCGTGCCCGGGGAACGAGCGGTACTTCCGCGCAAGGAACAGCTCGCAGTCTTTGCGGTCGGCATCCGCGACGTTCTTCGTCCACCACTCGGGCGTCTCTTCCTCGATACCCTCACGCGTGAAGTGGGCGTGGAACTGGCTCACGTCGTCGCGCATCCACAAACAGCCCATGCACCGCGCAACCCAGTACAGCTCGTAGTCCGCCCAGTTGTGTCGGTAGCCGCCGTGCATCGGGCCGTGGCCGTTGTACATCGATTCAAAGAACGCCCGCGCAAACCACGGCGATCCGCAGTAGTTCTTGCCCCACATGAACCCGTCCCCCGCCGGCTGCATCACACCAAAGCCGTCGGGGAAACGCTCGAAGTACTCCCCAGCGAGTTCCTGCGCGGTCTTGGATGGTTCGGGCAGCATGTCGTCCCCGCCCGACACGACGATCGCCGCCGACTGCGGGACTATCTTCGAACAAAGGATATTCACCGACTCCGCCCAGCCGGGGTAGGTATAGCTCCAGACGCACACATCCGCCGGGATATCCCCGCGCTCCTGGTTCTGCAGCACAGCGATCTTGTACCCGCGATCGCGCCACTCCGGCAGGCGCAGGCGACAACGCTCGACGCTCGCCGAAGGGATCGCGAACCAGACCTCTGGCTGCTCAGCCATGCACAGTCTCCTCACGCAGCTCACCCGCTGCGATGTCGTGCGACGAGAGCACCCGGACACCGTCGCCCAGCACCTCACGCGCACGAGTAGCTATCGGCCCATCACCAGAACGCACGTGAACGATCACCGCCTGACACCCCATCCCGCCCGCTTCCGCCAGATTCACAATCGGGTACCCCCACAATCGACCGCCACGCATCGAGGGGTGCTCGTCGATCACGCAGCAGATCTCCACAGGCGGCTCACGAAGCGCACCGCCCGAGTCACGCGTCGCCGTCCCCCCGCCGAATATCCCCACGCGCTCGTACCCCCGGTTCCCGCACCACTCAAGCGCTGTGCGCAGCCGCTCTTCCGCGTCGTGAGATAGCCATCGGGCCCCGTACCTCGAAGCCCAATGTCGAAACGCGACGCCGTCGTACCGCTCGCGCCACCAGTCAGGTTCAACACGTCGCGCCCCGGCCTCGTGCCCGGGGAACCCCGCCCACAGCCGCGACAGAAAGTGCTCGACGTCGGCTCGGTCATGCCCGCTCACGGCCGCCTTCCAGTATTCAGGCGGCTCCGCGCCCGCACGAGAGAAATGCGCATGCTCCTGAGCGAGATCAACGCGCTGCCACAGCACCCCCATCGCTTCGGCGACCCAGCGCAGCTCGTGATCCGCCCAGTTGTGCGCATACCCCGGTGGCATCGGCCCTGCGCCGCCGTACGCACGATCGACCCACGCCCGCCCGAGCCACGGGCTCCCGCAGTATTCATGGGTGTTCATGAACGTGTCGCCCACCGGCTGCATGACCCCGAATCCATCGGGGAAGCGCTCGAAGAACGACTCGGCGATCTGCTCCGCGCTCAAGCTCGGTTCCGGCAGCATGTCATCGCCGCCCGTCACGACGATGTCCGCCGATCGAGGTACCACGCGCGCACAGAGCTCGTTGACCGAGCCCGCCCAGCCGGGGTAGGTATCGCTCCACACCACGGCATCCGCGGGGATATCAGCTCGCACCCGGTTCTGCAGCACCGCGACGCGGTACCCGCGCTCACGCCAGGCAGGCAGGTGCCTTGCGCACAGCTCGGGGTTCGCGCTCGGGATGGCGTACCAGACCTCAGGCATCGCGTTCGAGTTGCTCCCACTCGTCGAAGAGTGCAACGAAGTCCACCGTGCCGGGTTCTCGGCGGGCGGCGTCGCGCCAACCTATCCAGCGAGAAGCGTGCGCGAGCAACATCTTGGCGAACTGAGTCGTTGTACCGTGCGCAAGAACCGCGTCACGCATCTGTGCGGCCCGCTCCCTGCGCCACTCCCCGTCTACCACAGCGCGCTCGAGCACTCGTTCGAGCCCGGCCTCCGACGAAAAACTCACATCACGCAACGTGCCAAAGATTGCGAGCGGATCAAAGGGCACTATAAAACGATCTCTGTAATATCTATTGGCCGCCACAGTGATGAGGCTATACGGAATTTTGCGGATCTCCTTGTATCCCGGGAGCCCGAGAGTCTCGACTTCTTCATGTAAACGAACTCCGTACGCTCCCTCACGCGATGTGCAGGACCAACCAAGGGTACCTGTCGCGTGCAACTCGATCGCACGCTGCATTACTTCTCCATCCGCATACAGAAGCGACTGTGCCAACGCACCCGACCAAAGACGGCAAACAGGGAGCCCCCCCGAGAGCATGCACTCGTACACCCGCTGGTGCGTGAGGGTGTTGAGATCGACGTGCAGCGTCGCGTGCGCCGAGGCGTAGCACGCGCGGAGCTCTTCACCGTGTAGCACCCGCGGGCGCGCACAGCCGGCGAGGGTGGGGTGACGGTCCCAGCCGTTCCCGTATAGATGCAGCCGCCAGCCGCGACGGTCGCAAATCCGAGCGGCGGCCTCGATCGCGCCGTGGCGAAAGAGCCGGCCCATCACCGGCTCCATGTACTGGTACCGCAGCATCCGAGCCTCCTCGGGCGTCGGCTCGCGGCCCGCCTCCGCGAGAAAGGCATCGCGCACCGCCGACGCCGCCTCTCCCGACGGATCCACTTCCATCGAACGATCAATGATCTCCTGCGCCGACTCCCAGAGCCGATCCGCGACCCGCTGCGCAGCACCAGGGAACCGCTCCCGAAGCCGGTCACGCATCGCCCCCGGAGGCTCCGAGTGGTTACTCACAAACGCGACCTCGCACGCGAACCGCTCGGACATCTCCGCCGAAACAGGGCCGTCGTGGAAGCGGGTCGAGCACGCGGGCACCGGGTAGGCCATCGCCATCTCCGGGCGGTAGCCGCACTGCTGCCACATCTCGGGCATCACCGCCCCGGCCGTGAAGTCCCACCCCGTCTGCGCCCGCCCCACCTCGGGATCGAGGAGCTGCGCCATCGTGTCTTGGATCCACGTGACGAAGGGGACCTGTGCCGGGATCGCGCCGTCGACCATCGAGCGCGTGTAGTTGATCAGAACGACCAGGTCCGGCTTTAACGCCTCCACCGCACGCGCGTACGAGACACGCGTCAGCACGGATGACTCATCGCGCTCGATCAAGAGCTCGGGCGTGTGCCCCAGCGATCGCATCGCTGCGCACAGCCCTTCGGCCGCGTGCACGGTGTAGGTCGAGTGTCGAGACGTGCTGACCAGCACGCGCAAGCCCCGTTTCCCGAGCGCCCCATCCCGGAGTATCACTCTGGAATCATCGAACGTATTCGCGCTCGCCCAAGCATCGTTCGCCTGTGCGAGCGCGGTAAACACGCGCGACTGCTCCGCCTCGCGCTCGCGCAACAGGCCAGCGACGCGCTGGGCAAGCGGTACTGCTGCACCGGGATCCGAGCCGTCATGCTCGCCCGGGTGGACGAGGCGCTTGGGCAGCGCATCGTCGAACCGCTCGTCCATCCATTCGCGCAGCCGTTCAAGGCCACCCGGGCCGAGAAACCACTCCGCCGCTCCAGAGCCGAGCAGCGCCCCGAAGTCACCCGCGCTCAGCGCACAGGCCAGCGTGCGCTCGCACTCATGCACCACGATCAGCCGACGGCGGAAGAGATACTCCGGGTCGAGATCACGCAGCAGGTCGTGCAACCGCGCCGCACAACTCGGGGGCGCGAAGCCGCACAAGACCACAGGGGCGTGCATGCCGCCGCGCTCGGGCTCAAGCCCACGCTTGGCCGACTCGATGACGCGCGCCGCGTCCACGTTCCAGCGAGGCGTTTCGTCGTGCAGCCGGAACTCGCCGCCCGCATTCAGGAGCACCTTGCTCGAGCGGATCAGGCCGGCACCCATCCGCGCGAGAGCCGACGAATACTCTCGGCTGATCGCCCCTCGATCGGCGAGCACCCCGAGATTGGCGCGCAAAAACTCGGCCCGCTCATCGGGGTGCACTTCGACCCAATCATCGCTGCTGACGGCGGCCTCGGGGCCCGCGGAGGTGGTCGGCATACACCTGTTATCGGGCCCGCTCCGACCCCGCCTTGAGCCCGGTTAGCCGATCCGCGTCCGTCCGTTCATGTACGGGACGAGGGCCTCGGGCACCCGCACCGTCCCGTCGGCCTGCTGGTGCATCTCGAGAAGGGGGATCATGATCCGCGGGCTCGCCAGCACAGTGTTGTTGAGCGAGTGGCAAAAGACCGTCTTCCCGCCCGTCGACTCACCCCGGTATCGGAGGTTCAGACGCCGGCACTGGAAGTCGTACAGCCGCGAGGCCGAGTGCGTCTCGCCGTACGCGCCAACAGGAGCACCCTTCGCATCGAGCTCACCTCGGCTGGGCATCCAGCACTCGATATCGATCATGTCCGCGTTCTTAGGACCGAGATCCCCCGTGCAGCACTGTAGGAGGCGGTAGGGCAACTCCAGACGCTGGAGGAGCGTCTCGACGAAGCCGATCATCTTCTGGTGCCACGCCCTGCTCTCGGCCTCGTCGGCCTTGCAGATCACGACCTGCTCCACCTTGTCGAACTGATGCACCCGGTACAGCCCCGCGCTGTCACGCCCCGCCGCCCCCGCCTCGCGGCGGAAGCACGTGCTCACGGTCGCCATTGTCAACGGCAGCTCCGCCTCGTCGAGGATCTCGTCCGACCGGAGGCTCATCAGGCCCACCTCGCCCGTGCCCGCCAGGTACAGATCGTGCGCCGCACCACGCCCCGTCTCATCGACGACGTAGGTCTGCTCCTTCCCCGCGGGGAAGAACCCGGTGCCGACCATCGTCTCCTCCCGCACCACGACAGGCACGGAGACGGGCGTGAAGCCGTGCTCCTCGGTGATGATGTCGAACGCCATACGCAGGAGCGCCTGGTGCAGCCGCATCCCGTCGCCCGTGAGCACGTAGCTCCGCGAACCAGCGATGCGCACGCCGCGCTCGAAATCAGCGAGCCCGAGCTCGTCAACGATCGCGACGTGATCCCGCGCAGCAAAGCCCTTGCACCCCTCGAACCCCTTGGCGGGGTCGAAGCCCTCGGGGTTCCAGGCGCGGATCTCGATGTTGTCCTCCGAGCCGTCGCCGTCGGGAACGTCGGCGTCGGGCGGCTGGGGGATGGTGAGCAGCAGGCTCTGCAGCTCCGGTTCGACCGAGCCGGCCTCGGCGTCGAGACTCTGGATCTTGTCCTTCAGCGCCGCCGGCTTCCCGCGGAGCTCAGCGAGCTGCGCTTCGATCGCTTCGCGTTCGGCGCCCTCGGCCTTCTTCAGTAGGCCCGAGAGCCGGCCCATCTCGGGGCCCGAGGCTTTGGCCAGCGACTTCTGCTCGGCGCGCAGTCGCTCCTGCTCCGTGCGGAGCTCACGCAGACGCTCATCGAGCTCGACGACGCGGCCGATGTCCACGGGCGTGCGCTTGCGGGCCGCCCCCTCTATGAACCGCGCGGGGTCCGCGCGGAGTGCCTTGAGATCGATCATGGGGCGGATGGTATCCGCACAATCGACCGCGCTGGGCTCAGACCTCGGGCGATTCCGGGGAGGAACCCTGCGCGCCGAAACAGGGGTGCTCCGAACCGAGGCCGTCCCGCAGATCGAAGGTCGCCCGACCGATGCCGCTCTCCTGGTTCACGCGGTTCTGGAGGGCCGCTGGGATCATGGAGATCAGCGAGCTCGTCGCGCAGCCCATAGGGTCCTGAGCGGTCCGGATGAAGGTGTCTGTGAAGATCGTCTCGATGACCCCCGAATCCAACGCGACCTGGTTGTAGGCCACCCCCGCGAAGAGCGGGTCGATCGATGTGTTATCGATGCCCATCGGGCCGGGGTTGCTGAGCGAAACGGGCGGCGGGGCCATGCCGGGAGGCGCGATCGCCGTCAGCCCGATCGGGATGCCCTCGCCGATGACCGACGCCTGAACAAACCGCGGAGCCGATGGCGCCAGCCCCGGCGCCGCATCGAAGAAGAAGAGCCCCGCGGTGCCGTTGTTCGCAGTCGTCGCGTTGTCCACGCCCGCGATGATCTGCCCGTTCAAGAACGCGAAACCGAGCCCGCCGGTGCCGGCCTCGCCGTCGTTCCCGGGATCGCCGTCATCCATCAAATCATCGAGGTCGATCGCGGGGTCGATGTTCGCCCCCGGCGCGATACCAAGGCCGCCCTGAGCGCCGTCGAAGGCGTTCACGATCAGGCGGTTCCGCGGGTCGAACTCGATGAAGATCACATCCCCGAGGAGCTGGTTCGTGGGCGGCCTGTCGCCGAGTCGCTCGCCCGCGACCCAGAGCGTGCCCTTGTCCGTGGCCGCGATCGCGTCTTCGAGCTCGATGCCGAAACTCGCGACGCGCTCGATCGACTCGTTCCCCACGTCCAGCCGCACAATAATAAACGGATCGCGGAGCCCGTCGTTCGCGCTGAGTTCGATGGCCGTGCCGTAGAGCGAATCGCCGATGCCAGCCAGACCGCCGATGAGTGTGTCTTGGGCGGTGTCGCGGAAGGTGCCGATGAGCTGGAACTGCGGGACGGTCCCGGTGCCATCCGCATTGTAGACCGTGCGGTAGAGCCGGTTCACCGGGGCCGACGTTGCTCCGTTCATCGGGTCGAAGTCGAAGTTGCTGTTGATGTGATAGACCTCAACGAGGCCGTCCCCGATCTGCCGGGCCGCGAGCCCGCCCGAGGGCGTCTGCAACCCGGGGACGTTATCGAGGAGGAGCGTCGGGTTGAAGTCCGTCGCGGAGCGGTCGGCGCTGATGAGCTCTCTGCTGACAAAGTCGAGGAAGAGGAAGGTGTTGGGGTCGATGGGCGCTGCCCCCCCGTTCCCGCCATCCCCACCGTCGCTGCCGCCGCCCCCGTCTCCGCCTCCGGGATCTCCGCCTCCTCCGTTGCCGTTGTCGCCGCCGCCGCCAGAGCCGCCATTACCGCTATTACCGCCATTGCCGCCGGACCCGCCTCCACCCGATCCCCCGCCGCCTGGAAGGTTGGGCAGGTCCACATCGCCGCCGACGCTGTCCTCAAGCTGTTCGTTGGGATCGCGTGGCGGGGGCGGGCCCGAAGGGAGTCCCACCGCCGAGCGCACCGGCTGAGCACCGCCGGCGCTGCGGTTGGCCGCGTTGTTCTCCGAGTCGGTGCGCGCCTCGGCGCCGCCCGTCTCGGTGCGGGTGCGGGTGGTGGCCTTGTCCGCGGGATTGGGGTTCTCCGCGTCGGTCTCGGAGTTGTCGTTGATCGTGGCGGCCTGCCCGGAGTCGTCGTAACGCACGGTAAACGAGCCCGTGTTCGTCTCCGCACCGAACGCCCGCACACGCCGGCCAGCAACCTCGATCCCGCCCTCGGTCCCGTCCACATCGAGCGTCGAGTCGGGCGTCTCGATCGTCACATCGTTGGCGACAACCGAAGAATCGATCTTGAAGAGCACGCGGCCGTAATCCACACCCAGAACAGTACGATCCGTCTCGCCCGTGGACTCGGTGGCTTCTGTAGCCTCGCCCGCCTCCGCGCTCGCCCGGCTCTTCCGGATGGCCTCGCTGAGCGTCACGCTCGCGATCGACTCGATCGTAAAGAGCTGGCCTTCACCGATCCGGAGTGTCACCGAAGAGTTCAGGCCCGTCTTCACATGAGCGCCCACCGGCAACAGCCTGCCGACCGTCACCGGAACGAACGCGCCGTCCTGCTGTGTCTGCACACGCACGCTGCCCTTCACCGACACCACCACCGCCTGATTGACCGCAGCCTGGTTCGTTGCGGCCTGTCCGCTCTCCGCCTGGCCTTCGTTCGATACGGGCGGCTGATCCGTCGGCTGGTTTGCAGGCTGGGCGGAGTACGCGGTACCGGCGGCCATCAAGAGAGCCGCCGCGAAGGCGCTGGCAGGGTGCATGGTGTGCCTTTCTCATCTCCGCGCCGAGACGCGCAGGCCACCCGGCCTATCAAACGCTCGGCGCGTTACTTCTGCTCCAGCGTAATGGCTAGCGGCGCATCCTGCGCCTCGCGCAGTGCCTCCACCGAGTCCCGGTAGACGCCCGCGAGCACCGCGTCGCCGTGGTCGCGCTCGAGTTCGGCGCAGCACGCCAGCACGCCGTCCCACGATCGCGCCGAAAACTCCCCAACCAAGCGCTCCAGAAGAACACGCCGATCCGCAGAAATCGAGCGGGACCCGCCCGGAGGCACGAGCGAGGAGATCGGCTCGGGCTCGTTCTTTCCGACGACGCGCACCGGGCCCACGGGGACGACCTCGAAGCCACCCGACTCGCGCAGGATCTCCGCAAGACGACCGTTGATCAGAATGCTCCGTCCGACCTGCTTGTTCGCCGACTCGAGTCGCGCCGAGAGATTGACGGTATCCCCGATGACTGTGTACGCCGTCCGGTGCGGCGGGTTGCCGAAGTCGCCCACGCTCACCACACCCGTTGCAAGCCCGACGCGGATATCGATCGGGCCACAGGACCCGAAGACCCCGCGCTCATTGAGGCGGTCCAAGCGATCGAACATCTCCAGCGCCGCACGGGCCGCACGCGGGCCGTGATCGTCCTGCTCGATGGGCGCCCCCCAGAACGCCATGATGCCGTCGCCGAGGTACTTGTCGAGCGTGGCCCCCGTCTCCTGCAAGACCTCGGTCATCTCGCGCAGGTACTCCGAGAGCGCCTCCGTCGTCGCCTGCGTGCCGAGCGTCTCCGAGATAGTCGTGAAGCCGGCGATGTCGCTGAACAGGATCGTCAGCTCGCGGCGTTGGGGCTCCATCGTGCTTAGGTCCGGGTTGTTCACCAGGATGTCCACGACCTCGGGCGCCACGTACGCCTTGAACCGCGCTTCCGTGCGGCGTCGATCCCGCTGCTCGACAAAGGCGCGGTACGAACTCCGGATGAGCCACATCACACCCATCGCCGCGAAGGGGTGCACCACCTGCAGCACCACGCCCCCCTCGCCGCGGATCACCCAAGAGGCCGCGACGAACCACACCCCCCCCACCAGCAGACACACAAGAGCCCCTGCGATCTGCGTCACACCCTTCGCCACCCGGTAGCCGAAGATCGCAGCCAATCCCGCGATGCACGCGTGCACCCAGGGCGAGCCGTCGCGGGGCACCGTCCCCGTCAGCACCCCACGCGCGATCGCCGCGTGCACAAAGACGCCCGGCGTCTCCGAGTCGATGCTCGTCGGGACCATATCGCTCGCCGCCTTGGTCGCCACCGAACCCAGGAATACAAGCGCACCGTCGAGGATCTCGAGCTGCTCGCGTCGCTCGCGCAGAAGCCCCGCCTCCTTGCTAATCGCCTCTTCCAGGGCGGGAGTCTGCTCGATCACCTGCCCCAGCAGTCCCAGGAGCTGGCGCTCCTCATCCGTAGCATCCGCGCCCTTGGCCACCAGACCATCACGCACGCGCGTGGCCTCTTCGCGAAGATCCTGCCACGCAGCCATCTGCTCGCCCAGCACCGCGTTCCACTCCGAGCTCTGGGCATCGAGTCGCATGAGCCGCCCGGCACGCGCAGCATGCGCATCAAGGTCCATCCCGCCGATGATCGAGGCGACGAAGTCCGCGCCGTCGTGCATGCTCCTCAGATTGTTCGTGACCGTGCGCGTGAGCGACGCCTCGTCAAAGAGCGCGATCGCAGAGAGCTGAGGGAACTGCTCGCGCCAATCCCCCGCGACCGGCCAAGACACACGCGCCATCCCACCCACCGAAGCATCGAACCCCGGCATGTACGCGCTCGCGGTCGGAACACTCAACCCGCCGGGAGCAAAGACCGTGCGCCGGGCTGTAACTGTTTCGGGCGTCAACCCCGCGTGCAGCATCGCGCCCGAGAGCCCGAGCAGCGGGTACGCCCGCCGCTCGCTCACCACCCAGAGGGGCACGCGGCGCACCACGCCGTCGGCGTCTCCCGCCCGTGAGCCCACATCGCTGTTGCCAAAGAGCGCAGCGGCCGAGCCGATCGTCTCCGTCGGGTACGTCGGCTGAGGATCTACACCGGGCCAGACCCCGCCAGCCTCGACCGCGCCCGCGTACGCCGAATCCCGGAGCCGCTTGTGCGCACGCGCCGCATCGAGCGCACGTGCCGCCTGCACCCGCAGCACGCGAGCGCTGCTCTGCGTGAGGGCCCGCCCGGTGATCGCCCCGGCGTGCGCATCGACAATCGCGACCACGCCGGCGTCACCCGTGCGTACCCCCGCAGCAAACGACCCGCCCCCGGACCCGGGATCGATCGCTCCCGCATCCAAGAGCTCAAGCGCCCGTACAAAGGGGCCATGCTCATCAGCTTGATCCGCCGGCCGGTCCGACGCCAAGCGAGCAGCAAGGACGGTGTTGCCGTGATCCGCGAGCACCGCTCGCAGAGCCTCGTCCTCGTCGGCATCCCGGGCTTGCCGGAAGACCACATCGAGCACGATCGTCCGAGCGCCGAGCTCGTCCAACCGGCCGAGCAGTTCCGCCATTCGTGTCCGAGGCCAGGGCCACGACTCGTCGTGCTGCTCGTAGACCCGGTCGAGGGCCTGATCATCGATCCCGAGAACCACGATGCGCGGGTCATCGGGTTGCGCCGGACGGGCCGTTGCGCCGAGGCGAACCGCGAGGGTCTGCGCTGCGCCTTCAAACAGCCCGAGCACGCCCCACAGCGCAGCCGCCGCCCACACAAGGGCGATCGCCAGCAGTCGCGCGTGTTGGCTCAGTCGTCTGCGCACCCGCTCAGGGTACCGCAGACGGCTCAGGGCATGAAGTTCGGGTTGCAGTCCGCCGGGCCGTTGCCGAACTGAGCGATGAAGATCGAGAAGTCGTCGAGGTCAACATCGTCATCGCCCTCGAGGTCGGCGGTGCAGCCCAGAGCGCACTCGACCGGGCCGTTACCGAACTGCGCGATGAAGATCGAGAAGTCGTCGAGGTCAACATCGAAATCGCCCTGGAGGTCGGCCGTGCACAGCGAGAGCGCGATGTCCACGCCCACGAACTTGCCCGAGTCGTCGAGGTTGATCCAGCCGATGTTCTCGCCCCACGCGTAGCCGAAGAAACGCATGGCGCCCGCATCCAGACGCGCGGGCTGAGGCGGCGCAGCCATCGCACCGCCCGAGAAGTTGATCCAGCCCACGTTCTCGCCCCACGCGAAGCCCGAGAGCGAGCCGTCAACGGCGATGTTCACACCGAAGTTGGTGTTGTCCGTGTTCGCGTACGGCCCGCTGCCGTTCCCGACGTTGATCCAGCCGATGTTCTCGCCCCAGATGTAGCCCGCGAGGTGATCCCCGCGGACCTCGACGCCGTCGGCGCCGTTGTTCGCGTCGCGCCAGTTGAGCCAGCCAACGTTCTCCGCCCAGGCAAAGCGGTCGACCGTATCGATGTCGGTATCCGCGAAAGAGACCGCGATGCCGCACACACCGACCGCCGCACCAGCCGCGACGACCTTCCAAGACTTACGATGGATCATTGCCTTCTCTCCTCCATGGCCCTTTATAGGGGTAGCGAAAGGATAACACGTGGGTGCGCGGGTCAGGTGCGGAATCCGGTGAACTTCTGCCCACGCCGTAAACCCCCTAGTTTCACGCCTCCTGAGCCGCCGCGAAGACGGCCTGCGCCACACGCTCGTGCAGACCCTCCGCCAGCATGTCGGGCATCAGGTTCTCGCCCTCGGCCTGCTCCGCGAGCGCCCGCGCAGCAGCGATCTTCATCGCCATCGTTATCGAACCGCTCCGCGCATCCATCGCGCCGCGGAAGAGCCCCGGGTAGGCCAGAGCATTGTTCATTCCCCGGCCATCGAGCGCGACCGCAGCCCCCGCCTCGATCGCCTGACCCACCGTGATCTCGCTGATCGGGTTCGCCAACGCGAAGACGATCGATCGATCGGCCATACTCGAGATCATCTCACCCGTCACCAGCCCGGGCCTCGAGACGCCCACAAACAGATCGCGCCCGCGGATCACCTCTTCGAACGAGCCTTGTGCACCCTCGCGGTTCGTCATACGGGCGATGCGCTCCTTCCACGGGTTCATCCCGTCCGTGCGCCCCTCGTAGACCGCGCCGCGCGAGTCACAGAGCACGACATCCTGCAGACCAAAGTCCACAAGGAACTGCGCGATGCGCAGCCCCGCTGCCCCCGCACCCAACACCACCGCCCGGCAGTCGCCGGGCTCTCGATCAGTGCGCTTAAGAGCGTTGATGAGCCCCGCCAGCACGACTGTCGCCGTCCCGTGCTGATCGTCGTGGAAGACAGGTATATCGAGCGATTGTTCGAGGCGTTCTTCGACCTGGAAACACGCCGGGGCCGCGATGTCCTCGAGTTGGATCGCGCCGTACCCCTGAGCGATCCGCTCGACGGTCTCGGAGATCACGTCGGGGTCGTGGCTGTCGATCAAAACCGGATCGGCCGAGATGCCGACAAACTTCGCGAAGATCGCCGCCTTGCCTTCCATGACCGGGAGACCCGCGAGCGGGCCGATGTCGCCGAGCCCCAGAATCGCGGTCCCGTTCGTCACCACCGCGACGCGGTTCCCGCGGTGCGTATACGCCCACGCCTCTTCGGGGTCATCCGCGATCGTCTGGCAGACACTCGCAACGCCCGGCGTGTACACCATCCGCATGTCGGTCACGGTGTCGAGCGGCACGCGCGCGACCGTTTCGATCGTGCCCCCGCGATGGATCTCGAGCACATCGTCGCGCACGCGGAGCACTTCGCCGACGCCCTCCTCCGAAATGCTCGCCACGACGCGATCCAGGTGCGCTCGGTCCACGCAAAAGACCTGGATATCGCGCGTCTTGGTGGTGCTGGTAAACGTCACCGTCCGCAGATCGCCGAGGGGTGCCTGCGCCCGGCCGATGGCCTCCAACACACGGCTCAACTGCCCCGGACGATCGGGAATCGAGATTCGTATCGTCGCCACGAGAGCGGCGTTGTACCGCTCGAGCCAGCTTTCCGGCTGCACTGCATCGGCCATATCTACTTCACCTGCAACAAGTTAGGGACACGGAGCACAATCGCCCGGAACCGCTCCACACTCTGTACCACACGAGGCACCTGTGCGCCCTCCCAATTTGCCACTTGTTCGGGACAGGAGAGCATGTACCTTAAACACGGGAAACGCACATCCCCCACGCATGCATGCATTGGGTCACGAAGGAGAGAACCACGATGAAGACCACAGCTATCCTCACGTGCGCGGGCGCCATTGCCCTCGTCGCATCGACCGCCGCCGCGCAGACGCAGGCTGCGCCCGCCTTCCGTATTACCGAGATCGGGTTCGGGGGCGAGAGCGGCCCGGGCATCATGTTCGATAGCGCGTACCAGGACCCCAACGGCACGAACTTCCCGCCCACGCCCGGCAACACCTCCGAGTTCGAGCAGCTCCAGTTCGACAGCTACGTAGCCCTCGGCGGCAGCCCTGTGACGCCCGACTCCGCAGCCTTCGCGCCCGATGTCGTCGACCCGGGCTTCGACGCCCAGAACGGCTACTTCGACGAGCAGGGCCTCCTCCGCGGACGTGTCTTCAGCGATAACGGCACCCCGTCGCTCATCAACCCGCTCTCCGGCCGAGAGTCCGTCTTCTTCGCTCGGCTCACGGTCCCGACAGGCACCTTCATCACCGGCACTGTCTCGTTCACGACGGTCGAGTTCGGCGCTCTCGAGCTCCCCATCGAGTTCGTAGACGCCTCGGGCACCCCGACCATCGATGACCCCTCTCGCGGCTTCCGAGAGTTCAAAGTCGTCTCGCAAAAGACCGAGTCACGCAAGGCGCTCAACGTGTTCAGTGAGTCCGAAGTTGCGCGGGGCCTGCCGTTTACGACCGAGCTCTTCGATGTCTACGACCTCTACATCGAACAGGTGCCCGCGCCCGGCGCTGCCAGCCTCCTCGGGCTCGCGGGCCTTGCTGCCCTGCGTCGCCGGCGGTAACTCGCCACATCCATCTCGCTATCCGCCCCCCACACGCGCGACGTACTCGATCACGCGTGGGTCGCGGTAGACCGCATCTTCGAGCCCGAGGGCCGTCCGCACCGCCTCCGCCAGGTGCGCGTGCCCCAGGGCCTCGTCGTGCGCGCCGCGTTCGTGCTTGATGAGCGCCAACGCGCCGTGCGCCTCGCACGCCAGCGCCTGCCCCTGGCCCCCGACGGCTTCGAGGACCGCGATCGCCTCTTCGAGAGCCGTCTCCGCATCGTCGGTGCGGCCATCCCGGGCGAGCGCATGCGCCCGGCGTGTGCGGAACCGCGCCACACCAGGCAGATCCCCCATCGCGAGCTGCACGTCTTCGCCCTCCTGGTAGCTCGCCAACGCGCCCGCGATGTCCCCGCGCTCTTCGAGCAGCATCGCCCTGCTCCCCAGGTTCATACTCAGACTCGCCTTGCGCCCGAGCTGACGGTTGACCGACTCCGCCTCCGTTAGGCACACAAGCGCCTCGTCGAACCGCCCGAGCTCGCGCAGCTCGATGCCCTTATTCCCCAGCGTGCGCGCCAGACCGACACGATCGCCGATCGCGCGGTACACCGCCTCGGCGTCCGCGATCGCCTCCAGCGCCGCCTCGCGCCGGCCACGCTCACCCTCGACAACCGATATCCCACCGGCGCACCGCGCCGAACCCGCGACGTTTTCGAGCGCGTCGAAGACAGATCGCGCCGCCTCGAAACTCGCAAGGGCCTCGTCGTACTGGCCTCGCTTCCATTGAACACTGCCGAGGCCGCTCATCGCACGGGCTGCGCCGCCTTGCTCGCCCGCGCGCTCGAAGGCGGACTGCGCGGATACGAACGAGTCCTCCGCCAGATCGAGCACCCCGCGCAGCCGGGCGAGTTCACCCACCCACAGGTGCGCGTCGCCCAAACGATGAGCGTCCTCTGACTCGCCAGCGAGTCGCAGGCTCTCCTGAGCGTCCTCTGCCGCCTCGACCCAGGCACCGTTATCCGCTCGCGCGATCGCCCGCGCCCAATGCAGTTCCGCTGCGAGCGCGGGCTGCGCCGATGTGTCTACCTTCTCCAAGCAGGCCGTCAGGCCCGGGACACGCCGCCCGACCGGGCCGCGCAGCGCGAGCGCGGGCCCGACCGAGAGCTGGAGCGCACAGGCGGCCTCCACCGCACCCGCCTCGAGCTGCCGCTCGACCGCGACGAGCGCGTTCTCCGTCTCGGGCTCTACGCGGTCGAGGCCTTCCTTGAACGCCTCGGCCCCGCCGGACCTGCGGTGCTGCTCCGCCTCTTCGACGAATTCCTGATAGTGCTCGGCGTGGCGCAGGAGGAGCGCCTCGCGTTCGTCGTCACCGAGTTCCTTAGCGGCGCGTTCTCTCCCGAAATCGCGCACGGATACGTACATCCCGAAGCGCCCCTCGTCGTCCTCCGCGTCACCGGCGCTCCAGGTCAGCATGCTCTTCTCACGCAGCGTCTGCACCGCGTCCATGCCGAGGGGCGCGTCCTCGAACTCGAAGAGGTCCAACACCGCTTCCGCCGATTCGAGTGTGAACCCGCCCCGGAAGACGCACGCCTGACAAAACGCAGACCGCTCCCACGGCTCGAGCAGGTCGTAGCTCCAGGCGATCGCCCCCTCGAGCGTCTTCTGCCTGTCGGGAACGTCCCGTCGGGAGGACCGCAAGAGCTGGAATCGCTTCGATAATCGGGCTCGGATCTGCGCGGGCTTCATCACCTTCGCACGGGCTGCTGCGAGTTCGATCGCCAGCGGGATGCCGTCGAGTTGGGCACAGATCTCAGCGATGTCGGCGGTGTTCTCCGGGGTGAGCTGGAACTTCGGGCTCGCGCTCTGCGCCCGGTCGACGAAGAGCCGGATCGCGTCGTGCTCCGCAGCTGCCTTCCCGGTCGCCCGCCTCGGGTCCGCGAGCGGTTCGAGCGGGTACTCCTGCTCGCCCGAGATGCTGAGCAGCGCCCTGCTGCTCACGATGAACTTCGTCTTCGGGGCGCGTTTCATCCACACACCTAACGTCTCGGCCGAGGCTTCGACCACCTGCTCGAAATTGTCGATCACTATGACGGTGGGCGGGCGCACCTCGAGCGCACTCGCCACCGCTTCGACCGCACCCTCTGGGTGCGCCGGCACGCCGAGCACCGACGAGACCGCAGCACCCACCGCCTCGGCGTCCGTAGCCTCCTCGACCTCAACGAACCACACACCGCCCTCGAAGCGATCGAGCACCTCACCGCCTACACGTATCGTGAGCCTCGTCTTACCGATGCCGCCCGGGCCGGTCAGCGTGATCAGGCGCGTGTCTGTCTCGGTGAGCATGGCCGAGAGCTCGGCCCACTCGCGCCGCCGCCCGATGAAACTCGTCGCCTGTGGCGGGAGATTCGTCGGGAGCGCCGTGAGCGTGCGCACCGGCGGGAAGACGCGTTCGGGAGACTCGGCGGGAGTGATCTCGTAGAGATGCTCGAGTCGCTCGAGGCCCTTCAGGCGGTGCTTGCCCAGGTCCACGACCCGGCACGCGTCGAGTTCGGAGCCCGCATCGGCCCGCGCGGACTCGGTGATGAGCGTCTGCTCGCCGTGCGCCGCCGACGAAACGCGCGCCGAGCGGTTCACCATCGGGCCGAAGTAGTCCATCCGCCCGGTGACGGGGTCCTGCTCGCAGATGGGCTCGCCCACGTGCACGCCCATGCGCACGCGCACGGGCTCACCGGTATCGGTCACGACGACACCCGCGAGCTCACGCTGGGCGGTCATGCAAAATCGCACCGCGTCGCCCGCGCGGTGGAACGCGACCATGAACGCGTCACCCTCGGTCTTGACCTCGTAGCCGCTGCACGATGCGATCGCTCGTCGCATCGCCGAGTTGTGCGCACCGAGCACGGCCTGGTACGCATCGCCCAGGCGCTCCCACGCCTCCGTCGAGCCCTGGATGTCCGTGAACACCAGCGCAACCCGGCCCACCGGCTGGTCCGAAGGGGAGTCGAGTTGTGCGCCATCGGTCGACACGGGGGGGGATTCCTCCCCTTGAAGTTACCGGCCGACGCGGTTGAGCACCATCAGGCGCACTTCCGTCATGTCTTCCATAGCGAAGCGGATGCCCTCTCGGCCCAGGCCCGACTCCTTCACGCCCCCGTAGGGCATGGAATCCACCCGCATCGACGGCACGTCGTTGATCACGACACCGCCCACCTCGAGCTCGTTGAAGGCGCGGAAGGCGTTATGGATGTCACGCGTGAAGACGCCCGCCTGCAGGCCGAAGACCGAATCGTTGACCTCGTCGATCGCGTCCTGGAAGTCCGTGAACTTCGAGAGTGTCGCCACCGGCCCGAACGCCTCGTCGCACGAGAGCTTCTCCGAACGCGGCACGTTCTCCACGAGCGTTGCGTCGTAGAAGACCCCGTCGCGCTTGCCGCCCACCACCACGCGCCCCCCCTGCTCGACGGCGCTGTTCACCCAGGATTCGAGTCGCTTGGCGTCGTTCTCCGAGATGATCGGCCCGAGGAAGGTCTCCTCGTCGAGCGGATCGCCCGCCTTGAGCCCCTTGATCTTTTCGACGTAGCGCGCGACGAGCGCATCGTAAATGTCCTCGTGGATCACGATCCGCTGGACACCGATGCACGACTGCCCGGACTGATAGAAGGCGCCGATGATCAGCCGGTCGGTCGCGTACTCGATGTCGGCGTCTTTATCGACGATGCACGCTGCGTTCCCGCCGAGTTCCAGGACCACGGGCTTCTTGCCCGCGCGTGCCTTGAGGTCCCAGCCCACGTCGGGCGACCCCGTGAAGGAGAGCAGCTTGAAGCGTTCGTCCGTGGTGAAGAGGTCCGCGCCGTCGCGCGAGCAGGGAAGGATGCTGAACGCGCCCTTCGGGAGGTCGGTCTCGGCAAGGATCTCGCCCAGGATCAGCGCACTGATGGGCGTCTTCGAAGCAGGTTTGAGCACGAAAGAGCACCCGACGGCGAGCGCGGGTGCGACCTTGTGCGCCGCCAGATTGAGCGGGAAGTTGAAGGGCGAGATAAAGGAGCACGGGCCGATCGGCACGCGCTTCCACACGCTCTCGTAACCCTCTGCGCGGGGGGAGATGTCCAGAGGCTCGTACTTCCCCTCGAGCCGGGTGGACTCTTCCATCGCGATGCGGAAGGTATCGAGGCCTCGCTCGGTCTCGCCCCGCGCGTCCTTGATCGGCTTGCCCGCCTCGACCGCGAGGGCGTGGGCGAAGTCTTCGAACCGGGCGTCGATCCCGTTGACCACGTGCTCCAGGACCGCGCGCCTGCGGTGCGAGGGCCACTTGTCGAGTTCCTTCTGAGCCTGCACCGCAGCGTCGATCGCTTCGTCGATGACGTCCGCACCCGCGAGCGCGACCTTCGTTGCGGGCTGCGACGTGTACTTGTTGGTGACGACAAGATCGGTGTTGGCGTAGACCGCTTCGCCCGCGAGGAAGTAGGGGTATGCGTCCTTGAGCATCGGTTCGTCCTTGAAAGAGCGTTGGTTTAGAGCTTGATCGTCGTCTTGCCGAGACGTTCGGTGAGCTTGCGGTTCTCGTCGTAATCGATCGGGAGCGAGAGGATCACCGGGCCGTCGACCGCCAGCGCCTTCTCGAGGGCGGGCTTGAGGTCCCGGGCGTTATCGACCCGGATACCCGTGCAGCCGAACGACTCGGCGAGCATGTTCCAGTCGGGGTTGGTGAACTCGAGATCGGAGTGCTCCCCGAAGTGGTCTTGCTGCTTCCACTTGATGAGCCCGTACTCCTTGTCCTCCCAGACCATGATGACGAGGGGGAGCTTGAGTCTTTTGGCGGTCTCGATGTCTTGGATGTTCATGAGCACACCCGCGTCGCCGCAGATGGCGAGGACCTTGCTCTCTGGGTGCGCCATTTTGGCCGCGATCGCGCCGGGGAGCGCGAAGCCCATCGAGCAGAAACCGTTGGAGATCAGGCAGGTGTTGGGCTCGTCGCA
>CAZNUZ010000042.1:0-22353 GCA_964576725.1 uncultured Phycisphaeraceae bacterium
TGCTCGATGCCCTGGTCGACGGGGAGGATCGAGAGGTAGCCGGTGCCGGCGAGACGGCCGTGGTCGAGCATCGCCTGGAAGTTCCGCTGGACGTTGATCGGGCGGTCGGTGGGCGCGAGGATGCGGTCGACGAAGTCGGGGCCCGGGGCGTGCAGGGTGGCCTTGGGGAAGCCCTTGCACTCGTAGGAAAGCAGCGATTCGGCCTCGGCGCCGAGGATGTCGGCGGCCTTGCTGGTGGCGACGGCGGTCATGGTCGGTCCCTCTCTACACACATGGGCCAGCGTCTTGGGCCGGCAATCGGGTGGACGAAACTCGGGGCCCGCGCGCGTCCGCGCTCGCGGGTATGTCCCTAGGCCAATCGTAGCACCCACCCCCGGGATGTCGCCCCCCTCAGCCCGCCACGACGAGCAGCGCGAACGCGAGGTTCCCGCCGTTGAAGAGGGCGTGCATCAGGATCACGGGCCAGAGCCGGCCCGTTCGCTCGTAGAGGATCGCAAGGCCCATGCTCAGCGCGAAGAGCCCCGGCAGCGCGCGGGGCTCCACCGAGCCGAGGTGGATGAGCGTGAACAACGCCGATGTGACCAGCATCGCGGGCCAGACGCCCACGATCCCGCGCATCCCCGATTGGAGCAGCCCGCGAAACAGCACCTCTTCAACGAGTGGTGCACCAACCGCCACCCCAACGATCGTCAGAACGAACCACAGCGTCGAACCGCCCTCCATGAGCGCCTCGAGGGTTTTGTGGCTGACCTCGTCGGGGGACTGGCCCGTGATCCAGATCGCGATGGCCGAGCCGAGGATGCTGGCAGCGAAGACGAAGGGGTAGGTGACGACGAGCGCCCCCGTGCTGCGGAGGGTATCTGCTGCGAGTCGCCCGGGCCGCCACCCGCGGGTGAGGAGCCGGCGGAGGCCCGCATCGAAGAGGCAGGCGAAGCCGATGGTGAGGACCGCGCCGAGGTACCCGCAAATGGCCGCGAGGGCGGCTTGTTCGGGGGTGGGCGTCTCGCCCTGGGGAACGATCAGGGCGGCAGCGGAGAGCATGCCGAGCTGCTGGCCCAGGAAGGCGAGGAAGAACGCGAGGAAGCAGGCGATGAGCGTCGTCGAGCCGGCCGACGACCGCGGATTGAGCAGCTCGATGCGCCCCGCGGGGCCGTCGTCGGCCCGGGCCGCTGTGGGGGGCTGAGCGCTGCTCTTCTGCTCGCTCTTCTGTTCGGTCCTTTGTTCAGTCCCTTGTTCGGTCCTTTGCCCGGGCGTGGGCTTGGGGACGGGCTGCCAAAGGCGGAGCCCGTAGATGATCCCGCCCGCGATCCCGACGGCCAGGAGGGCGATGCCCGAGCTCAGGAGGACGGCGGCAGCAGTCTCGGGGTCGCCCAGGTCCGGTTCGGGCGCTACAACGCCTCCCCCGGACGCCGATTGATCGGCCTCGCCCGAGGCCGGCACGGGGTCCATCGCCCACGCCGACCGGCGGCATATCAGCAGGAAGACCGCGCCCACCATGACCGACGCCCTGAGCGCCATCGTCGAGCACAAGCGCGTCGAGGTCGAGGAGCGCAAGGCGCGCGTCTCGCTCGACGAGCTCAAAGAGCGCATCTCCGAGCTGGGCCGCCCCCGCAACTTCTTCGGCGCCGTGACCAACACCGAGGGCGCCGGCGCGCGGTCTGCGATCATCGCGGAAGTGAAGCGGCGCAGCCCCAGCGCGGGCTGGATCCGCCCCGAATACCAAGAGAGCTTCGACCCCGTTGCCATCGCCCGACAGTACCACGAAGCGGGCGCGTCGGCCCTCTCGTGCCTGACCGACGAGCGCTTCTTCGGGGGCGACGACGCCTTCGTGCACGCCATCCGCGACGAGGTGCCCCTGCCCGTTCTGCGCAAGGACTTCATCATCGACCCGTACCAGATGTGGGAGACGCGGGCGATCGGCGCCGACGCGGTGCTCCTCATCGCCGAGTGCCTGACCGAGTCGCTGCTCATCGACCTTCTAATCCTCGCGCGCGAGCTCGAGCTGACGGCGCTCGTCGAGGCGCACTCGATGGAGAACCTGCTCAAGGTGCGCCCGCACATCGGCTTCCCCTCGCGTTCGTACTGCCTGCTCGGCATCAACAACCGCGACCTGGAAACGATGACGACGGACCTGAACCACACGCTGCGCCTGGTGGACCTTGTTGATGACCCGTCGGTGCTCGTGAGCGAGTCGGGCATCAAGACGCCCGGTGATCTGGCCCGGCTGCGCGAGGAGGGCGTGCGCATCGCGCTCGTCGGCGAATCGCTGATGCGCGAGCCCGTACCGGGCGACGCGCTGCGGGCGCTTTTGGCGTGAAGATCGCCCCCGCGCAGGCCGTGATGCACTGGCCGACGGGCGTGCCCCTCGTCGCGCTGATCGAGGCCGACGGCCGGTCCGCCGTCCGGCGTTCGAGCATCGTGGGCGTGCCCGCTTCGTGGACCGTGCGCACTCTGGCCGATCTCGACCCGCGGGCGCCCTTCGCCGACATCGCGGAACTGGCGGCGCACGCGGCCGAGCAACGCAGCGCGCACCAACGCGGCGGCGGCTGGTTCGTCGCACTCGGCTACGAGCTCGGCAGGCTCGTCGAACCCACCGCCCGTGCACTCGCGCAAGACGGCCCGCCCCCCGAAGACGACCGCGCGTGGCCCGCGCTCGCGCTCGCCCGCGTCGATCACGGCTACCGCTGCCTCGATGGTGCATGGACCCCCTTCGGAGAGCCGCCCGCGTTCGCATTGCCCGCGCTGCCGAAGGGGTGCAGCGTCGAGCCCTTTGTGTCGCGCACGTCACAGGGCGCGTACGAAGAGGCGGTCGCGCGCACGGTCGGGTACATCCGCGCGGGCGACATCTTTCAGGCCAATATCACCCACCGCCTGAGCGCCCGCTGGGCGGGCGAGCCGCGCGCGCTCGCGGCCCGGCTCTTCGCGCAGGCGAGCCCGCGTTTCGGCGCGTACGCCGAGATCGCTGCAGCGGGGCGAGGGGGGCGTGCGCGCACCATATGCTCGGCGAGCCCCGAGCTCTTCCTCTCCTACGACGCGCGCACCCGGCGCATCGAGACCCAGCCCATCAAGGGCACGCGCCCCGCTTCGGCGCCGGCGCACGCGCTCGAGCGCAGCGAGAAAGACGCCGCCGAGCTCGCCATGATCACCGACCTGATGCGCAACGACCTCGGGCGCGTCGCGCAGCTCGGGAGCGTGCGCGTGGAGTCCCCGCGCACGATCGAACAGCACGCGGGCGACGCGGGGGTGCAGCACGCCTCGTCGGCAGTGAGCGCGACGCTCGCGCCGGGGCGCACGCTCGCGGACCTGCTCGGCGCGACCTTCCCCCCGGGCTCCGTGACCGGGGCGCCCAAAGTCCGCGCGATGCAGCTCATCGATGCGCTGGAGCCCGTCGAGCGCGGGCTCTACACCGGCGCGATCGGCTGGATCGACGACTCGGGCGATATGACCCTCTCGGTCGCGATCCGCACCTGCGCCCTCACGCACGACACGCCGGCGGCGGGCACGATCGATCTGAGCGTCGGTGCGGGCATCGTCGCCGACTCCGACCCGCGGTCGGAGTGGGAAGAGACGCTGACCAAGGCACGGGCGCTCGTGCGGGCGCTGGAGTCCCCTCAGCACGCTCGCGAACCGATCTCGGGCGCTCCCCGCGGCGTAGTCTCAAGCGGATGACCGCTGCACCCAATCAACCTGCGCCCCATCAGCCTACGCCCGAGCCCTCGATCGGAACTGCCCCCCGGAGCGATCGCCGGCCCGACGGGTACCGCACCTCGCCCACCGGCGGGCCGCGCGTGCGCGCCGATGTGGTGGACCTGTATGTGTTCCGCTCGGCCGTTGCGGGAACGGGCAGCGGTGGGGGCGCGGGCGGCATCGAGCTCCTGCAGCTCTTGCGGGCCAAGGCGCCGATGGACGAAACGTGGCAGCCCGTGATGGGGCACGTCGAGCCGGGCGAGCGCGCGTGGGAGACCGCGGTCCGCGAGGCGCACGAAGAGATCGGCCTCGACCTCGCTGCCCCGCCCTGCCTGGGCTTCTGGGCGCTCGAGCAGGTGTACCCGTACTACCTGCCGACGCTCGACTGCATCGTGATGAGCCCGCGCTTCGTCGCGGAGGTCGACTCGGGCTGGTCGCCGACCTTGAACGACGAGCACACCGATCACAGATGGATCGCGGCCCCCAAGCACGCGGGTCGGCCCGCGCAGGACCACTTCATGTGGCCCGGCCAGAAGCGCGCGGTGCAGGAGCTGCTCTCCGAAATCGCTACCGCCGGCTCCGCCGCCCGCGAGCACCTGCGCATCTACATCTGACGCGCCGGATCGATCGCACCGGATCGATCGCACCGGGTCTGATGCACGAGGCTTTTTGTTCTGCGTGTCCGGCGTGCGCGTGCGCGACGGCCTGCGCTTCGGGTACGTTCGACGAATGAGCATCGACCACAGCGACCCCATCATGGCCCTCGAGATGCAGATCATGCGCCTCAAGGCCGAGCGCACCAAGCTCCGCCGGGCCCAGCAGCCCACCCCCGTTGAAAACTACACCCTGCGCAGGCCCGACGGCTCGCCCGTCACCCTCGTTGAGCTCTTCGGCCAGCGCGACGAGCTGCTGCTCGTGCACAACATGGGCAAGTCGTGCAGCTACTGCACCCTCTGGGCCGACGGACTCAACGGCCTCACGGATCACCTCGTCGATCGGGCGGCGTTCGTGCTCACCTCGCCCGACGAGCCGGCGGAGCTGCGAGAATTCGCGCGAGGGCGGGGCTGGCGCTTCCCCGTCGCGTCGATCGCGGGGACGCGGCTCGCGCACGATCTCGGGTTCTACATGGAGGAGTCGGTCGAGGGCGAGCCGCCCGGGTACTGGCCCGGCGTCTCGGCGCTGCGCAAAGACGGGAACGCGATCGAGCGCACCGGGTGGAGCTTCTTCGGCCCGGGCGACGACTTCTGCGCGATGTGGCCCCTCTCCGAACTCCTCCCGCCCAGCGACTGGCAGCCCAAATACGACTACGCCGCCACCACCGAGACCAACGCAGCCGATGGCCCGGGCGGGTGCTGTTCCTGCTGAGCCCGCTCGTGCGGAAGGGGTCGTGCGGACGGGGTTAGCGGCGCTTGAAGCCGAGCACCGCACCGCTTATGCCCGCTGCTGCGCTGGGCAGGTATCCGGTGATGAACTGCTGGAAGCTCGAGAGCTGCCCGCGGGCCCAGTCGCCGAAGGAATCGAAGTCCTCCTGGATCACCGTCCAGTCGGGCTCGACGTAGCCGGCGTACTGCAGCCCGAAGAGCGCGAGGATGAAGAACCCCGACGCGACGAGGGTGATGCGCAGGAGCGTCCGCATCGCGTGCGCGACCGCCATGCCCACGAAGAAGCTGAATCCGAAACGGAAGACGGCGGGCGACCACTCGTCCAGCGTCACGGGGGCGTCGGGGTCGAGCTCGGCGCTCTGCGCGGTGGGGTCGCCCGTCGTGTCGATGGGGGGCGCGCCGGGCGCGAAGCCGCGAGCGCCCTCGGGGCCGGTGCTCGCTTCGCCTGCCAGATCATCGGGCGTCCGCGCGGGGATGTCATCGCCCCCGCCCGCGACGCCCATGCCTAGGCCCAGGATCATCACAAAGACCGACAGGATCAGACAGCCCTGCTTCCAGCGCGGGAGCGAGCCCCAGAACCCCTTGTTCTCGGGTGGGGGGGCCTTCTTGTCCGCGGGTTTCTTGTCCTTCTTGTCGGCCATGGGCGTCTCTCCGGGGGCTCGGGCGGGCCACTGCACCGCCTTGGGGAGCCTTCGGGTCGTCTGTGCACGAGGGGGGCGGCTCAGCCCCCGGGCATTAATCGGCCGTTTGTCCTCGGGGACATCGGGAACGCGGCCCACGTCTCGCGCAGGTCGTCGAGGGTGACGGCGTTGATGCGCTCCAGCTCCGTCTCGAGGGGGATCTGCGTGCCCAAGTAGGTCTGGAGCCGGCCCAGCCGCTGCATCCGCCCGCTGGGCCGCTCCCCCGCGAGGGTCACACTCGTGGCGAGGGTGTTGCGGAGGCGCTCGAGGTCGCCCTCTTCAACGGAATCGATGAGCCCGGCGATCTCCTTCTCGACACCCGACCAGATCTCGTCGGCCCGGTCCGGCTCGCCCGAGGCGTAGACGTAGAACTCGCCGCAGCCGTCGCGCCCGTCGTAGGCGGCCATCGCCTCCTCCGCCCGGCCCGTCTCGATGAGCGACCAGTGCAGGCGCGAGTTCCCCGGGTCGCCCAGGATCTTCGCCAGCATCATGGCGGCGTAACGCCGGTCGTCCTCGATCGAGGGCCCCGGCGCGACGGCGAGCATGTAGGCGCGGTCGAACTTGCTGCTCGTCAGCTCCACACGCTCGCCCGTGGCTTTGGGGGCTGCTGCGTCGCGGGTGGCGCCCGTGCTCGACCAGTGCCCGCAGCGGTCGCCGAGCTGCGCCACCACACGCTCGAAATCGAGCTTCCCCGCCAGCGCGACCACGGTGTTGTCCGGGCTGTAACGCTCGTCGAAGTAGGCCTGCATCTGATCGCGCGTGAGCGCCGCGATGGTGTCGTCGGTCCCCAGCACGCGGTGCGCGAGGGGGTGGTCGGCGTAGAAGGCTTCGAGCGTCTTTTCGTACAGCACCCAGAAGGGGCTGTCTTTGTACATCGCGATCTCTTCGAGGATGACGTTCTTCTCGGTGTCGAAGTCTTCCTGCCGGAGGGAGGGGCGCAGGATGTCGGCGAGGATGTCGACGCCGTCGGTGAGCGCTTCGGGGATAACCGAGGCGTAGAAGCACGTGAGCTCGGAGGAGGTGTAGGCGTTGTACTGGGCGCCGAGGCGGTCGAAGTCGCGGTTGACGTCTTCTGCGGTGCGCGTGGGCGTGCCCTTGAACATCATGTGCTCGAGGAAGTGAGAGACGCCCATAACGGGCGAGGCCTCGTCGCGGGCGCCGGTCTTGACGAAGAAGCCGCACGCGGCGGTGTGGGCCTCGGGGTCCGTCTCGGCGACGATGGTGAGGCCGTTCTCAAGTCGCGCTTGCTGGAAGGTCACGGGCACGGTCGTGCTCCTGCTGTGGTTGGTTTCGGGTGCTGGCTGGCGGGGCTGCTGGTTACTCGCCGGGGCGGGCGCGGGAGGAGTGGGGCGGGCGTTCGAACTCGATGTCGGGATCTTCGGCTGCGGCCTCTTCGCGCTGCTGGGCGAGGTCGCCTGCGTCTTCGAGCGTGAGCATGCGGTTCTCGAGTCGGTCGAGGCGTGCGGTCAGCCGTTCGAGCCGTTCGAAGGCGGCGCGCACCTGCTCGTCGAGCTGGTCGGTGTGGTGCGCCGAGAAGCTGTGGTGCTCTTCGAGGCGTTCGATGCGCTGGCGTGTCTCGTCGTCCATGGGGGTAGATCCGTCGTCGGGGTCGCGTGCGCCGCGGGTCTGCGATAGGTTCGCAGCACCATGACGCTGCAACCCCCGACCGTGACCCGCTTCAGTCTGATGAGCCTAGGTGCTCTGGCCCTCGTGTGCGCTGCGGCGCCCGCCCGTGCGCAGGAGGATCCTGCTGCGGGGTCGTCGGCGGGCGCGGTGCTTTTGAGTGAGGCGGTTCCCTCGAGTCTCGCCTTCGGGGCAGCGGGCACGCAGTACTACGCTGCGACGCTCGAGGTCGCGGTGAGCACGGACGACGCGGTGGATCTCGGGCCGCGCCTGGCGTACCACCGCTTCCTCGCGGACGACCTGGAGATCAACGTGAACCTGGGCGTCTGGTACCACGACCAGGAGGGCGAGGAGGCCTTCTCGGTCAATCCGTCGCTGGGTTTTCGGTATCACTTTGTGAATAAGCCCACGCACTCGTTCTACGCCGAGGCGGGCATCGGCCTGCTCTTCTCGACCGAAGACGTCCCCGACGAGGGCACCCGGCAGAACTTCACGCCCCGCATCGGCCTGGGCGCGACGTTCCCCGTGGGCGACGCCGGCTCGCGTCTGGACGTCGGCCTCCGCTGGCACCACATCTCCAACGCCAGCAGCCAGGGCACCGACGAGAACCCCGATCGAGACGGTTTGGGGCTGTACGTCGGGATCATGGTTCCCTTCTAGGGGTCCGGGGAGGGTCCGCGAACTCGGAAGTGGTGTTGCGTCTGCGCCGGCGGTTTGGCCTGGCGAGGTCCGGGATGGTTGCGCGCGGGCGCGGAGCCCTCATCGGGGTGGCTGCCCGCAGAAGAAGACCCGATGGGGGGGGTGTCGGTGCGTCCCCGCGGAGGAGAGAGCCGGGGGGCGCGCCGGCGATTTTTCTTGGCGGAGAGCGCGGGCCTTGCGGAATTGGCTGCTGACATTGGGTGCGATCGGGGCATTGACGGGCCTCGTGTACGACGCGCCGGCCCCCGCTTCGGCGCAGAGCGCCGGGCCCGTCCGCATCACTTCCGAGACGATCCGAGAGGCGATCGGCGCGGGTGCGCCCGCGGGCGAGGCCCTCGCGCGGGCGAGCGTGCTGCGCCGGTCGCTGATGCTCGAGCCGACGGACCGCGCCGCAGCCGCTGAACTGACGGGGCTCTACGACGCCGGGCTCCTCCGCCTCGAAGCCGACGATGCGCGTGTCGAGTCGACGCTCGCAGCGCTGGGCTCTGATTTTCGCCGGACCGAGACGAAGCGCTTCGTGCTGCTTTCTGACGCCTCTCCCGAGTGGACGCGTGAGCGCGAGCGGCTGCTCGAGCGCACGTACCACGAGGTCCGCAAGTTCGCCCGGCGGGCGGGGCTCGCCTTCCGACCGCCGGAGCACAAGCTCGTCGTGGTGCTCTTCGCGGAGCACGCGTCGTACCAGGCCTTCGCGCGGGAGCACGACGGCGTCGAGTCGGGTTGGGTCGCGGGGTACTACGCCACCGTTCCGAACCACGCTGTCTTTTACGACGATCGCACGAGCCCGGTGTTCCAGGCCGCCCACGCCCAGCTCGACGCGTTCGCGGGCGAGGCGGGTTCGTCGGGCGCCGTCGCGTCGACGCACCCGACGACCGAGGCGAGGCGAGACGCCGCGATCCACGAGCACGTCCGCGCCGAGCGCCTGCGCCTCGACGAAGAGGCGCGGCTGACCTCGGTCGCCAAAGCGACGCACGAGGCGGCCCACCTGATCGCGTTCAACACCGGCATCCAGCTGCGCACGCGCGAGTACCCGTTCTGGATCACCGAGGGCCTCGCGACGGCGTTCGAGACGCACGACCCCTCCGCGAGCTTCGGCCCGGGTACCGATGCCGCCCGGTCGTCGCACCGCGTCGAGATCTTCGCGGAGGTCGCCGAAGCGGGCGGCTGGTCGGACGCGGGCGGCTTTGTGGGCGCGGTCGAGGCGCCGGGCTCGGATGCCGAAGGGGTGCGCGAGGCCTACGCCCGTGCGCACGCGCTCTTCGCCGACGTGGTGCGGCATGACCCCGAAGCCTTCGCAGCCATCCTCGATGACATCGCCCGGGGACCCGTGGGGCGCAGAGGGTCGGACGAGCTGGCGCGGCTCTTCGTCGAGCACATCGGCGATCCGGAAGAGCGCGAGGCAGCGGTCGTGCGCCGCCTGCGCTGAATCGATGCGGGCTTAGTCCTCGATCGCGTCGACGCCCGGGCGCGTGACCTCGGCGGCGAGCCGGAGCATCACGATCTGGGGCTCGGGGCCCGGCGTCTCGAACTGCACCAGCGCTTGCTCGCCCTCGGGGAGCGTGACGGGCAGGCTGTAGGTGACGGCGCGGGTGATGGGCCGGCCGCCGGGGATGCCCATATCGGCGCCGGATTCGTCGACAACGTTGAGCCTCCCGACGACCTCGGTGATGGTGATGTCGAGCTCTTCGAAGCGCACGGCGCCGGAATCGAGCACGACGGGCCGGGCCGAGAAGGTGAGCCCGCGCGTGAGGCCTTCGACCTCGACGACGCGGAAGCTCTCGGGCCCCGTCGCCTCCATGAAGCTCACCGGGGTGCCGATCTCTACGACGGCCTGCTGCCCGTCGAGGACGATCACGCGCGGGCTCGATTGCGGGATCACCGGCTCGGACGCGAGCGTGCGGTACCCCTCGACCATCATGATCGCGTAGTCGGGCATCGCGCCGATCGAGACGAGCGGGCCGCCGATGTTGCCTTGCGGCTGGACAGGGCGCGACGCCCCGCCCTCTTCGTCGGCGATGTAGTGGTTGAGCTGTTCGATAGAGGCTGCGGCGAAGACGTTGTCGACGCGGTAGGTGATCTGCACCTGCTTGGGCTCGGTGGTGGTGCGCACTGCTTCGGCGGACTCGGCGGATTCGGCGGGCAGGGCGTTGCCAGCGGCAAAGACGAGCTGTGATGCGGCGAGGGTGATGGGGAGTAGAGCGATCATGCGTGGTCTCCTGACGGGTGGGTGGTCGGTGTTAGTTGGTGAGGCTCGGGCGCATCGCAGCCGCGCCGAGCGCGGGCGATGCGAAGGGCTGAGCGTTGATGCGCACCACAACGGGCGCGTCTTGCGCTGCGCGGGCGACTGCTGTGGAGTTGGGGTCGGCGTTGGCGTTGGTGTTTGTGCTGGTATTGCCTGCGATCGGAGCGCCGTGGATGGTGCTTCCTTGCTGGGGCGTCCCTCGGAGGGCGTAGCCAACGAGGATGCCCACGATGCCGACGCAGGCCGCGAGGAGCGCCGCTCTTGGGAACGAGAGCGAGCGCGGCAGACGAGAGCCCGAGTCGCCGGCGATGCGTGTGTCGAGGCGCGAGCGCACGTCGGCGGGCATCGTGGGCCACTCGTGCGCGTCCAGCCTGGCATCGGTGTCTTGCTTGTTCATGGTGCGTGCCTCGGGGCCTGTTCGTTGGTGTCGTGGAGCGTCGAGCGGAGCCGGTCGAGTGCGCGCCGGTACTGGGCTGCGATGGTTCCGAGCGGCCGGCCTGTGACGCGGGCGATCTGCGCGAGCGTGAGGCCGCACCCGTGCTTGAGGGTCACGACTTCCGCAGCGTCGGTGTCGGCCGACCCCAGCTCGCGCAGTGCGCCCCGGAGGTCGGCGGTGTGCGCTGGGGCGTTTCTTGCTCGTCGTGTGTACCCTGGTGCTCTGCGTTGTTCTTTGCGTCGCCGGTCGTGGGCCGCGTTGCGGATGGCGGCGTAGACGTACGCGGGGGCCACGTCTTGCGGGTGCACGCCCGCGCCGAGGACGCCGGCGAGCGCGTCGTGGAGGGTGTCCTCGGCGTCGGCGTCGCTGCGTGTGAGCGAGCGTGCGTAGGCCCACCAGGCGTCGCCGCGCTGGGCGAGTTCGCGTGACCAGGCGTCTCGCGCGGGGTCGCGCGGGGGCTGCTGGTCTTTGGGTTTGGGGCGGTGGGCCTTCATCTCACCACCATGACGCACGGGCCGGCCCGGCGCATGCCCGCGTATGAGAAAAAAGACGCCCGGTTTGTCTCTCGCGGTCTAGGCTCCGGTACACCCATGGGCCGCGAGGGGCGTGCCCGATCTCAGAGCAATAGGAGAGACCGCATGACAACGACCGCCGCCGCCCCGACGACCGCCCTGGACAAGCTCTACGCCCACCTGCGCGAGACGGCGCTTCTGGGTTCGGTGGGGCATGTCGTGAGCTGGGACCAGGAGACCTACATGCCCGACGGCGCAGCGCCCCTGCGTTCGGAACAGTTGCAGATGCTCTCGGGCATGGTGCATGACCGGGCGTCTTCCTCGGAGCTCGGCGAGCTGATCGCACGCGCAGCCGAGGAGTCGGTGGTCAACAACGACGAGCTCGCGCAGGCGAACGTCCGCGAGGCGAAGCGCGATTACGACAAGGCGACCAAGCTCCCCAAGGAGCTCGTCGAGGAGATGGCCAAGTGCGCCTCTCTTGGCATGACCGGCTGGCGCGAGGCGCGCGAGAAGCAAGACTTCTCGCTCTTCCTGCCGTGGCTGGAAAAGACGGTGGAGCTCAACCGTCGCAAGGCCGAGTGCCTGGGCATCCCCGCGGGCGGCGAGGCGTACGACGCGCTGATGGACACCTTCGAGCCGGGTATGACCGCGCAGCGCACCGCGGAGATCTTCGCGCCGCTGCGCGAGTTCACCGTTGACCTGCTCGCCCGCGTGCAGCAGTCGGGCGTCGAGCCCGACATGAAGCCGGGGACCACGGAGCTCCCGATCGACAAGCAGCGCGAGTTCTGTGCCGCGGTGATCGAGCAGATGGGCTACGACTTTACCGCCGGCCGTATGGACGACACGACGCACCCCTTCTGCTCCGGCTTCGGCCCGGGCGACACGCGCATCACCAACCGCTACCGCCCGGACGCTTGGCTCGACGCGCTCTCGAGCGCGACGCACGAAGCGGGGCACGGGATGTACGAGCAGGGGCTGCCGAAGTCTGATCGTTTCGGCCAGCCCGCCGCCGAGGCCGTGAGTCTCGGCATGCACGAGAGCCAGTCGCGCATGTGGGAGAACCAGGTCGGTCGCAGCCGCGACTTCTGGAAGTGGGGCGTGGGTGCGGCCCAGCGCGCCTTCGGTGATGCCCTTGGCGGCGCCGACGCCGAGGCGATCTTCCGCGCAGCCAACGCCATCGCCCCCAACTTCATCCGTGTCGAGTCCGACGAGCTCACCTACAACCTGCACATCATGCTGCGCTTCGACCTCGAGCGCGCGATGATCGCGGGCGAGCTCGCGTGCAACGACCTGCCCGGGATCTGGAACGAGCGCATGAAGAGCGACTTCGGCCTCGAGGTGCCCAACGACGCGATGGGTTGCCTGCAAGACGTGCACTGGTCGATGGGGGCCATGGGCTACTTCCCGACCTACACCTTCGGCAACCTGTACGCCGCCCAGCTGTGGGAGGCGATGGGCGCCGCCCAGCCCGATCGAGACGAGCGTATCGCGCGGGGCGACTTCGCCGGGGTGCTCGAGTGGCTGCGCACCAACATCCACGCCCACGGCCGCCGCTACCCCGCCGAGGAACTCTGCGAGCGCGTGACCGGCTCGCGCCTCGATCCCGCCCCGCTCATGCGCCACCTCGAAGAGAAGGCAAAGGCCGTCTACGGGGTGTGAATCTGGCGCCTATTGAGCGTGCGTGAAGCTGTATAACCCTCCTGGAACCCAAACACCCTGGCGCGGCGGGCGGAACCGCTCCTGCCCGTTTCCGAAGAACCCACTATGACCTCAACCATCTTCCTCATCGTGCTCAGTGCGCTCCTCGGAGCGCTCATCGTGGGTGTAGTTCTGATCATGCTGCGCAAGTCGGGCGAGCACGCGCCGGTGCAGGTGCTCGCGACGGACATCGTCGCCGAGCGCGTGCGGTCGGTCGGCAAGCTCGTTGCGCTCGAGGTGCACGCCAAAGAGATCGCCACGATGACCAAGGGCTGGGGGTGGTTGCCCTCGATCGTCCTGTCGCAGGCGAAGATCGCGATGATCTTTACCTTCGACATGCAGTACTCGGTCGAGCTCGGGAAGCTGACCGAGGCGGACGTGGAGCAGACGGGCCCGCGTTCGTTCACCGTGCGCATGCCGGCGATCGAGAGCTCGCTTCGTCTCGACGAGGTGCGGCCCTACGACATTCAGGCGGGGCGTCTGCTCGGCCTGCTGGACGTGATCCCGATGAGCGCCGAGACGCAGGGCGGGCTGATGCAGACCGCGAAGGAGCAGGCGAGCGAGCTCTTTGCCCGCTCCGACGGGAAGTACGTGACGGAGGCCCGCCGGGCCGTCGAACGCCAGATGGCGACGCTGCTGCACCTCTTTGATGCGGAGATCACGGTCGAGTGGCGCGAGAAGTCGCCCGACGCGATCGCCGACGATCGCATGGAGTTGGGCGAGCGCGTTCGCGTGGCGCTCGAGACGGCCTGAGCACGCTCAGGAGCGATTCGGATAAACGAAAAGCGTGCCCGACGAGGCACGCTTTTTTCATGGGCCGATTGTCGCTGATGCGAACGAGTTGCTAAGCGTCAGCGGCTACCGGTCAGCGGTTGTTGTTGGTCGCGTTGGCCCGCGCTTGAGCGAAGGCGGTGTCGAGGGGCTGTACCGCGAGGCGGTTGATCCGCCTGCCGTTCTCGACGGAGTACATCATGAGGACCTCGTCGCGCCGGCTGAGGATGGCGATGGCTTCGCCGCCGTCGTTGAGGCGGAGCGTGGCGACGGTGAGATCGCCGACCTCCGAGACGTCGGCGCGGGCCTCGGTCTGGATGCCCCGATCGGCCGCGGTTTGCAGCACCATGCCCGCGAGCACGAAGGCGCTGGCCCAGAGTGCGACGACGGTGCCCGAGGCGCGGGTCCTGGTTGTGTTCTTCTTGGCCTTGGTCATATCAGCGCCTCCTCCGCGGGGTCTCGTTCTCCTCGAAGTCCGCACGAAGGTCGCGGAAGTCGATGAACCGCAGCTCGTTGGCCGAGCCGTCGAAGCGGACGGCCATCAGCTCGAGGTTGTTGGCGTCGACGATCCAGAGGGCATCCTCAGAGAGGCCTTGCGGCCTCGCGGCGACCATCGTGTACTCGCCCGCAGCGCGGCGCGGCTGAGCGCCGTTCTCGGCGCCCGCCATCGGGCCGAGCGTCAGCACGCCCATCGCAAGCACGAGGACGGCGTTGATCGCAAGGAGCGGTCTCAGACTGCTCTTTTCTTCACGCATGGTTTCTCCGGGGGGTACGGGGGGCGGGCGGGGAGTGGTTGCAGCTCGCAGAAGGACGCGTGGGCCGGTCGGCGGTTCACGCGCGAGGGTCGGGGCGTTACGCGCCCTCGTTCTGCTCGCGCCGGCCCGGGATCACGACCACGCCCACGCACAGCGCGAGGCAGCCGATGCCCACCGCGTAGTACAGGAGCGTGCTCGCCTTCTCGACGTTGCCGACGCGCGGCGGGGTGAGCGATTCGCCGGCTGCGCCCGCTGCGGACAGGTCGCGGCTCTGGGCGAGGGCCGGTGCGGCGCAGGCGGCGCCGAGCAGGCAGGCGGCGAGGAGGGTGTTGAACTTCTTGGCGGTGGGGCGTGGCATAGCGAGTGAAGGCTACTCCCGGGGGGGCAAGGCCGCAACGCTGGTGGTGGGGCGATCTACGGCGCGGAGGCGGGCATACGCAGCCCGAAGAAGGGGTGGCTCACCTCCTGGAAATCCGCGCGAGACAGGTACACGGTCTTCCATTTGGGACTACGGACCTTCATTCGGCTCACGTAGTCGGCCAGTTCCACGCACCGGACGGCATACCACCGGCCCTCGTAGTCGAAAATCTCCTGAAAGAGCCCGTCCGGCGGCGGAGACTCGAGCCAGTACAGGAAGACAAACGCCCCCCGGAAGACCGCCCGAGGCTCTTCCCCAGCCCCGCTCTCGTTCACGGCCCCAGTCCCGACCCCGGCCCCGGTCACAGGCCCGGTCTCTGGCCCGGCCTGAGCCTCACGCTCGCCGGTTCGGGCGGCCTGCGGGCCCGCGAAGAGCCCCTCCCAGACCGCCAGGGAATCGACGTCCTCCTGCGTCACCCAGCACTGGAGCTGGCCCTCTTTCAGCTCGCTCGAGCCGCTGCGGGCTGCCACCTTCCGCCCCTTGATCTCCACCAGGTAGTTCGTCTCCGGCGTGTAGGCGACGAAATCGAAGGACTTGAGCGAGCGGGGCGACTCCTCGCCCTCGACCGCGACGGTGAGCGGCCCGCCCTCGGGCAGGAGCGTCCGCCGGGCCTCATCGACGGAGATGTAGGGCACCTTGTTGGCGCGGAGATACCACGCGAAGGCCTGCTCGTAATGCTCACGGAGACGCATAGCATCACCCTATCAAAGACCTGATAGAGATCAAGCGCATTCGAGATGCCTGGGTGTCATTTCGCCCGGGGAAGTTGAGCGAGCGTGTGACTCAGTCGCCGACGTGCGGCATCGCGGGGCCCAGGCCCTCCACGCGGCGCCAGGCTGAGAGCTGGCCCAGGTGGAACATGAGGTGCGCCCCCGTCAGGAACGCGCAGCCCGCGCCGACCGTCGGGAAGAGCGTGCGCATCCGCTCGACGGGCATCTCCGCGGTCATCTGCTCGTCTGTCACCGTCTCGAGGACAGCCCTCAGCGTCTCGTGGCGCTGGGCGTTGTAGGCGATCAGGTCGGCCATGGCGGGGTAGATCGAGCCGTCGGGGTCGTCCTGGCAGCGGGCTGCGGGGCTGAAGAGGTCCTGGTAGCCGTCGCGCGGGGCGGCCTGGTCACTCGCGCCGAACATCTCGAGGAGCATATCGGGGTAGATTGAGAGGTGGCCCAGGATAAACGCGGGGTGGTTCATGTCCGCGTGGTCCTCGGGGCAGCGGGCGAAGCGCTCGGGCGCGATGCCGTTGGTAATGATCTCCATCAGGCCCAGCGTGCGGGTGAATCCGGGGCGGAGTTGGTCGGCGATGCTGGTGCTCATGCGTGCTCCCTTGGGGCGTGGGCGGGCGGCTTGGATCCCCGGGTGAAGCGGGCATCGTACCGGAGCGGCGCACCGGCCTAGGGGAGGAGTGAATCGAGCAGCCGCTGGACGGCATCGGCGTGGGTCCACGTCAGGAGGTGCGCACGCGCCTCGATGAGTTCCACGCCCGGGAGGTCCGCCGGCGGCGGGGGGATGACGAAGTCGCCCGTCGCGTGCAGGTGCGCGATCTTGCACCCCGCCTCCGCGAGTGCGGCCTCTTCTGCAGCGCCGAACGACCAGTCTGCCGCCAGCGTCGCCAGCGCTTTGAACCGATCGGTGTCGAGCCTCTGGGCCATCTTCCTCAGATCGGCGGCCTGCTCGTCGTTCAGGCCGCTCGCGCGGGCGAAGCGCGGGGAGACGATGTTGGTCGCGGCCCACTTCATCAAGCCGCCCGGGATAAGCCGCGCCGATCGCGACTGGCGCTTGAAGGCGGGCGTGAGCGCCCGGTGCGACCGGGGTGCGCTGACGAGCAGCAGCCCCGCCGGGAGCGCGATGCCTCGGGTCAGCGCGAGGTGCGCCATGGAGAGCGCCACCTGCCCGCCGAACGAAAACGCAACGATGACGGTACGCGGGTTCCACAGGCCCGATTGCACGGAGGCATCGAGGCAGCGCTCGGCGAAGCGTTCCGTCGTGGTGCAGCCGGCGGGGTCGGGCCAGTCCGGCACGCGCACGCCTTCGTTATTCGCTGCGAGGGGGGCGAAGAGCGCCGCGTCGGCGCCGAGGCCCGGGAGGCACAGGATCGTCCGGTTCACGAGACGCCCCCCGAGATGAAGAGCATGTACACGCCGGTGATGACGGCGAAGAGTGCGCCGGCGAAGAGGAAGCCGCGGTCCTTGAAGGCGAGCTCGGTGGGGTCGTCGAAGCGGCCCGACTCGAGGAGGACGATGCAGCGCAGGAGCGCGTACGTCGCGGGGAGGATCGTCAGCCACTGCACCGTGCCCAGCGCGTCTTTGCCGCCCAGTTGGTCTTGCAGGTAGCCCGAGTACGTGAGCAGCGTTGCGACCGCGGAGACGACGACCGCCATGCGCAAGAGGTGGTCGGTGTAGAGGCCCTGCACCGCGCGGTGCGCCGCTGCCGTCGTACCCGCGGCGCCCGCCTCGAAGGTGCGCCGCTCGCCTAAGCGCTTGCCGAAGGCGAGGAACATCGAGAGGAAGAGCGTCACGTTGAGCAGCCAGATCGAGGGCTCGATCATCACCGCGGCGCACCCGCCCAGCACGCGCAGCACGAAGCCGATGGAGAGGCTCACCACGTCGGCGACGACCTTCTCCTTGAAGTAGAAGGCGTAGGCGAAGACGTTGGCGACGTAGAGCCCGACCGCCGCCCCGACCCACAGGCGACCCTCGCCCGGGATCAGCATCACAAAGACCGCCGCCAGCGAGAAGAGCACGGAGGCGAACACGCGCGCAACGCCCGGCGTCACTTTGCCGCTGGCGATGGGCCTGCGCCGCTTGCGCGGGTGGAGGCGGTCGGCCTCGCGGTCGATCAGGTCGTTGACTGCGTAGCACCCGCTGGCTGCGAGGCAGAACGCGGCGAGCGCGCAGAGTGTTGGGAGGAAGATCTCGACGTGTGAGAGCCCGCGCCCGAGGAGGATGCCGATGCCGTACGCCGGGCCCACCAGCACAAAGGCGCTCTTGGCCCACTGCTTCGGTCGCGCGAGTTTGAGGAGCGCGCGCACGAGGGCCGCGCCGCGCGCGGGCGATTCGAGTGTGAACGGGTCGGGTGCTGGAGCGTTCGGGGTGTCTGGAGCGGTCACAGGCTCAGCCTTCGGAAGATCGGCCCGGGGATCGAGCGGATGATGAGCATGATGCCACGCCAGAACCAGGGCGTGTAGATCTCGGGCTTGCCCTTTGCCATCGCCCGGCGGGTATCGCGCGCGACGCGCTCGGGCGATGCGACGAGGAACATCCCGCTCACGCCCCAGGTCATCGCGGTGTCGGTGAAGCCGGGCTTGACGATGGTCACCGTCGGCCCGCCCGGCGTGAGCCGTGCAGCGAGGCCCTCGAGGTAGGCGATCGCGCCGGCCTTGGCCGAGCCGTAGACGTGGTTCGAGGGGCGGCCCCGATCGCCCGCGACCGAAGCGATGCACGCGATCGCGCCCGACGCGGGCAGCGCAGGAACAAACGCCTCGCACAGCTCCATCACCGAGGTGTAGTTCACAGCGCTGACCCGGCGGAGGAGGGCCGCGTCTTCCTGGGCCAGCGACTGCTCGGGCATCGCGCCTTGGCAGAGCACGAGGCGGGTCTGCGAACCGCTGAGTAGCTCGGCTGCGGAGCGTGCGAATGCTGCAGCGTTCATCCGCTCGACATCGAGTTCCAAAGCGTGCGCTGCGATGCCGTGGCGCACGCGCAGATCATCGGCGAGGCGCTGCGCCTCTTGCATGTCGCGCGCCGCGAGCACGAGGTCGCGGCCGTCGGCAGCCTCCTGCTGCGCAATGGCCCGCGCGATCGAGCTCGTCGCGCCAACGATCACGGTCCCGCTCATGCGTCGATCCCCAGCCTGCGCGAGAGTGAGGACGAGATCCTGCGCTCGGGGTCGACGCGGGTGCGCACGGCGCGGAACTCGTCGAGCCGCGGGTACATGCGCCCCAGGTGCTCGGGCGAGAGCGAGGCGTCTTTGGCGAGGTAGCGCCGGCCGCCGAAGTCGAGGGAGATCGCATCGAGCTCGCGCAGGAGCGCGTCGAGCCCGGCGGACTGCGGGAGGTCGAGCGCGAGCGTCCACCCGGGCATCGGGAAGCTCAGCGGCCCGCCCGACTCGGCGCCCATCGATTTGAGCACCGCGAGGAACGATGCTCGGCGCGAACGGCTGATGCGGTCGAGCAGCGTGCGGATCGCCTCTTTTCCGCCCTCGAAGGGGACGACGACCTGGTACTGCTGGAACCCGCGTTTGCCGTAGACGCGATTCCAACCGCTGATGGCGTCGAGCGGGTAGAAGAAGCCGCTCAGGGGTTCGGTGCGCGCGCTCGGGCGCGGCGCGCGGTAGTAGGCCGCGTTGAAGGCCCCGACGCTCAGCGGGTTCAGCGCGAACCCCGGGAAGTCGAAGGGCACCGACTTGGTGCGCGGCCTCGGGAGCGCGAGGGGCGAGCGAGAGGACGCGGGTGCGCCGCCGGCGCTCGCGTGCTCGCCGCCGATGAGGACCGATCGCCCGGCCTTCTTGCCGCGGGCCAGGCAGTCGATCCATGCGACGGCGTAGGTCATATTGTTGAAGCGAGACTCGAAGGCGTCGAAGGCCGAATCAAGGTTGGGCGCGCGCTCGTACCGCGCATCGATGTACGCGCTCTCCACGCGCCGGAGCCTCACGCGGCACCTGCGGATCACACCCGTCAGACCCATGCCGCCCAGCGTGGCGAAGAAGAGCTCGGGGTCGGTTTCGCGCGAGCACCACACCGCCTCGCCCGAGGGGAGGAGCAACTCGATCGCTTCGGTGCAGTTGGCGAAGGCGCCGGCTGCGTGGTGGTTTTTGCCGTGCACATCGGCCGCGATTGCGCCGCCGAGGGTGACGAAGCGCGTCCCGGGGGTGACGGCGGGGAACCACCCGCGGGGGAGGAAGGCCTCGATGATCGCAGCGATCGAGAGCCCGGCCTCGGCTTCGAGCACGCCCGTCTCTTCGTCGAAGCCCACGCACCGGTCGAGGCGCTCCATGAGTACGAGTCCAGCGTCCTCGTTGAGGGCCGCGTCTCCGTACGACCGCCCGAGCCCGCGGGGGCAGATGCTCGAAATCGCGTCGGAGCGCACCGAGTCCTCGAGCGTCTGCCACGTCTCAGGCCGGGCGGCATGACACGTCTGGCGCGGGTGGTTTCCCCAGGCGGCCATCGGATTGGTGTGCAGGCGGGCCATATAAGGGCTCGATAGTATCCCTGAGTCGCGGGAGCAAGACGCGTCGCAGCGTGCGACGGACGCGGCATCGGAACTATCGGGCCGCCGCACAGACCCCATGAGCACACCGCAGACAGACGAGCCCGCCGCACGCGTGTCGCGTCCGTTTGCGCAGCTGCCCGGGCTCCTCGTGGTGCTGCTGGTCGCACTGGTTGCAACGCCGCTCGTCGTCTACGAGTTCGCGCGCGGGCCCGTGATTTCGGGTCAGTACGAGGGCCTGCCCAGCGAACTCGTCGATCAGCACCGCTTCCACATGCCCACGATCGAGAAGTTCGCGCGCGAGCTGCCCGCGGTCGATGTCCGCTCGTACGACTCGGCGTCGACGCCCGGGTACTACTTTCTCATGGGGGCGATCTACCGCGCCACGGGCGGCACGACGCCCGGCATGGTCGTCATGCACGCGGTCAACCTGGCGATCACCCTCGGAGCGGTCTGGCTCGTGTGGGCGTGGTTCGCCTCGTGGTGGGCGCTCAAGGCCTCGCGCACTCGTGCGGCGTGGGTCGCTGCCGCCTGGACCCTGCCCTTTGCCCTCACCCCGTTCACTGTTTCGGGGGGGGTGTGGCTGACGACCGACAACTCCGGCTGGTGCATGGTGCTGCTCGCGCTGGTCGGGCTCTTCCGCCCGGGGGTGAGTTGGTCGCCGTGGCGGGTGCTGCTTGCGACGGGGTTTGTGACAGCCGCTGTTCTGGTTCGTCAGGTCCACTTGTGGGCGCTCGCCCCGGTGGCGCTGTGGAGCCTGGTCGCTTCGCCCGCTGCGGCGTTTTTGCCGTGGTGGCTCAAGCCCAAGGCGTGGTGCACGCGCGTGGGCGGCTGGCCCGCGTTCGCGTTGGCGCTCCTCGCGGGCCTGATCCCGGTCTGCGTGATGGGCGGCTTCTACCTGCTTTGGGGGGCGCTGCTGCCCGTCTCGGGCTCGGTCCGCGCGATCAGCCAGGGCCCGCCGAACCCCGCCAACCCCGCGTTCACGCTCTCGGTCGTGGCGGCGATGCTCATCTTCCTCATGCCCTTCCTGTGGCGTGAGGTGGTGCGGCTGCGCCCGCAGGATGAGCTCGCGTGGTGCGCGATCGCCATCGGTCTGTTCCTGAGCCTGGTCCCTGAGACGGACCTCGAGACGCTCCGCCGGGAGTACGGGTGGCTTTGGATCCTCGCGCGCGTCTTTCCCGATCTGGGGAGCCGCTCGCTCTTCCTCGTGGCGGCCTCTGTCGCGGGGGCGCTCACGCTCGCCCTGCTGTGGCGGCGCGCGAAGCACGCGGGGCTCAAGTCCTACGCCATCATCGCGCTGCTCACGCTGCTCGGGTGGGCGATCGCGCAGTCGGCCAACCCGCTCGTGACCAACCGCTACACCGACCCGGCGGTGTTCGTCGGTGTGGGGCTGCTCGTGGCGATGGGTGCGCGCAACGGCCGGGCCGCCGAGTGGGTCGGCCCGGTGGTCTTTGGCGTGCTGCAACTCGGGTTCCTCGTCGTCTCGACCGTGAGCGACGAGTTCTTCGCCCTGCTGTAACCCGCGGCCTTGCGGGTCGGTAGTGAGAGAATGGAAGCGACCGGGCGGCAGCGTGTGCGGGTATGAAAAAGGCCGCCCGACGCGGGGCGGCCTTGTGTATCGATTCGTGATTCTGGCCCGATGGTGTCGGACGCAGCGATCAGAGGGTGACGGCGGCCCGGCCCACGGAGTAGTACGAGAAGCCCTCTCGCTCCATCTGGCTGCGGGAGTACAGGTTGCGCCCGTCGAAGATGACGTTCCCGTTCATCAGGTCCTTCATGCGGGGGAAGTCGGGCGCTTTGAAGTCGTCCCAGTCGGTGGAGATCACGAGGCCGTCGGCGCCCTCGAGGGTCTTGTAGACATCGTCGGAGATGCCGCAGAGGCCCGGGTGGTCCTTGGAGACGTTCTCGGCGGCGACGGGGTCGTAGCCCACGCAGGTCGCGCCGGCGTCCTTGCACTTCTGCATGATCGTCAGCGCGGGGGCCTCGCGGATGTCGTCGGTGTTGGGCTTGAAGGCCATGCCCCAGAAGGCGAGCTTCTTGCCGGAGAGGTCGCCGCCGAAGTGGTCGGTGATCTTGCTGAAGAAGCGGTCGCGCTGGCGCTGGTTGACGTCGTGGACGGCCTGCGAGAGCTGGGTGTTGGTCTCGGAGTTCCGGCCCATGGCGATGCAGGCGAGGGTGTCCTTGGGGAAGCACGAGCCGCCGTACCCGAGGCCGGGGTAGAGGAACTGGGTGCCGATGCGGGAGTCGGC
>CAZNUZ010000043.1:0-5587 GCA_964576725.1 uncultured Phycisphaeraceae bacterium
GTGCCCGTGAGCGCGTGCGGGTCTTCGAGGACGAACTTCACGGGGATCTCTTTGGGGCCGTGATCGTGGTCGGAGTGTCGCAGGTGCATGGGGGCTTCCGTTTCGGTGGTAGGCGAGGAGGAGAGGGCCACTTTAGGCGTTGTCACGCCCGAACCACGCCCGCGCGGGATGGCACTACCATGCTCCCCTATGGAGCCCGACGCCGCCCCCAATACATCGCACCATGCCGACGCGCCGGAGCTCTCCGTCGTCGCCCCCGCCCACAACGAGGAAGAGAACGTCCAGCCGCTCGTGGAGGAGATCGCGGGGGCCCTCAAGCCCGCCGGCGTCCGCTTCGAGACGGTCATCGTCGACGACGGCTCGACCGACGCCACCCGCCAGCGCCTCACCGAGCTCCAGGCCCACCACCCCGAGCTGCGCGTCATCACGATGACCAACACCCCCGCGGGGAGCGGCAACGGGCAGTCAGCCGCCTTCCACGCCGGCTTCCGCGCCTGTCGGTCGCCCCTCATCGCCGTCCTCGACGCCGACCTGCAAAACGACCCCGCCGACATCCCCGCGATGCTCGAGAAGCTCCGGGCCGCGGGCGCCGACATGGTGCAAGGCGACCGCTCGCACGCGCGCAGCGACAACTGGATGCGCAAGCAGACCTCCAAAGTCGGGCGGCTCTTCCGCCGGCTGATCTTGGGCGACACCATCCGCGATACCGGGTGCTCGCTGCGCGTGATGAAGCGCGAGATCGCGCTGCGGCTGCCCCTCGAGTTCAAGGGCATGCACCGCTTCATCCCCGCCACCGCCCGCCACCTGGGGTACACCGTCGTCGAGATGCCCGTGAACCACCGCTCCCGGCACGCGGGGGAGACGAAGTACGGGTCGATGGGCATCACCAAGCGCGCCATTCCGGGGCTGATCGATTGCTTCGCGGTGCGGTACATGCGCAAGCGCCGCCGCCCGGTGACGTCCGAAGAGGTGCGCACGCAGACGGAAACCCCCGCGTGAAGTGGGAGCCGTACGCTGCGATGATCCTCGTGATCGCGCTGGGGCTGTGGCTGGTGACGGGCCCCGGCAAGCACCTGGGCGTGCCCGACCTGCGCACCGGCGCGGAGATCCACGAGCTGCGCATCGGCCCGACGCGCGGGCTCGTCGAGATCGTCGAAGCCGGCAACGGCATGCGCACCTACCGCATCCTCTTCCGCGACGGGACCGCCATAGGACCACTCACCGACGACGAGTTCATCGCCCGCTACAGCCTCAACACGCGCGACGCGCTCGTGACCACCGGCTTCAACCCCCTCTTCCGCCTCTTCAACATCACGAGCTGGGCCGGCCTCGTCTGGGTCGGCATCGGCCTCGGCGGGCAGGTCGCCTTCTTCGGGCGCATGGCGGTGCAGTGGCTCGTCTCCGAGCGCGAGCGCAAGAGCGTCGTCCCGCCGATCTTCTGGTACCTCTCGCTCTTCGGCGGCGTCGCGCTCTTCACCTACTTCGTCTGGCGGCAGGACTTCGTGGGCGTGCTCGGCCAATCGACGGGCGTGGTGATCTACGCGCGGAACATCCGGCTGCTGAAGAAGCAGCGCCGCCGGGAAGCGCGTGAGGCCGCGAAGGAAGCGGGCGCCGTAGCCAGCAATCGGGCAGAACCGCCCGCCTGAGTGGCCGTAATAGGGAGTTGGAGAACCTCGTTTCGTGCGCCGAGGCCGACGAGGACACCAGATGCCGCACTCCATCACCGCCTGGGTCATTGTGGGGAGTGTTTTCGTAGCTCTTTGGCTGATTCTGGCGAAGCGCGCGAGCTCGATCGACCCTGCCTCGCCGCCGGTGCCTGTAGTCCCCCTGTGGTGACCACCGCCCTGACCCGATTCCCCCGATAATCTCGGCCCGCGCTCACCACCCCCCCGCTTGTGAGCCGATAACCCGCTTCATGGACGTATACCTCGACGGCGAGCCCCTCTCCGGGGCTGGGACGACTCTCTCTTCGATCCTCGACGCTGCCCGCGAGCGGGTGGGGGCGGACCGCCTCATCGTGGAGGCGTACGCCGACGGGGCGGCGATCCCCGAGGGCGATCTCGCTGAGCCGCCCCAGAAGGACCCCTACGCCGCGGAGATTAAGCTTATCTCGGCTGACACCAACCGCCTGATCCAGGGCCCGCTTGTGCAGGCTTCGGAGGCGGTGAGCGCGATGCGGGAACAGCACGTCGTCATCGCGGAACGGCTGCAGACCGGCGAGGTGCAGGGCGCGATGAGCGACCTGGAGGACGTGCTCGAGACCTGGATGACCGCCAAGACCGTCCTCGAACTCGCAGCCCAGCTCAAGGGCGCGGAGATCGCGGGCAGCGCGAGCAGCGTGACCGACGCCCTCGAGAAACTGACTTCAGCCCTCGTTGCGACCAAAGAGGCGCTTACGAACCAGGACTGGTCGGGCCTGGCGGATGCGCTGGAATTCGATATGGAGCCCATGGCGGGCGAGTGGTCCGATATCCTGCGCACCGCCGCCGAGAACGTCTCCGGCTGAGCCCGCACCCCGCATCAGCACCTGCACCCCGCACCCGCTCTACCGAGCCTCTTACCGAGCAGCCCGCCGTCATGCCCGCCAAGAAAGCCTCCACCAAGACCGCCCCCGCTCCGAGCAGGCCCGGCTCGATCGACGCGCTGATGGAGCGCGCCTCCTCAGCCCTCCTCGATACGGACTACTTCGAGTGCGAGAAGCTCTGCCTCAAGGCCCTCGAGCAGGCCGCCTCGGTGGATGATTTCGAGCGCATGTCTCGGATCGTGATGCCCCTGCAAGAGGCACGCCGGCAGAAGCGCCAACTCGCGACAGACGCTGCAGCCCAGCACGGGATCGTGGTGCTCGACGAGCGCCCGGGCTCGGTCGCTGAGGGCGAGGGCGAACCCGCGGGGCTGACCGAAACGGGCTGCTATCTGCTCCGCCCGCCGCTGGTGGGCGCCGACGGGCGCGAGCTGCGCGACCAGGCCAACCGCGAGGGCGTTCCGGTGTATCTGCTGGTGCGCGAGCCGACGACGCGCACGGGGATGTGCCCCGTAGTGATGATCGGCCCGACGACGGTGCGCACGCAGGTGCCCCCGCCCGACGACGAGGATGCACCCGACCTCGCCTGGTTCGAGGCGGCCCACGAAGCGCTGGGCGACGCAGCCATCGCTTCGGTCCCCGAGTCGGCCAGCACGACCCAGCGTGTGAACCACCTGCTCGAGCGCCTCGGCACCGTGACCGAGCACGAGAAACTGCACCAGGCCCTCGCCCACGCGTGCGCAGAGGCTGCGCAGGCGGCGCTGACCAAAGGGTAAGCCACGCAGCACTCGCTGCACCGCGCACGAGCGCAGGCCCGCAGGCGCGTGGCTAGAGTGGCCCCGTGCCGCGCGAGAACACCATCCCGACGCGTTTACTCGTTGTGCTGCCCTCATGGGTGGGCGACACGGTCATGGCGACGCCCACGCTGCGCGTGATCCGCGAGATGCTGCCCGGAGCGTTCATCGGGGGCCTGTGCCGGCCCGGTATCGACGAACTGCTGCGGGGGACGGACCTGCTCGACGAGGTGCACGTCGGCCGGGCGTCGGGGGTGATGGGCCCCAAGCGCGTCGCGCAGAAGCTCCGCCCGCGCCGGTACGAGGCCGCCCTCTTGCTGACGAATTCGTTCTCCACCGCGCTGATCGCGCGAGTCGCGGGCATCCCCAAGCGCATCGGGTACGAGCGCGACGGGCGTTCATTCTTGCTGACCGACTCGATCACCCCCCGCCGCCGGCGAGACACACCCCCCTTCGACCGCTCAGCGACAGACCCGAGCGCCTGGGCCCCTGTGCCGGCGTGCGACTACTACGCCGCACTCGCCACGCGCATGCTGCGCTCCTACGGCCTCGACCCGGGCACGCCGGGCCCCATGGAACTCCCCCTCGCGCACGAGCACGACCAACAGGCGCGCGCACTCCTCGCCCGCGCGGGTATCGAGGAAGGCACACCCACAGCCCTGCTCAACCCGGGCGGCAACAACCCCGCCAAACGCTGGCCCCCCGAGCGCTACGCGGCCCTCGCGGATTACCTCGCGGAGCATCACGGCCTGCGCATCTTGATCTCGGGTTCGCCCGCGGAGGCCGACCTCTGCGAGTCGATCGCGTCGCAGTGCCTGCCTCCGACAGCGCCCGTCTGCCTGCCGCGGCTTGGAGTGACGCTCGGCGCACTCAAGGGCATCGTCTCCCGCTGCAGGCTCATGGTCACCAACGACACGGGCCCGCGCCACATAGCCGCGGCCTTCGGCGTGCCTGTCGTCTCGCTCTTCGGCCCGACGGATAAACGCTGGACGACCATCCCCTTCGCCGACGAGATCGAGCTCGTGGCCGACCCCGCGCTGCCCGAGGAGGAAGTCACCAACGATCACCCCGAGCGGTGCGCTATCGAGAAGATCGGTCTGGGCGACGTGGTCGCAGCGGCCAACACGCTCCTGCGCACCGCCGACCGCTCGGCCGACCGCTCACCCCGGTAATCGGGCTCACTCCGCGTCGAGCTCGAACCGCACGCGCGAGCCGAGCAAGCGGTCGAACGACCAGTCGTCTCCGCCCAGCACCTCGATGCGCCCCCACGCCTCCTCGGGGCTCACGCCCTCGTACTCGACGAGGTACGCGAGCCAGAGCGAACGCGCACGCCCGCCCGAAGCGCAGTGCAATACGACCCGGCCCTCGGCCTCCCGGTACACCTCCGCGAAAGCGCGCACCTGATCGGGGTTGTACCCGTGCACGCCGCCCATGGGTATGTGCGCATGCCGCATGCCCAGGCGCTCGGCCTCTTCGCGCTGATCGAAGTCAAGCCGGCTCACCTCGCGCTCCGACCGGCAGTTTACGATGACGGCTACGCCGTTCTCGGCGAGCTCGCGGAGTGTGCGCTTCGTCGGCTGGGCAGAGACGCCGATGCGCCCGTCGGAGAAGACGCGCGTGGTGGGCTCCGTGCGCGGTCCGACCTCGACGGGTGCGCCCTCGATCGAGCTGTACTCCGTCCACGATCCTTCGTACATGCGCACGTTGGGCAGGCCGAGCTCGAACCGGAGCGCGAGCGTGAGGAGCGTGGCCTCCCGGCCTGTGCCGCAGTACACAACGATCTGGTCCCACTCGGAGACGCCGAGCTCTTCGATGATCGCCTCGATCTCCGCGCGGGGGCGCAGCCGGTGGGTGTTGTGGGCTGCGGCGATGCGCTCCCAGTGCAGCGAGTGCGCGCCGGGGATGTGCCCGTTTTGCCTCCAGATCCCGGCGTCGCCGAGGTACTGGGCGATGGGCCTCGCGTCGAGAAAGACCCGGTCGCTGTGGCCGACGGAGTCTTCGAACTGGTCGTAGGTGATGTTCTCAACGAGCGGGCTGCGCGGAGTGATCTGCGTCTGCTCGATCTCGGGGAACTCTTTCTCGACGGGGTGGTTCGCGCGCCAGGCCTCGAAGCCTCCGCTCAGCACGCGCACGTCGGCGTGGCCGATGCGCAGCAGGGCGTAGGCGACCATCGTGGCAGCGAGCGTATCGCCCTGCGATGCGTAGACCAGCACGGGCGCATCGAGCTCCACGCCGAGCTGACCGAAGATCGCCGCCGCCTCTTCAGGAGCGA
>CAZNUZ010000043.1:5687-22211 GCA_964576725.1 uncultured Phycisphaeraceae bacterium
GAAGTCGAACAAAGCGATCGGTGTGCACAGCAATCCTCCTCGGGCGGGCGACAGGCCCCACCGGTTCAACCCGCCCAGCGCCTACGCGTTGCGATTGTTGGACGCCAGCGCAGGCGCACTCAGCCCAGGTCGTTGACCAGCTGGGCGAGGCCCTCGACCGAGCGCTCGTCGAGGATCTTCTTCACCCGCGCGTCCTTCGCGGTGATATTGGCGAGCGCCTTCTCGGCGCGGGTCCAGAGGGTCTGTGCCTTCTTGCCCTCGGCGAGGTACAGCTCGGAGACGATCTCGCCCAGCTTCTGCGCCATGATCGAGTCGCGGTGCTCGTAGTAGCGGTTGATGATGCCCTTCTGGTACCGCGAGTAGTCCTTGCCGCCTGCCATGTCACCGGTCTCCGATCGCGCTGCGCGCGGGGAAGGGGTTGTCTTTGGGAGTGGGGTCTCCGTGCTCGGTGACGATACGCCCCGCGCGGGCCGCGAGCGTGCGCGCAAAGCCGAAGGCAGCGCGCGGGGACCACCCGGGCTTGCGCTTGCCCTTGGGCGCGGGCGCGTCGCACACCCGGCAGACCAGCCGGTACCAACGCCGGACACCCGGAGCGCACCCGACGCCCAAGGGTTCGATGTAGAGCGAAGCGAGCATCCGCGCGAGCTTCTGATCCGAGCCCGCGCGCACGCCGCGAAGCGTGCGCACGCCCACGGTATCCACGACCGCGCACCGCAGGCCCAGCTCGTCATCGGGCACGACGATCAGGTTCGAGGGTTTGTGATCCCGGTTGAAAGCGCGCAGCCACATCGCCTCGAGATCGATCGCCATCGACTCGGTCAGGGCGCGGAGTTCGTCGGTCGTCAGATCATCGTCGCGCAGGTGTTCGAGGAGCGATCGACCAGCGAGGCGTTCGATGACGAGGACCTCGGTGATCTGGCCCGCGTCGTCGAGGCCGCGCGCGAGCAGGAGGGGCCTTGCCGTCCGCACGCCGATCTTCGTGAGCGCCTCGGCGCCGCGCCACTGGCGTGCGAGGCGGGACCGCCCGAGCGAGGAGCGCAGGCGGTCGCGCAGGGTGCGCACCGGCTGGGTTTTGAAGACGTACCCCGCGCCGCCGATCTGCGCCCCGAAGACGCACCCGCCGGGAGCGTCTTTCAGCACCTCGGCGTCCGCCCGCCAATCGCCGCTGAGCAGCGCGCGCTGGATCGCCACCGCCTCATCGGCGCGTCCGGAGGCCGTGCGCAGGGCGGTCACGCGTTGGGAGGGGGGCCAGAGCATCAGAGCAGGCTAGCAACCGCGGTGGGTGATGGCCCGATCGGCGGTTTGACGGAGCGCCGCCCCCCGCCGACGATGCCCGCGTGAACGCGCCCGCTTCGAACACCCCTGCGCCGCTGCCCCTCTCGGTGAGCATCGTCTGCTGCAACAACGCGCGGACGATCGGTCGCACACTGAGCTCGGTGCGGGGCCTTGCGCGTGAGATCGTCGCGGTCGATTCCGGGTCGAGCGACGGGACGCTCGCGTTGCTCGAGGAGGCGGGCGCGCGCGTCATCCACCAGGACTGGCTCGGGTTCGTGAAGCAGAAGCAGTTCGCGCTCGACGCGTGCACGCAGGAGTGGGTGCTGCACCTCGACAGCGACGAGTCCGTGGAGCCGGGGCTCGCCGAGGCCATCCGCAGCGTCATCGACCGAAGCGAATCGGCAGCCGACTGCTACGCCATCAACCGCATGGTGTGGTGGAACGACGCACCCCTCGAGCACGCCTGGCAGCCGGAGTACCGCCTGCGCCTCGTCCGCAGGGGCAAGGCCCGCTGGGGCGGGTACGACCCCCACGACGCGATGGAACCCATCGAGCCCGGCACACCTGCCCAGCGTCTCCCGCGCTCGGCGATCATGCGACACGACTCGATCGACACCATCACCGACTTCCTCGCCAAGCAGGCCTCCCACGCCCGCGTCGCAGCAGCGAGCTACCGCGCGATGGGCAAGTCGACCTCTGTCCTGCGCTTGGCCGCCTCGCCCGTCGGCGAGTGGTGCAAGCAGATGATCGCCCGCGGGGCATGGAAGGACGGCTGGCGCGGGTGGGCGGCCTCCAGCGCCTCGGCGGCGGCCGCGCTCATGAAGCACGCAGCGCTCCTCGAGGCCCAGCACACAAGCAAACAGGATCACCCTTCCGATCCATCGCTGCGCCGCGAACGGGTCTGAATCACAAGGGCTGACTTACACGGGCAGAATCACATCAGTCGCCGACGTAGCGGCTGTACACCGCCCGCGCCCTGCTCGGTTCGCTTGTGCCGTTCACGACCGCCCGGCCGTCGGCAAAGACCGTCAGCTCGATCTCGTCGTCCACCGCCGCCCGCAAGAGGAACGGGGTGCAACGCACGGAGCAGGCATCGGCCAGCCTATCAGCGAGCGCGGGGAGATCGATCTCCCGACGGGCCGCGGGCAGCACCTGCACCGCGTCGCGTCCGCAGAGGCTGGTCGCCTGGGCGTGTGCGCCGGGCTTGAGGTAGTCGAACTTGCGCAGGCCGCAACAGGCGCACTGCTTCGCGGGCTTCTGTTCTGCGCCCATCACGCGCAGCGGCGGCGTAGCAGGCGAGTCGGGCCACAGGTCGAAGATGTGCAGCCCCGTAGCGCAGTCGCCCGAGCCCAGCACGCGCACGGCCTGGAGCGCTTGCCACGATGCGACCATAGCCGTCGCGGGAGCGAGCACGCCCGCCGTCTCGCAGGTCTCTATCGACCCCGGCGCGGGCGGGTCGGGGAGGTGGCAGCGCAGGCAGGGTGTCTCGCCCGGCAGCACGACGCAGCCGGAACCCTGCGCCGCGATCGCGCCGGCGTACACGAAGGGCACGCCCTCGCGCACGCACGCGTCGTTGAGCAGGAAGCGCGTCTCGAAGTTGTCTGTCCCGTCGACCACGAGATCCACGCCCGAAAGGAGCGCCTCAAAGTTGGCGGGCCCGAGGTGCGCCACGTGCGGGTCGATGCGCACGCCAGTGTTGATCGCTGCGAGCCGGTCGGCTGCTGCGATTGCCTTGGGTGCGTCGATGTCGGCCTCGGTGAAGAGCGTCTGCCTTTGCAGGTTCGTCTCTTCGACGGTATCGCGGTCGACGAGGCGCAGTGTGCCCACGCCGGCCCTGCACAAGAGCTCGGCGCTGACCGTGCCCAGCGCCCCGACGCCGACAACGAGCACCGCCGATGCGCGCAGCCGCTCCTGGCCTTCGTCGCCGATGTGCTCGACGAGCCGTTGCCGGTGGTATCGGTCGCGCTTGGGCATGGCAGATCATTCGCACCGAGCGGGCGGCGTGCCGGGTGCGCACGAAAAAGCCCCGCGCGGGTGCGCGGGGCTTTGGAGCGTTGTGTTGCGCGAGGGAACTCGGAGCGGGCCCCGTCGCGCGAACGCCACTATCAATCTAAAGCAACCCGATCGGAAATCTCAAGCCCGAAGGCGTCAAGACCTGGCATCGACACGTTGCGGTTGGTCAGCAGCCTCATCTTGCGCACGCCGATCTCGCGCAGCAATTGGCCGCCGATGCCGAAGGATCGCATAGACATGGGCAGCGCCTGCGCCGCCACCCCGCCCGCGGAGTGGAGGTCGGGGCCGTCGGGTTTCTCTTGCACGTTGCGCAGGCGCACGAGCGAGTCGGAGAGCCCGTCACCCGAAGCAGACGGGCGCAGGTACACGATCGCGCCGCGCCCTTCCTGCTGGATCATGCGCATCGCGCTATCGAGCTGGGTATCGGACGCGGGCTCGCCCTCTTTGTCGCTCACGCCGAAGACATCGCCCAAGAGGTCGCGGCGGTGCATGCGCACGAGCGTGGGCGCTTCGGAGGCGATGGGCCTGCCGTGCGCGTCGAGGGCGCCGACATCGCCGCAGCAGAGCGCGAGGTGCGGGAGCGGGTCGACGAGGCTCTCGAAGGCGATGAGTCGGAATGGCCCGTGCTTCGTCTCGACGACGGTGCCCTCCACGGGCTCGATGCGCTTCACGAGGCTCTCTTTGCCCAGCCGATAGGCGACGAGCTGCTCGATGGTGCACATTTTGAGCCCGTGCTTTTTGGCGAAGACATCGAGATCCGGCTGGCGTGCCATGGTGCCGTCGGGGTTGCAGATCTCTATGCCGACGGCGGCGGGTGTGAGCCCGGCGAGGCGGCAGAGGTCGACCATGCCCTCGGTGTGGCCCACGCGGACGAGCACGCCGCCGTCGCGCGAGCGGAGCGGGTTGATGTGCCCGGGGCGCACGAAGTCGTCGGGGCCCGAGTTCGGATCGAGGCAGAGCTGGATGGTGCGGGCGCGCTCCGCCGCCGAGACACCGGTGGTAAACCCGTGTTTGGGGTGGCCGTCGATCGAGACGGTGAGGGGTGTCCCTCGCGCGGAGGTGTTAACCGTGGTCTGGCCGTGCAAACCAAGCCGGTCGCAGTCTTTGTCGGTGAAGGAGACGAAGAGGTATCCCGCGGCCTCGCGCACCATCATGTTGACGATCTCGGGCGTGATGAACTGAGCTGCGATGATGAGGTCGCCCTCGTTCTCGCGGTCCTCGTCGTCGACGAGGACGATCATCTTGCCGTTGCGGAGGTCGTCCAATATCTCGGGGATGGTGCTGAACATGGGGAACATCGTATCCCCGGCGCACGGGCGGCTCCGGGGCTCTATTGTCCGGACATGCCCGCACTTGCCCAAGACCATCGCGCGATGTTGCTCGAACTGACCGCGTTGCCGACGGCCGCGGGCCGGGAGCACCGCGTGCACGCCTGGATCCAAGGGTGGTGCGCCACGCGCGAGGGCGTGCAGTGCACCGAAGACGAGGCGGGGAACCTGGTCATCGAGCGCAGAGACGCGCCGAGCCCGGGCGAGGTGCCCCCTCTCTACATCACCGCCCACACCGATCACCCGGCGTTCGTCATCGAGTCGGTCGAGGACGACGGCGCCGCGCTCAAGCTCGCGTTCCGGGGCGGCGTGAAGGACCCCTACTTCAACCACGCGCCCATCACCTGCTACACCGCGGAGGACCGGACCGTTCGCGCGACGCTCACGAGCGCGGGCGAGGCCGATCCCTACCGCCCCTGCACCGCTACGGTGCCCGAGGGTGAACGCGAGCGCGCACGCGATCTGAAGCCCGGCGATATCGCCCGCTGGACCCTGCCCGACGCGCACATCGACGATCTGCACAGCGTCGGGCCCTGCCTCTTCACCCACGCCTGCGACGATCTCGCGGCACTCGCTGCGGCGCTCGCGGCCTTCGACGCGCTCCTCACAACACCCGAGGCCGCCCACGTCCGCCTGCTCTTCACTCGCGGGGAAGAGGTCGGCTTTGTCGGCGCCATCGCGGCGTGCACCGGCGGGACGATCCCGCGCACCGCCCGCCTCGTGCTCCTCGAGAACTCACGCAGCTTCGACGATTCCCCGCTCGGGGGCGGGCCCATCGTCCGCGTCGGCGACCGGATGTCAGTCTTCAGCCCCACGCTGACCTCGTCCTTCGCAGCGATCGCCAAGGAGATCGAGGACGAGCGCGCCGAGACCGACGAGCCCTACCGCTGGCAACGCAAGCTCATGCCGGGCGGCGCCTGCGAAGCCACCGCCTACCAGGCCTACGGGTACGAGGCGACGTGCCTCTGCCTGCCCCTCGGGAACTACCACAACATGGCCGAGCTCGATCGCGTGGACGACGAAGAGCCCGAAGCCATCGACCACGCCCGCTGCGGGCAGGAGCACGTGGCCATCGCCGACTGGCAGGGCCTTGTGGATCTGCTCGTGCGCGCGGGCACGGGCCTCGAAGCGCCCAAGCCCGTCCGCGACCGGCTCGAGAAGCTCTACAAAGAGCGCTCGGGCGTACTCACCGAGCGGTTCTAAGCGAGTAGCGCCGTCGGCCCCCTTCGCGCGGCAGGCCCGCTATCCTGCGCGCATGGACGGTCCTGCCGGTTGGCTTGTTGCGATGCTGTTTGCCTACCTCGTGGGCGCGATCCCGTTCGGGTACCTGATCGGGCGCGCGAAGGGCGTGGACATCCGCGCGCACGGCTCGGGCAACATCGGCGCGACCAACGTCCGCCGGGTCTTGGGCCGAGGCCCCGGCAACCTGTGCTTCGCGCTCGACGTGCTCAAGGGCGCGGGGCCGGTGCTGGCCTCGGGCGTTCTCCTCGGCCCGATCGGCGCGGCCTCGGTCGCGACGGGCGACGCGCTGGGCTGGGTGGGCGTTGCCGTCATGACCGTGATGGGGCACATGTTCCCCGTCTACCTGCGCTTCAAGGGCGGCAAGGGCGTGGCGACGGGCCTCGGCGCGCTCGCGGCGCTGTGGCCCTTTGTCACGCCGGCGGCGGCGCTCGCGCTGGGGCTCTGGGTCGTGACCGTCCGCACCACGCGGTATGTGAGCGTCGCTTCGTGTGTCGCGGCCTGCTCGCTGCCGGTCGGCGTCGCGCTCGCACGCGCACTCAACTGGCCCGCTGCCAGCGCCGATCCGCTGGCCCAAAGGCTGGCCGACGCGTGGCCCTTCCTCGGGCTGACACTCCTACTCGCGGTGCTGGTAACGGTGAAGCACAAGGGCAACCTCGCGCGGGTGCGCGCGGGGACGGAGCCGAAGATCGGCGCGGGCCGACGCGAGGCCGAGGGCGCGACGCCCGGATAAGCGCCGCGAGCGCATTAGCTGCGCACTATCGGTCGGTCCTATATCAGCACCGCCCCGCCGTGATCACCAGAGAGCGGGGTCGGAGTTTGCCGGACCCGCCCAGCCCACGCCGGATGCACGATGCGCAGCGAATTCGGGTGGAAGGGTGGATCCGCGGTGGATAAGGGCCCCCGATCGGCCGATCGATACTTCGGGACGCCATTTCGCGACCCGGAAGGTGGATGGTCATGATCAACAACGACCGCTTCGATCTCAACGCCGAACGCTCGGAGTTCGACCTCCCTCGCAAGAGGTTCGAGTCGGACCGCGAGAGCCTGCCCTTCCCGATCGGTGGGGTCTTCGGCCCCCTCCGCGCGGGCGAGCCCGAAGAGGGCGTCGTCTGGGACACCAACGATGTTGTGAACGCCATCGAGCGCACCATCGACCGCATGCAGGATCAGCTCGACGAGCTGGAGACGGATGTCGAGAGCGTGATCGCGCACATCGGCAACGGCGGCGACCCCTTCCGCCCCTCCGCCGCCTGAGCACCCCGCCGACCGCCAGCGCACGCATGCAACTGGCGGAACGGCGCAATACAGAACTCCACACAGGCCGTCACCTTCGAGGGGCGGCCTGTTGCGTTACGAGCCGGTGGGACTGTCTGCCCGTATAGCGAGTGGCAGGCGAATCGAGAGCTCGTGCGTTCGATGCAGGGTGTTTAAGTCGAGCCTGGGCCGCGTGATGCGAGCTCTTCTGCGACCTTCACATCGATCATCGATTCGTATGCGGCGCGCATCGTGGCGTAGCGGAGCCCGGCCTTACCGTCGAGGAGCCCGCGCTTCAGCACGACGATGTAGAGCCAGTAGATGATCGGCCGGGCGGGGAGGCGATAGGCGATGGCCTTGAGCGCGCGGCGCTTCATCGTGCCCTTGCCGGCGACGAGCGCCTTGATCGCCTCGCCGATGCTCATGTGCCCGTCGTCGAGGAGCTGGAGTGCTTCGGCCCGCGAGTAGCGGTTGTGCTTTTCGAACCAGTCGTCGAGCCCCTTGGAGAAGTTGTAGTGCAGGTAGGGCTCTTCGAGTGTGCCGAGCGCGCCGTCTGTGAGCTCGCGCTGGCCGTGGCCGTGATCCTGGAATCGCATGCGCTTCTTGTGGAAGAGGCGCATCTGATAGACGGGGTAATCGCCCGCGCGCTTCAGCCACTTGCCCATGAGCATGAGCTTGCTGGGCGCGTAGAACCCCGCCTCGTCCGGGGTCCTTGCGATGAGCCTTGCCAGCTCTTCGACGCACTCGGGCGTGAAGCGCTCGTCCGCGTCGAGGTGGAAGACCCAGTCGTGCTTGAGCGGGATGTTGTCGATCGCCCAGTTGCGCTGGGCGCCGAACGACTCGAAGGGGTTGACGTGCCAGCCCGAGCCGCAGGCGTGGGCGATCGACTCGGTCTCGTCGGTCGAGCCCGAATCGAGGACGTGGACATCGTCGGACCAGGCGCACGAAGCGAGGCACGCGCGGAGGTTGATCTCTTCGTTGAGCGTGAGGATGACGATGCTGATCGGCGGGCGCGGGCCGTCGTGCCCCCACGACACCGATCCGTCGGCCTGCGTCTTGAATTTCAGCGGCGAGTCGTCCGCAGCGCGGCCTTCGGGGGCGCCGGCTGGTCGGTCGATCGCTTGGTCGATCGCTCGGTCAGCCGTTTGTTCCGTCGATTGGTCCGTCGATTGGTCGGTCATGGTGTTGCCTCCTCGGTCGCGCTCGCCTTGCCCGCGGGCATCGGCTCCCGGCGGACGACCTGCTCGAGCGCCTCGCGCCAGGCCTCGCACGCCGCCTCACGGCTGTAGGCGACGGAGAGCGCCTTCTGCGCGCGCGCGCCGGCGGCCTCGGCCTCGGACCGGTCGGCGGCGAGGCGCCGGATCAGCTCCACCAACCGGGCGCTGTCACCGTTGGGCACGACCCAGCCCGCGCCGTGCTCCTCGAGCACCAACGCGAGCTCGGAGGCCGGGCTCCCGACGAAGATCGCTGGGCGTGCGGCGGCCATGATCCCGAAGAGTTTGCAGGGCACCATCACGCCCTCTGCGCCGTCAATGAGTGTTGCGAGGTGCGCGTCGGCGCAGCTGAGGCTCGCGCCGAGTCGCTCGCGCGGCTGGTACGGTGCGAGGACACAGTTCTCCAGCCCACGACTGCGCACGAACTCTTCGACCTGCGCCTTCTTCTTGCCCCCGCCGACGAAGACGAAGCGGATGCCGTCGTCGTCGCGCAGGGCTTCGGCGGCGTTCAGGAACGTCTCTACGTCGTGCCCGAGCCCGAAGTTGCCCGAGTACATCACCACGAACCGATCGCCCAGCCCCCACTCCTCGCGGTACGGGTTCGACGCGCGGGGGAGCGGGTCGAGCTCCGCTGCGTCGGACCACACGCCGATGTGCTGGATCTGCCCGCGGTCCACGCCCTTGTCCTTGACGCGCTTCATCATGCACCGGCCCAGCACCACCACGCGGTCGGCCTTCTTGAGGCAGAAGCGGTTGATGGCCTCGAAGAACCGCGTGGGGAGCGCGCGCGGCTTCATCATGCCCACCGCAACGGGCGTGTCGGGGTAGAGGTCCATCACCCAGTACACGTAGCGCGACCCGCGGAGCACGCGCATCAGCCAGCCGACGAGCGCGATGAAGGGCGGGGTCGTGAAGCACACAACGACGTCGGGCTTCTTGACCGTGAAGCACTTGATCGTCGCGAGGACGTAAAACAGCATGAAGTCTGCGAGGCGGGCGGCGATGCCCTTCTTGCCGAAGACCGAGACGCCCACACGATGGATCTCGACGCCGTCGACGGTCTCGCGCTTGGGGAGGGCGGCGCCCTTCTGCCCGTAGAGGGAGCGCGACGCGATGGCGTGCACCTCGTGGCCGTGCTTGACGAGGTGGCGCGCGAGATCATCGGCGTGCTGCGCGGTGGCAGCGACGTCGGGGTAAAAGACCTGATTGAGTATGAGGACGCGCATGAGGCCGAGAGGGTATCGCCGCGAGCACGGCGAGCGTTCGATCGTGTGGGGAGATGGTGTTCATCGGCCACATCAGGGGGCGTCTGGACGCGGAACGCCCGCGCGCACCCGTTCAGGCACCGACCGCGATACGGGTCAGGCGATGCGGAAGGTCTGGGCGCCGCCTCGGACGAGGAATCGGCTGCGCGGCGTGGGGTGGCTCAGGCACTCGTCGCCCCGCGAGGTGAACCAGAGGATCGTCTCGTAGGGGTCGATCGAGTGCATCGCGTCCGAGTCGGCCATCCAGAAGTGATCGAAGTTGGCACGCAGGGCCTTCACACGCAGTCGCGTGCCCCCGGCCTCGCCCATCGCCCGGGCTTTGCGGCCGATCCTGCGGGCGAGCATCTTGGGCCCACGCCACGCGAGGGACTCACGCACCGGGATCGAGGCCTTGACGAGTTTCCCGGCAAGGCCGAAGTCGCTGTACGGCCGCACGGGGTAGCCCTCGGCGGCCCAAGGCCGGCACTGCCACGCCGGGTAAAAGTAGAGGTACCCGCCCGGCCTGATGACCCGCCTGAGCTCGGCCATCGCCTTCTCGATGTCGGGCACGTGCTCGAAGACCCAGACGGTCCAGGCTGCATCGAAGCTGTTGTCCTCGAAGGGCAACGCCTCTGCGCTCCCCTGCACGAATGCCTTGCGGTGGTACTGGCCCGCGGAGTCGGAGAAATCGATGCCGGTGTAGTCGTCGACAACGTCTTGCAGCTTGCCCCGGCCGCACCCGACCTCGAGGCACTTCGCGCCGCTGAGCCCGTGGCGCTCGATGAAGGCGCGCAGGCTCTCTTCGACCGGGTGCGCGGCCCCGGCGCCGTAGTGCGAGTACTGATCGCCGTCGTATTGCTCGTCGTAGAAGCCTTTGGCTCCCACTACGGAATCCCGAGCTTCGAGTGCGCTCACAGCCGCCTCCGTTCCCGGCCCGTGCAGGCCGGCCCCACCAGAGAAGTACGCCTTCAAGGTACTGCCGTCAGGGAAAGGCACAACAAAGAAACCTATTTGTTTGTTTTCCATTAGGTATTCGTGGCCGCACAGACCCTCTTCAGGCCCGCGCGATCAGCCGTTGAGCCAGAAGTTCTTGCCCCCGCCCACACGGACCCCGTTCTGGAGCGCTTCCCAGAGGGTCAGGACAGCGACCGCCACCGCCGCTCCGGGATGAGCGCCGAGTGACGTGGTTTGCGTGAGGACGTACCCCGCAGTCGCGCCGAGTGCCGCACCGACCAGGACCGCGATGAGGCGCACCGAGGTGTTCTCGCGCCCGAGCGGCCGCTTGATGTTGTGGTCGCGCCCGACGCGCTCGCGCGACTTCAGCGCAGCGCGGATGGTTGCGTTGAGGGCGAGGATCATCGCGCCGTACCAGATGCCCACCCCGCCGATGCCGAAGCCGAGCGAGAGGCCGACCCAGAGGAAGAGCGCGTACCAGACGAGCGCGATGGCCGCGAACTGCACACCCGCCGCCACGCCCGGAGCGGTGATGACCACGTCCTCGACCCAGTACATGTCCTCGTCTTCACCCGGCGCGGGGTCGAGGGGCTCGATCGATTTGTGATGGACGTAGAGCGCGCGGCCGACCACGGGCCACGTGTGGGGAGGCATCAGAGCCGGGCGTCTTCGTCGTCGCGGTGGGCGCGGAACCACTCGATCGTTTTGGCGAGGCCTTCTTCGAAGGGCATCTGCGCCTTCCAACCCAGGAGATCCTGCGCCCGCTCGGTGTCGAGCGACCGCCTGGGCTGGCCGTCGGGCTTGGTGGGGTCCCAGCGGATCTCGCCGGCGAAGCCGGTCAGTTTCACGATGAGCTCGACGAGGTCCTTGATGGTGATCTCGAAGCTCGCGCCGAGGTTGATGGGCGTGGGCTCTTCCATGACCTCGGCGGCTCGGATGATGCCCTCTGCGGCGTCGTCGACGTAGAGGAACTCGCGCGATGCGCTGCCGGTGCCCCAGCACTCGATGTGATCGTCGCCGCGGTCCTGCGCCTCGACGCACTTGCGGATGAGCGCGGGGATGACGTGCGAGGAGTGGAGGTTGAAGTTGTCGTTGGGCCCGTAGAGGTTGACGGGCAGGACGTAGCTCGAGCGCATGTCGTACTGGAGCTTGTAGGCGTCGAGCATCTGCCAGGCGGCCTTCTTGGCAACGCCGTAGGGCGCGTTGGTCTCCTCGGGGTAGCCGTTCCAGATGTCGGCCTCCTTGAAGGGGATGGGCGCGAACTTGGGGTAGGCGCAGATGGTCCCGGTCTGCACGAACGTGGTGCCCTCGCGCTCGTGGAAGCCGCGGGCGCGGAACTGCTCGATGAGGTGCATGGCCATGGCCATGTTGGCGTAGAAGTAGCGCCCCGGGTTGTCTCGGTTCGCGCCGATGCCCCCCACTTCCGCAGCGAGGTGGATGACCACGTCGGTCGGCTGACCCGCGAACGCCTCGTCGTAGAGGCGGCTCACGCCCGACTCGGTGGTGAGGTCGTACTGGGCCTTGCGGGGGACGAAGAGGTTGGACTCTGACACGCCGCGCTCGCGGAGTTTCTCGCAGAGGACGGTGCCGAGGAAGCCGGCGCCGCCGGTCACGATGACGCGGGAATTGGTCCAGTCGGTGATGCTCACGGTAGTGGTCCCTGCGGGTTCAAGGTGAGGAATCGGTCGGGAATCAATCGAGTATCGAGCGGTAGACGTCGGCGGTCTTGCCGCCGATCGCCTCCCAGTTGAGCGGTTCGGCGAGGCCGCGGTTGTGCAGGCCCATCTGCGTGAGCTCGCTTCGTCTGCGGACGATCTCGTGCATCGCCCGTCCGAGGTCGCCGGGCGTGTCCGGGTCGAAGGGGACCGAGCCGTGCTCGTCGATCGTCTCCGCGATGCACCCGAGGCGCGGCGCTATGCACGCCTTGCCGAAGGTCAGCGCGAGCAGCAGCGCGCCAGAGGTGAGGCCCGAGCGGTACGGGAGCACGACGACATCGCACGCGCCGAAGAAGGCGCTGAGTTCTTCGCCGTCCACGAATCGATCGTGCAGCGTGACGTTGGGGGTAGTGCGCGCGCGTTCGACGGCCGCCAGCACGTCCGCGTCGTTGCTCGGCTTGCCGGCGATGACGAGGTGCGCGTCGGCCGATTCGGGGAGCGAGCCGAAAGTATCGAGCAGGTCGGGGAGGCCCTTGTTCCTGCGGATCGCGCCGAGGAAGAGGTACACCAGCTTGCCGGGCGGGAGGCCCAGCCTCTTGCGCGCCTCGGCCTGATCGGGGGCGGGGGGGTAGCACCCGTCGTAGTTCCCGTGCGGGATGACGTGGATCTTGCGGTCGTCCGGGAGGCCGAACGCCTCGACGATCTCGCTCACAGCCGACCGCCCGTGGGCGATGACCGCGTCGACCGACTCGCGCACGAACTTCGCGGTCGAACGCCGCTCCTGCTCGGCCGCGGCGCTCTCGTGCGCCACGATGTTGTGGGCCGTCCACACGATGCGCTTGCCCGACTTGCGGACGGCCTTCACATCACGGTGGAAGATGGCGCTGTTGATGCGCGCCTTGAAGGGTGTACCGCCCGCGTTGGGCAGCCAGTGCAGATGGAGAAGGGGCACGCCGGCGTCGGCGATGTGAGGCGACTTCTTGGAAAAGAACCGCATCGGCCCCGTGTACTCCTCGACCGTGACGCCGTGGCGCGCAAGACCCTCTGCCAGCAGCCGCTGGTACGGGTTGCTCGCGTGGATCACGGGCGCATGAAGAACTCGCAGGGGTGTCATGAGGGAGTCGACCGGTGCTCGGGAGCGAGGTTCGCGTTAGAGAGCGATTTCACGTGGGGGAGCCTTGCGCGCACGGCGTCGCGCAGCGCATCTGTCTCCGTGAACAACCGTTCGAGCAGCCCCTGCAGTTGCCCGGGATCGCTGGCCGCGTCGGGATCGAGGTAGAGCGGATCGAGGTCGAAGTGCTGGTACAGGCCTTCGAACTTGCCCTGGTACGTGACCGCTGCAGCAGGCACGCCCGAGCCGAGCGCAGCGATTACGAAGTGCATGCGACCCGAGAGCACCGCATCACAGGCGTGCGCGATCGCCTTGGTGTCCGTCGCGCGGACGTGCGCGGTGAAGTGGTACGCGCGGGACCGGAGGTCCTCCGGGAGGGACTCATGCAGCGCCTGCGCGTAGTGCTCGTCGTTGTAAGGCCCGCGGTAGTCATGGGGGATCAGGACGACCCTGCGAGAGGGGTCCTGGCTCAGCACCTCGGAGATCGCCTTCGTGTAGCTGTGGAGCAGGGCCTGCTTCTCCGGCGTGTCTTGGTTGTACGGACGCAGCACCTGCGGGTTGTAGTTGATGGCGACCACACGCCCGCCGGCCTCACGCGCCGCCTCGATCCAGGCAACGCACTCGCCCGTCGCGGGATCGCTCACGGCTGGTTCGAGCATGAACGCGGCATCCGCGGTGAGTTCGAACTCGCGGCCGCAAAGCCGCTCGGCTCGCTCGTGCGAGACCGGGTCCCTGAAACACACCCGCACACCCTGCTCGATGTTGCGCAGCGCTTTGATGACCTCCGGGTGCGGCTCGGCGCGCATCGAGGATCCGAGTATGGTCGCCTTCACGCCCGCGCGGACCGCGAAGTTCGCCGTCGAGATCAGCCGCAGAGAGTTCCCGAGGTTGTAGCAGCCGTCGAGCGTATCGGCGCCGACGATGTAGCAGTCCGAGTGCGAGGCGAACGCGCGAGCCTGCGTCGTCAGCATGCCCACGGGTGTCCGAGGCGAGAATGTAAACTCGCGCGCCGGGCCGGGGTACGGATCCCACTCGTCGTCAGGGTTCGGGCTCATCAGCGAGACGCGCTCGACGCCGGACGCGACGGCGCGGCCGAAGACCGCCCAAATCATCGCGTCGTCGCCGATGGAGCCGCGCGGCGCCGGGGGGACCACAATCACCCCGTCGCGCGAGCCGGTCGTTCCCCCCACGATCGTTGCCGAAACGGAGAGGGCCGCGTCTTTTAGTCTTCGCTTCATACTCATGATTGCGCTCCGGTCGGACCTTCGTACACCTGCTGACTCCTGGACTGCTTGCTCGCCGACATATCAGCCTCCCCGCTTCCTGCCGAGCACCGATCGCCCCATCCCCGACAACTGCGCCCAGAGCGAGGGAAAGAGTAGGCGAACCGCGAGGATGTACGTCACCACACCAAGCGGCACACACAACGCGAGTTGGACGAACGCGCTATCCACATGGCCCGATATCAACGCGAACGCCCACGAGACCGCCGCGAACATCACACCCGCACAGACGACCGGGGGGAGCACGGCGAGCAAGAATACCCCCACACCGAACCCCAGGATGTGGCGCACAACGATCAGTCGCACCAGCCCCATGACCGAACTGCGGTAAAGGTGCACCAGCGCCACCGCCTCGATCCCGTGAGGCACCGCGAGCACGAAGCCCAGCACCGTGGTCGAGGCCGTCACGATATCGATCATGAGATTCAGGCGAGGCCGACCGGCTCCGATCAGCACGGAGTAGGTCAGCGGCGTGAAACACATACAACAGGCGGTGCCCGCCAGGATAACGATGATCCCGACCGCGTCTCGGAACTCTTCGCCGCCGAGCATCAGGACCACGGGCTCCGCGACCGCGATCAGCCCCACAAAGGCAGGCAGCCCGATAGCAACCGCCAGGGCGGTCGCGGAGACGAACGCCTGGGCGAACCGTTCACGGTCGTCTTGCAGCTTCGAGAGCGCCGAGAGCCCGACCGCGCCCACCGTCGAACTCAAGATGCCGGTCGTGAGAGTCGAAACGGCCCGCTGCGCGAAGCCGAAGACCCCGAGGGCCGCGTCTCCCAAAACGGGCAGGATGAAAAAGTCCGAGGATCGCTGGGCTGCGAATGAACACAGCCGCGAGCTCAACACGGGGAGGCCAAAGGAGAGCAGCGCCCGCACGTCGGCGAAGCTGAAGACCCAAGCCGGCCGCCAATCGGTCGAGAGCCAGAGCACGACCACCGACGTCGCCTGCGTCATGATCTGAAGCCCCACGAGGGACCAGACCCCGAGCCCGGCAAACGCCATGGTGACACCGGTCACGCCGCCGACCGCAGCCGCCACCACGCCCCGGATCGCCAGCGCGCGGAAATCCATGTCGCGCTGCAGGAGCGCCGTCGGCACGCCCACGAACGGGGCGAGCACCAGCCGAACACAGAGCAGTTTCAGCACATCGGCCAACAGCGCCGTGCGCTCTGCCCCAACGCCCTCGGACTGCACGAGCAACGCCGCGAGAGGGTCGGACAGCATGAGCAGCAGCGAGCAGATCACCCCCGAACCGATCAGGTTGGCCCAGAACGCGGTGTGCACGAAGCGCAGCTCGAGCTTGCTGCGTTGAACGATCGCCTCGTGGAAGCCCATCTGGATCACCAGCTCGAGGAGCACGATCGCGGTCATCGCGCCCACGAGCAGGCCGAAATCGTCTTTGCCGAGCAAGCGCGCGAGGACGATAAACGTCAGGAACGTCAGTCCCTGCGTCATGGCGTTTTGCAGCCCGCTCCACGCTGCGCCTCGGGTTGCCTGTGCTTTGAGGCTCATCACTTGGGGCTCGGGCCGGTGGTGTCCACTCTCGATCCGCGGGTGCCCTGTGGTGGGCGGCGTTGCTTACTGATCGTGGCCGGAGAACTCGGGCATGGCGTGGCCGGCGTCCTTGAGCGTCTTCTCACGCTTGGCGAGCTCGAGGTCGCTCTCGACCATCATCTCAACCAGCTGGTCGAAGCTCGTGGTGGGGACCCAGCCGAGCTTCTCCTTCGCCTTGGCGGGGTCGCCCAGGAGCAGGTCCACCTCGGCGGGGCGGAGGTAGCGGGCGTCGAACTCGACGTACTCGCTGAAGTCCAGGCCCACGCAGGCGAAGGCCTTCTCCGCGAACTCGCGGACCGACCACGTCTCGCCCGTCGCGACCACGTAATCGTCGGCCTCGTCCTGCTGGAGCATGCGCCACATCATCTCGACGTAGTCGCCCGCGAAGCCCCAG
>CAZNUZ010000044.1:0-21046 GCA_964576725.1 uncultured Phycisphaeraceae bacterium
CGCTCGGGGCGTATCTCTCGGAGATCGGGCTGCGGCAGTTCCGCTGCGCCGAGACCGAAAAGTTCCCGCATGTGACCTTCTTCTTCAACGACTACTGCGACGAACCCTTCCCCGGCGAAGAGCGGGCCATCGTGCAGTCGCCCAAGGTCGCGACCTACGACCTGCAGCCCGAGATGAGCGCCCGCGGCGTGCGCGACGCGGTGCTCGACCGGCTCGCGGCCGACGACTGCGAAGAGGTGATCGTCGTGAACTTCGCCAACCCCGATATGGTCGGGCACACGGGCTCGCTCGAGGCTGCGACGCAGGCGTGCGCGACGGTCGACGCCTGTGTGGGCGAGCTTTTGGAGGCGATCGAGCGTCGCGGCGGGTGCGCGATCGTGACGGCGGATCACGGCAACGCCGAGCAGATGTGGTCCCCCGAGAACGACGCGCCGCACACCGCGCACACGACCTACCCCGTGCCGCTCTTCGTGGTGGGCGCGGGCTTCGAGGGTCGGCCGCTGCGCGAGGGCGGGTGCCTCGCGGACATCGCGCCGACCATGCTCGAGATGATGGGCGTCGATCAGCCCGCTGCGATGACGGGGAAGAGCCTGTTGGTATGACCGCGAGCCAAGGCCGGTTTCCGGATCACCTCAACAAGAAGAGGGCAAACGATGGCCAGGGTTGAACTTTCGGGCAAGCCCATCATCATCACCGGCGCCTCTTCGGGCATCGGCGCAGCCGCCGCTAGGGCGTGCGCGCGAGCGGGGATGCCCGTTGTTCTCGCAGCGCGGCGCGTCGACAAACTCGATGCGGTGCGCGACGAGATCGAACGCGCGGGCGGGAAGGCGATCGCCGAAGCGGCCGACGTCACCGACCCGGAGCACGGCGAGCGCCTCATGGCCCGCTGCGAGGAGGCATTCGGCGGGCTCTACGCCGTCTACGCCAACGCGGGCTACGGCGTCGAGCGCTCGATCCTCCGCACGACCGACGAAGAGCTCCGCGCGATGTTCGAGACCAACTTCTTCGGCACCATGCACACCATCCGGCCGATCCTGCCCCGGCTCGTCGAGCAGAAGAGCGGCCACGTCGTCATCTGTTCCTCGAGCATCGGCAAGATCGGCATCCCGCACTTCGGCGGCTACTGCGCCACCAAGGGCGCGCAGTGGCTCGTGGGGCAGGCGATGCGCAACGAGCTGAAGTCCCGCGGCGTGCGCGTCTCAACGGTGCACCCCGTCGGCACCAAGACCGAGTTCTTCGAAACCGCCGCCGGGCTCTCGGGCGGCGCTTCGGCGCTAGAGAGCCACGCGCCCGAGGTCTTCATGCAGTCGTCCGATACCGTTGCGCGATCGATCGTGCGGGCACTGCGCACCGGGCGGCCCGAGGTCTGGCCTGCGTGGGCGCGCTTCGTGCAGGCGGGCATCGCCATCGGCAACATCGTGCCCAGGCTCTGCGATCAGGGCCTCAAGAAGATCGCCCGCGCGGGCAACAAGGCCGAGGATGAGCAGGCGGGCGGGTCCGGGTAAATCGGTAGGCGATATTCGGTGGGGGTGGCTTGAGTCCGCAGCTCTATATGTGATGATAAGGGTGCGGGGCACAGGCGCCCCGGTGAACTGATCTTCACGAGGCGTGTGCTCGATGCGCGCCCGGCGCACATCCGATGCCCGATTGGGCCACGACAAGGGGTTGGGTATGAACAGGTTCGCCTTGCTGCTCGCGTTTCTTCTCTCAGCCGCCAGTGCCGAGCGGGCGCTCGCGCAGAAGATCGAGGTCATCACCCCCCTCGCCCCGACGGCGCAGGGCTTCGCCGGCTCCTTCGGCGAGGCGGAGTACGAGGTGAAGCGCAACCGCACCGAGTTCGAGGTCGAGATCGAGGAGGTGCCGCCGGGCGAGTACTGGCTGTACGTGAACGGTCTCGTGCGCACGGGCATCGTTGTGGACGACGACGAGGGCGAGGTCGTCTTCTCGACGCGGCCGCGTCGCAACCAGATCGAGCTCGACTTCGACCCCAACGGTGCGCTGATCGAGATCACGCTCAATGACGAGGTGGTGCTCTCGGGCCTCGCCCGCCGCGTCGACGAGGCCGCCCCCGAGCGGACCTTCCCCCGCCAGAACGTGCGCGAGCGCATGTCGAACCTCGACGGGGAGCAGTCTTCCCGCGCTTCGGCGACGGTACAGCTGCGCTCGAACCGCAAGCGCGCCGAGCTGCGCATCAACGCACGCCGACTCGTCACCGACAGCTACACCCTCATGATCGACGGGCAGAGCGTCGCCACCGTCTTCGCGAGCCGCGGCCGCATCAACGAGCGATTCTCCACCAGGCCCCGGGGCCGGGACCGCATGATGAACTTCGATCCCTCCTCCGCGCGCGTCGAGCTCGTGCGTGACGGCTTCACCGCCTTCACGACCGACATCGCGGGCGAGGACCTGGGTACGGGCGTGCGACCGCTGGGCGAGCTCGTCCGCGCGATGGCCAACACGGGCGAGATCCCCGCGGCCGAGGGCGAGCTCGAGTACCGCGTCACCCCACGCGCGATCGAGTTCGAGGTCGAGATCGAGGATGTCCCCGTCGGTTCTTACGGCGTCTCCATCGACGGCTTCCGCGTCGGGACCATCGAGGCCCAGCGCGACCCCGAGGACAACGAGGTGGAGGGCGAGATCGAGTTCTCCACCGCGCCCGACGATCCCGACGAGACGCTGCTCTTCTTCGACGTGCTGGGCCGTACGGTGCAGGTCACGGACGACGCGGGCACGGTAATCCTCTCGCTCACGTTCGACGGCACGCTCGTCCCGGGAGACGGGATCGATGACGATGATCTCGACGACGACGACGACGACGACGATCTCGATGACGACTGACGCGTTACTCGGGTGAGTCGCCTGCGCTGAGGTTCTGCGCGAACTGCGCGAGCACGTAGTCCCACGCCTGATCGAAGTAATCGCGCGTCTCGTCCCAGGCCTCGCCCGCTCCGAAGCCCGCGTGTGTGAGCGTTACCCGGGTGGTGCCCTCATCGACCTCGGTGGTGCGCACCACGACCCAGGTGCTCGTGCCCCGGGTCGCGTGCGTGGGCGGGGCGTTCCACGTGAAGGCGATCATCTCGCCCGGGAGGTAGCACAGCACCTTGCACCCGTTGCTCCCGGTGACGCCGTCGAAGAGCCATTCGTACGGCCCGCCGATGGCGAGCTCGATGTTCGCGCTGAGCGCCTCGCTCCCCGGCGCGTAGGCGCGCTTGAACGCCTCGGCGTCGGTCCAGGCGGCGTAGACATCGGCGCGCGGCGCGTCGATGGTGATCTCTTTGGTGAGCGCGCGCGCATCGCTGGATGTCTCCGCGAAGTCGCTCGCGCGGATGATCCCGTCCTGCTGCATCTCGTCCTCCTCTGCTCGTGTCTTGTCGCTCGTGCGCACCCACTCGGCGTCGAGCGCGGTCTGCCACGGAGCATCGGGGCCCTGCTGCATGCGGACGAGCCACCGCATCGTCTTCTCGCCCGTCACGCTCAGTTCCTCGCGGACGGTGGTCGCCCCCGCTTCCCAGGCGCTGACCCACACATCGGTCCCGTCACGCTCTTCGAGCTCCCACGTCGCGATCGTCGTGGTGCCATCGAACTTGGCGCTGAAGATGCTGTAACGATCGCTTTCAGCGTCATGCGAGACGATCGACTCGTAGCGCAGGTACTCCGGCTGTTTGTTGTCGCTGACCCAGGTCTTCACCCGCAGGAAGCGGTCGTTCACGCCGGCGGTGTAGGTCGCTCGGGCGTCGATCGTCGCGCCCCACGCCCACGTACCCGAGACGCTCCACGTCCCGATCATCGGGCTCAGGCGCTCCATAGGCCCTTGGAGCTGGGCGCTCGCGGGGAGCGCGAGCAGGAACAGGCTAGCGATAGCGATCAGTCGTTTCAGCACGGTCGGATCCTCGTCGGGGTTGGTGCGCACCCTACCGCACGCGGGCGGCGGGCCCGAGTAGTCTGGCAGCATGAAGTGTGACCCACCCAAAGACGGCTCGCTCTCCGAGCAGTTCCTCGAGCGCGCGGGGGCCGTCGCCCGCATGATCGTGCGTGAGCGGGCCCGGCGTGATGTGCCCGTCGTCGCGGATGCGGAGCCCGGCGCGGTGCGCAGGCTGCTCGAAGACGCAGCGCCCGAGTCGCCTGTGGACTGGGAAGAGACGCTGCGCGAGGTCGAGCGGGTCGTGCTCCCGCACCTGACGCGGTGGGACCACCCCGGCTTCTTTGCCTACTTCCCCGCCAACAGCTCCGAGGCGTCGATCCTCGCGGAGCTCCTCATCGCGGGACTCGGCCAGCAGGGGATGCTCTGGAGCACAAGCCCGGCGTGCTCCGAGCTCGAGACGCGGGTGATGGACTGGCTGGCACGCCTGCTCGGCCTGCCCGAGGTCTTCTGCGCCGAGCCGCGGGGCACGGAGCCCGGAGAACCCGCCGGCGGGGGGGTGATCCAGGGCACCGCCTCCGAGTCGGTGCTCGCGGTGGCGGCTGCAGCCCGCGACCGGGCGCTCGCTCCGCTGCCCGCCGAGGATCGCTGGCGGACACGTGTCGCGGTCTACGCGTCGGCGCAGACGCACTCATCGATCGAGAAGGCGTGCAAAATCCTGGGGCCGCAGGTCGTGCTGCGCCGGGTGCCGACGGATGAGCACCTCGCCATGGACCCCGCCGACCTGCGCGATCTGATCGCAGCAGACGGCTCGAGTGGCTCAGCGAGCAACGACGGTGCGATCGTCCCCGCGCTGGTGGTAGCGACCATCGGCACAACGGGGACCTGCGCGGTGGACCCGATCGAGGAGATCGGCACCATCGCGCGAGAAGCGGGCATATGGGCCCACGCGGACGCGGCGTACATGGGCGCGCAGTTCGTGCTCCCCGCGCAGCGCGGGCACATGCGGGGCATCGAGCGCTTCGACACGTTCAATTTCAACCCGCACAAGTGGCTGCTCACCAGCTTCGACTGCTCGGCGCTGTGGCTCGCGCCCGGTGCCCGGCGGGATCTGGTCGGCTCGATGTCCGTCACCCCGGAGTACTTGCGGAACAAGGCCACCGATTCGGGCGCGGTGATCGACTACCGAGACTGGCACATCCCGCTGGGCCGGCGATTCCGTGCGCTCAAGCTCTGGTTCGTGATGCGCTCGTTCGGCGCTTCGGGGCTGCGGGCGTACATCCAGAACCACCTCGATTGGGCCGCCGAGCTCGAAGAGACGCTGCGGGAAGACGGCCGGTTCGATCTGCCGCTCCCGCGGACGAGCGCGCTCGTGTGCCTCCGCCTGCGCGAGGGGGGCGATGACGCGACGCGGGCGCTCATGGAGCGCGTCAACGCGTCGGGCGAGGCCTTCCTCACCCACTGCGTGGTCCCGGTCGCGGGGGCAGACGCGTACCTGATCCGTATCGCCGTCGGCGGCGCCTGCACGACGCAGCAAGACGTGCAGCACGTGGCAGAACTGCTCCGCGCACACGCGGGGTGAGTGCGCCGTATCAAGGCATGGAGAAGGGACGCCCGGGTGGGCTCGGGCGGCTCAGGCCGTGGGTTGGCCAAGGGCGACGGGGGTGGGCGTCGCGGGGGCGCGCTCGGGGAGCGCGATGCCGAGGGGCACACGCTTGCCGTCGGGCCCGCGGGGGGGGATGCCCTCTTCGTCGATGATCCGCTGGATCGCCATCACGCCCTCGATGAGCTGCTCGGGCCGGGGCGGGCACCCGGGCACGTAGACGTCGACGGGGATGAACTGGTCGCACCCCTGCACGACGGCGTAGGTGTCGAAGACGCCGCCCGTCGAGGCGCAGGCGCCCATCGAGATGACCCACTTAGGCTCGGCCATCTGCTGGTAGATGCGCTGCAGCACGGGCATCGTCTTGATGCTGATGCGCCCCGCGACGATGAGCAGATCGCTCTGCCGGGGGCTGAAGCGCATGACCTCGGCCCCGAAGCGGGCGAGGTCGTAGCGGGAGGAGGCGGTGGCCATGAGCTCGATGCCACAGCAGGCGGTCGCGAAGGGCATGGGCCAGAGGCTGTTGCGCCGGCTCCAGTTGATGACCCTCTTGAGCTGGGTCGTCATGAATCCTTCGGCGTTGATGGCGGCTTCGATGCCCATGGGCGTGCTCCTGCGGTCGTAAACGTGGGGACGGGAGAGTTTACGCCAAGACGCATCGGCGTTCTCGGCGGGCCCCTGTGCACGGGAATGCCCCGAACCGTAGGGGGATACCGCGGCTCACAGCCTGCTATCGACCACGAGGACCTCCGGCGAGACGTTCGAGTTCCCGGTGCTCGAAGAGTTCGAAATGACCGTGAACCCCCTCAGATCGTACGCGGGGGTGGTTGGGGGGGCGGAGGCGTAGCAGTTCGTGATCACACCGTCGAAGAGATCGATGGCTGGGTTGCCCACAAAGTCGCTCCGCGTGCGCACGCGGCAAGAGTCCAGCGTTGAGCGGCTGGCAAAGATGCCGGTCCCGTCGGAGACGACGACACACCCGCGGATCACGCTATCGGACGAGTCGATCCCGGCGGCCCCTCCTGTGACTACACACCCCTCGATCAGCGCGTAGTCGGAGGAGACCCCGATCTGCCCCGCGACGACCGTACAGCCCGTGATCCGTGTATCCGCCGTCGCGCCCCCGAGTGAGAGGGCGTCGGTGACGATCCCATCCCTCCCGGCGCGGACGTAGCAGTTGGTGATCGTCCAGCCGTTGCTGACGACGATCCCTCGCCCGTTCGGGCCCGGGCTATCGATGTCGAGGTTGGAGAGCGCCGAGTCCGAACCGCTCAGGCCGCCAAAGTTAAACGCGGTCGTCCGGACCCCGTACTCGAAGCCGCGGATGTTGCCGTTGGAGACGCGCAGGCCGTTCGAGCCGCTGTCGGAGGTGGTGATGGCAGCGCTGCCCGCTGGGGGGGCGGCGGCGCCACGCTCCGCATCGCCCTCTTGCCTGCCGATGGGGTTGGAGAGCAGCCGCCTTGCGATGGTGAACCCGTTGAGGTCGATCGTGACGTCGTCGGCCGCGATCTCGATCGCGAAGGGCTTGCCCGAGACGGTCGTCAGGTCGGTAATCGTGATGTGATCGGCGAGGTAGTACGACCCGGGCGATGTGATTTTAAAGAGCGCATCAGTGTCGCCCGGGGTGTTGGTGGCGTTGATAGCGGTGCCGACCCCGAAGCGCTGCGATTCGGTGATCGGCCCTGCGGGCGGGTCGATCGAGGGCTGGCCCGTCACTCTCGCGTTGAGGAGGGCCGCACCGCAGAGCAGGCCGGCCGTGAGGGGGATGATGAAGTGCAGCCGCATGTCTCTCTCCTCTTTGAACGCGCGCGTCGGCTTTCACTCTACTGCGCATACGCCCGGATGCCCGAGCGTCTCGGCCAAGAGTTCGCGGGCGCAGGGCGGGGAGAGCGGCGGGGCGCGGGGTATACTGGGCCCGCGGGCCACGCGCCCCGACGGAGCCGTGGCCGAGCGGTTGAAGGCACACGACTTGAAATCGTGCAGGGCGGCAACGTCCTCGTGGGTTCGAATCCCACCGGCTCCGCTTGCGACATGGCCACTTGCGAACGAGGAGGAGGGTTAGTCTCTCATTCCTCCCTCGACTTCTTCCGATCTCAATTCAGTGCTCAAGCATTGTATGTCCTGTTGATCGACTTGCTCGTCGCCGTTGGTGTCAGTCGGTGAGGAATGGACCGTATATAGATCCTCAGTATCGATCCGTCCATCGGCGTTGGCATCGAACGCACAACCTGGCACGGGGTCGACGATAAATCCCGACGGCCGAATCAGTTTCAATACGCCGCTCACTTCGGGGTTGGCTCCGATCCCCTCGATCGTCCCCTGGTCGCGGAGCGTGAACGCGAAGAATTGCGCGGCGGTTTCTGCGATGAACGTCTCTACTTGCTGTGAACCTGTGCTCCACATGTCGCTGTGTGATTGATCGGGGATGATGAAAAGCAGTCGGTCTTTCTCGTTTGAGTACCGGAAGTGTGGTTCGACGCGCCAGCCGTCACTGAGGATATTTCCAAGGACGTTGGTATTGATCTCGGCGCCACCGACGAACGTACAGACCGGAATGTTGACCGAGGTCCAGGAGTTGTCGGTTGGGCCGCGATCGTAAAAGCCGAATTGTCCGGCACCCTGCGGGCTAATAGGTGCTATAGCTTTCACCCGTGAGTCTGTCCGAGTGATGCTCAGGCCGGCTATCGGCTCGAATACAGCGCCGCCGACCGCGTGTGATGTGAACGCACCGTATGAGTGCCCTGCATGGCCGATCGAGTCTAGGTCGATGTCGGGGGCATCGGCTGGTAAGACGACATCCTGCTGCTCGAAAGCATCGATAACGAAGCTAATGTCGGTTGGGCGATCGGCCTGATGGCGGCCCGCTGGGAGTGAAGCTCTGTGGCCAACGGAAACAGCGATAAACCCCGCTTGAGCGAAAGCCTCGCCGATGTGCTCACCTCGCGTGTACCCGTCGGTGGATCCGGTTCCACCGTGCGAGATCAGGATCAGTGGGGCAGGCGATGCCGAATCAACGCTGTAGCGGATACGCAACTCAATGATTCGTCCGTCCGGATCTGGTACTCCGTTCGTGCCGACCGACTGCCTGCTGGTGTCGATCAAGCTTGCATCAATCACTCGCTCAACTGCACGTGCGAATGCAGGCTCAGAGAGGCACGCGAAGAGTAGGAAAACGATTGGGAGCATCTGGAGCATTGTGTAGTCCAACGATTAGCCGGCGTTCGCATTGCCCCGGCTAGCCGTTTATCGCGGCCTTGATGCGTACCGACAGCAGGCGCTCCAGACCGGCATAGATCATTCTAGATTCACGTAGCACGGTCCCTGAGAACTACGCTGGTTGGGCTTGGATGGCTGAATTTGAGTGAGCATGTCCTTGAGCAATTGACCGGGAATGCTGAAAGGATTCCGCATCTTTAGGGGCATTTCTCTTATCTATGCCGACCGGCGGCGACCGCTGCACACCAGGCCCGTGGCCAGGATCAGGCAGGCGGCTCCCGGCGCGGGGACGGTCGCCACGAAGACGCCCGAGCTCCCGTCGGTGAAGAACGCGGTGTACACGAGCTCGCCCGATGCGTTCCAGTCGAACTGGCTCGAAGTGATGTTCGAGATGGTGCGGAAATCATCGATGAGCGGATCGGTGCTGACATTGAGCATGCTGCCCCGTGCAGCAACGAGAACGAGCTCGCCCAGCGGGTTGGTCGCGAAGAGGCCCGCGTTGTTCGTCGAATCGATGCCGGTGCCCCCGAGCGACGCCCAGAACGCGGTCTGCCCGCCATCGCTCAAGACGGCCTGCGAGAACGATGTGTACACCGCGCCCACCGGCAACCCCGCAGCCTGATCGCCGGTCTGGACGATCGCGCTGATGGCCGGCCCGCCCGCGTCGGTGAAGATGGCTGAGTTGTTCGTGGTATCGATGCCGGGCCCCGACACGCTCGCGCGGAAGGCGATCTTGTTCGCGTTGTTGAGCGCGGGGAAGCTGCTGAAGATGCCGTACGTCACGCCGGCGGCGAGTCCCGGTGCCTGGTCGCCTTCGCGCGCGACGGGCTCGAAGCCCGACCCTGCCGCGCTGCTGAAGATCACCCCGTTGTTGGTGCTGTCCACGCCCGTGCCGGTGATGGTGTTGCGGAAGGCCATGTGCCCGTCGTCGTTGAACGCGGGGATGCTGATCGAGCCGTAGTTCACGCCCGCCGGCAGTCCGCCCGCCTGCGTGCCCGCGCGGACGATGACATCGAACCCCGCGCCGCCGATGTCAGAGAAGATCGCTGAGCCGTTCGTCGCGTTGATGCCCGGGCCGGTGAACGCGCCGCGGAAGGCGATCTGGCCTGCGCTATTTATCGAGGGCGGGTTCAGGACCGAGAAGATCAGGCCCGCGGGCAGGCCGGGTGGCTGGGTGCCCTTCTGCGCGACCGGCACGAGGCCCCCGCCCCCCGCGTCGGTCAGGATGACAGCGTTGTTGGTTGCTGCGATCCCGGTGCCGTTGACCAGCGCGGAAAAGACAACGTTGCCCGCGCTGTTGAGCCGCGGCGCGCTCGTGAAGTTCTGGTAGTTCACGCCCAGCGCCATGCCGGGCACCTGCGCGCCCTCCTGCGCGAGGAGGGAGAAGCCGCTGCCCACCGTGCGCAGGACAGCGGAGTTGTTCGTCCCGCTTATGCCCGTTCCGGTCAGCGAGACGCGGAAGGCAACGTCGCCCGCGTCGTTGATGGTGGGGTCGGCGAACGTGGAGTAGAGCACGCCCGGCGCGAACCCATCGACCTGCGTGCCCGAGAGCGCGATGGTGCGCACGGGCAGCGCGGTCGTGGCCGAGGCGTTGGCCCCCGCGAGCGCGACAACACATGCGGCAACCGCCGCGCAGGTACGAAGCTGCTCCATGACGTATCTCTCTTCCTCTGCTGCCAGCATCGTGTGCCGGCGACGTGTTTCTTCCAAAGGCCCGCGTGGGCGGGCACCGCGAGCAATATAGCTCTCAGCGGTTCAAACACAACGCTGCTTGCGGTGTGCACGTGTCTGCACGTGGAGCGCGGGCGAGGAATGAAAAACGCCGCCCGAGGGCGGCGTGAGGGTGTGGGTATGGGTGTGGGGCACTCCGGGTACAGCAGAGCCTGATTGCTCAGCGGGCCTCGCAGTAGAAGTTGGTCGGGTCGTACAAAAAGTAGTGGTCGAAGGGCTGGAGCGGGGGCAGCTCGATGAACTTGCGGCCGTTCTCGTCGGTCTGCATAGCTTGGAAGATGGCGTTGAGCGAAGCGCTCTCGGTGCCCGGCTGGTCGCGGAGGCCCGTCTCGCGCACCTCGTTGACGACGTGGTCGACCCAGCGCAGCTCGACGGCGCGCTCGGCGAACTCCTCCCAGTCACCGTCGGAGTTGTTCTCGTACATCAGCTCGACGAAGCGATCGAGCGAGACGCCCATCTTGTCGGCGATGGGCGAGGCGAGGCGCCGCTGCCACTCGAACGAGTTCTCGAGCGACTCCATCTGCTGGGTCATGTTGCCCGACATGCCGCTCGACATCTGGTGGTGCAGGATGATCGCGTTGGGGTAGGCGTAGGAGTGGTCGGCGAGGGTGGTGATGCAGGCCGCCATCGAGGCTGCGAACGACTTGACGACCACATGGATCGGTGCGCGGCTGGCCTCCGTCGCCTCGCGCAGGAGCGAGTAGGTATCGAGTTGCGCACCGTCGGCGTGGGCGGCGTGATCCGAAGTGGGCAGCGGCGCCGCGCAGCCACCAACCGCCACGCCGAACACGACCCCCAACCCCATGATGGCGAGCAGGCCGAGCGCGCGCACGACTGCATCACCAATGCGCGATCGGCCGGGGTGTAGAGGTTGGATAGAGGCCGCAGCCGCGGGGGCCCCGGAGCGGGGTGCTCGCATCAAGCGAGGGCGGCGGGCTTGGGCTTGGCCCAAGCAACGAGAGACTCGCCGAAGAGACGGCATGCCAGGGCCGCGATCGTGGCTGCTGCGAGACCGATGGCGAGGGAGGTCAGATCGAACGAAGCACCAGCGACGGTGGCGGTGGCGCACTCGGTGCAGATCGAGGCGGCGTCCGTCCCGAGGGCGGTCGCGGGGCAGTTCGGGCAGCAGGTGGTCATACAAGCTCCTTGTAGTTGATAACCGGTTCTCAACAGAATATCGGCCTTCCGATGGTCGTCAATTCGGGCTATCGCCTACCCAAGGGCGGCTCTGCTACCGCACATCCCTGCCATATAGGCCTCAAATCTGCGACTCGTTCTCACCTGCCAGTTGCTACAGAGTCTCACTGGCAAACGACTTACGCGTGCCGATACTTTCGCTTTCCACTCGAACCACTAAGCGGAAGGAGGCTCGCCATGCTGAACATTTCTGACGGTCAGTGCGGCAAGTGCGCTCACTTTGGTACCGGCAACGACGACGAACCCCGCCTCGTGCAGATCCGCATCAGCGGACAGGCCGAGCCGGACGTGGTCGAGCCCTGTAGCCACCCCGAGAACGAAGCGAAGGGCCTCAAGGTCTCGCCCATCTCGGGTTGCGGGGGCTTCACGCCCGCCAAGGTCGCCTGAGTCCCGCACGAATCCCGTCAACCAAACGCCCAGCCTGCCCGGCTGGGCGTTTTTCGTTGGTGCATGATCGATCCGGTGCCACCGCTCCCCCGATCGGGGAAACCCGATTCCCAGTGCAAAGGGGTCCGGACGCCTGAGTTCGGGGATCGGCACAATCCGCGCTGAGCGCGAGCGGAATCCGTTGAGGGGCCAGCCCCGCCCGCCGATGTCGAGCTTCCCCCATAGGAGGCTAGACGTATGTTGACGAGGCTCTCAATCCGTTCGCGCGTGCTTGTGCTCGTCGCGGTTGTGCTCTCGCTGAGCGTGGCTGTTGGCTTCTTCGCCAAGCGCGCGGGCTGGAAGGCGACGGAGGTCGCGGTCGATCAGGCGCGGACGATGCTCGACGAAGGGCAACGCGAGCGCTTGCGTTCGCTCGTTGAGATTACGAGCGGGGTCTTCAGCGAAGAGCTCGCCCGCATCGAGGACCCGCAGGAGAAGATCGAGACGCTCCGCCGGCTCAACGACGCCTCCTGGTACAAGTCCTTCGCCGACGAGACCGAGCCCACGGGCTACTTCTTCGTATTCGACTACAACCAGATCAGCATCTCCCACGCGCTCAACCCGAGCATCCACGGGACGGACTACAGCAACAACACCGACGCCGACGGCAACCGGATGATCTACGAGATGGCCCGCCTCGCCGAGAAGGGCGGCGGGTACTTCACGTACCGCTGGCAGAAGCCCGGCACCGACGAATCCAAGACCAAGCTCTCCTACGCCGCCGGCATCCCGGGCACCGACTACTGGATCGGCACCGGCGTCTACATCGACGACCTCGAAGTGCGCGCGAGCGCTGTGCGCGACGAGCTCACGGGCACGTACAACGAGGGGCTCGCGCAGGCGGCATTCATCGTCGGCGGGATCTTCGTGCTCGGCATCCTCCCCGGTGTGCTCTACATACTCAAGCGTTCGATCGTCGCCCCCATCCGCACGCTGCGCGACGAGCTCGCCTCGATCGCAACGGGCGACGCAGATCTGACCGCGCGCATCCCGGTCACAGGCAAGGACGAGATCTCGCAGGCCGCCGGCCACTTCAACACCTTCATGGGCCAGCTCGGCGAGATGATCACCGAGATCCGGTCGAACACCTCCCAGCTCGCAGCCGAATCGCAGACCATCTCGGGCGAAGTCCAGCGCGTCGCCAGCGTCCTCCAGGACCAGGCGGTGCACACCTCGAGCGTTGCCGCCGCCGCCGAGGAGCTCTCCGCCTCTGTGGAGGCGGTCGCCTCGACCGGCGAGGAAGTCACACGCGTATCGCGTGGCGCGGGCGATCAGGCGAGCGAGGGCAGCCGGGTCGTGGCCTCGACCGTCGACGAGATCACCACGATCCACGACGTCGTCAACACCACCGCGCGTTCCATCTCCGAGCTCGGCGAGAGGAGCGAGAGCATCAGCTCCGTTCTTGAGGTCATCAACGACATCGCCGACCAGACGAACCTCCTCGCGCTCAACGCCGCCATCGAAGCGGCCCGCGCGGGCGAGCACGGCCGGGGCTTCGCCGTCGTCGCAGACGAGGTCCGCAAGCTCGCCGAGCGCACCACCAAAGCCACCGAAGAGGTGACGGGCTCGATCACCGAAATCCAAGAGGGCACGCGCCAGACCGTCGCAGAGATCGAGAGCTCGCAGGAGCGCGCCACGCGCGGCGTCGAACTCGCGGGCGAGGCCGGGCGCGCGCTCGAGGCGATCGTGAACAGCTCCGCCGACGTCACCTCACGCATCGAGAGCATCGCGACCGCGACCGCCGAGCAGAGCCGCGCGAGCAACGACGTGACGAACTCGGTGACGCAGATCCGCAGCTCGGCGTCGAACGCGACGCAGGCCGCGGACTCGGCAGCCCAAGCCGTCGTCGGCCTCGAGTCGCGCGTGCAGAAGCTCGACGCGCTCGTTGAGCGATTCCGCACGAACTGAGAGCGACTCCGATCCCTGTGCAACGCAAACGGCCCGCGAAATCGCGGGCCGTTTGTGCGCACAGAGCGGTGTGGTTCGGATAGATGCTCAGCGCCGGCGACGCACCGCTGCGAGGCCGCCCAGCGCGAGCAGGCCCGCAGCCCCGGGCGCGGGGACGATCTGCAGGTCGAACGCGTACTCGGTGATGTCGGCGGTCTCCTGGAACCAGATCGAGTAGGTGCCCGGACCGAGCGCGCCGGTGAACCCGGTGCCGCCGAAGATGGGCGAGCCGATGTTGGGCAGGATGTTGCTGCCGACCGGTGCGCCCGCGCCGTCGGTGCCGATCAGCGTGGCGCCGAGGTAGCCCGAGGTGTCGGTCAGGGTCGTGAACTCACTGCCGGCGACCATGGCGATAAACGAGTTGTTCTCGCGCGGGCCGAGTGAGTCAAGGACGATCGCCGAGAGCTCGTCGCCCGGCGCGACGGTGAACGTCCAGAAGTCTCGGTCGAGGGGGATGTTGGTCGTCGAGCCGGTCACGAGGTTCGAGCCGGTGGTGAGCACGCCGAGATCGGTCGGGGCGAACTGATCGTCGGAGAGGTCGCCGAGCACAGACTCGTCGAAATCAACAGCAATTGCCGCGGGCGCGAGGGCGACAACAGCGGCAAGGGCGCACAGGGTGCGGGGCATAGGGGCCTTCTCTCTTCTCTCAAACGCGGGATGCAGAGCGTGCTCGGAGCACGCCGACGGTGTCTCTTCGGGCGCAAGCACCCGCTGGTTCCAGTGTGACCGATTCCCCAGCAAAGGCAAGCGCACCCCGACGGCGCAGCCGCAAGGTTTTTCTCCTTCAGCACTTAAGGGAGAGTGCGTACCCGCGCCCAAGCGGGTCATCGACGCGGTATCAAGGCAGTTCGTCCGCAGGGAGTCGCGCAGAGCACCCAGCGGAACTGACCGACAGGGTCGGCCGGACGAGCTTGGTAAGAAGCGAGTAACCTAGGTGCTTTCTTACAAAGTGCGTCAGGAGACTAGAGCAAGATGCCAACGACTTTACGCAAGCTCGATATCGGTGTGATCGTCGCGGTGGGCACTTCGGTCATCGGGGCGGCGTTCTGGCTCGGAGGCCTCAGCAGCGATGTGGCGGCCCTAAAACCCGAACGTCTGGAAGAACTGCGGACCGAGACGCAGCAACGGATCGACGAGGAGATCGCTCGGATGCAGGGCGGGATCGGGCCCGTTTCTTCAGAGGCGGTCATTGGCCAGATCATCTTCTGGCACCAGTTCGAAGGCCAAGAGCTGCCCGAGGGCTACGCGGTCTGCGATGGCGAGAAGATCGTCGACCCCCAAAGCACTTTGCTCGGCGAGCGCACCCCCAACCTCATCGATCGCTTTGTGATGGGTGTCGGCCTCAACCGGCTGGGCGAAATGGGGGGCGATAGCACCTCCGAGCTGACATCACGCGTCACCGTCACGCGCCCGGGCGGGAGCGGGTGGGTTCGCCTGACCGGCGGTGACATCAACGTGCCGCACAACTTCAACCTCACAGCAAACGCGGTCGTGTTCTCGAACAACACCGAACGGGTCCACGACAACAGGCCCGACTATCTCGGATTGATCCCGCTGATCCGTGTGCGTTGACCGCGCAGCAGCACGCCCGGGCCCTACTATCGCCCCGTGCAGCCGCCCGACCCGACAAAGAAACGACTCACGCGCCTGACGTGCTCTCCCTACGTCCCGCCCATCCTCCGGGCAGAGGTCGAGGCGCTGGGCTTCGAGGTGCAGGAAGAGGACCATGTCGCGCTGCACGTGGGCGCCTCGCTGCACGACTGCTACGCGCTCAACCTGCGCCTGCGCTCGTGTCTTCATGCGATGTGGCTGCTCACGCGCTTCCGCTGCCCCTCCCCCGACGCGCTCTACACACACGCCGCCGCCTTCCCCTGGGAGGCGGTCTTGCCCACCGACGGCTACTTCAGCGTGACCTCGAACGTCGAGCACCCCAAGATCAACAACTCGATGTTCCCCAACCTCAAGCTCAAAGACGCGATTGTTGACCGTATCTCGTCGAAGGCGGGCGTGCGTCCGGACTCGGGGCCCGACAAGTCTAAGGCCGTCATCCACCTCGACTGGAAGGGCGACCGCGCCTGGATCTACCTCAACACCACGGGCAAGTGGCTCGCCGACCGCGGGTACCGGCGCATCCCGCACAGCGCGCCCATGCGCGAAACAACCGCCTCCGCCGTCGTGCTCGCCACGGGCTACGACGGCACCGAACCCTTCATCAACCCGATGTGCGGCAGCGGGACGCTCGCCATCGAAGCCGCGCTCATCGCAGCGGGCAGAGCGCCCGGGCTGCTGCGCGCGAACTACTCGCATCAGCACACTCTTTTGCACAGCGAAGAGGCCTGGCAGGACGCCCGCCGGGCCGCCAAGAAGTCGACGCCTGCGCGCGAGCCACGACCGATTGTCGCATCGGACCACGATCCCAAGGCCGTCGACGCCGCCCGGCGTAACGCCAAAGTCGCCGGGGTCGATCACCTCATCGAGTTCGCGGTCTGCGACTACCAAGAGACGCCCATGCTCGGCGAGGGCGGGCACGTCGTCCTCAACCCCGAGTACGGCGAGCGCCTGGGCGATCACGCCGAGCTCGGGGCGGTCTACGCGGGCATCGGCGACTTCTTCAAGAAGCGGTGCGCCGGGCGCACGGGGCACGTCTTCACCGCGAGCAGAGAGCTCGCGGGCAAAGTGGGCCTGAAGGCCGCGAGCCGGCGCCCCTTTATGAACGCGCAGATCGAGTGCCGGCTATTGAGCTACGACCTCTATGCAGGGAGCCGGGCGTCGGCCTGAGCAGCGCTGCGCCGAACCCGGGAATCAGAGCTCGCCCGCGGCCCGCATCATCTCCAGCAACTCGCCGATGTCGGTGCCCTCGGGCACGAGCATCAGCTCCGAAAGCGACCCGAGCGCTTCGACGTAGGTCAGGAGCTCGTCGAGGCGGGTGTTGTGCTCCGCCGTCTTCTGGTCGGCGGGTGTGGCGTGCTCGGGCGCCCCGGTCATATCGCGGATCTCGTAGAGGCTCGCGATGACGGGGTCGAGCTCGCGCTTCTTGCGCTGCTGGGCGATGGTCCGGAACATGGTGGGCACGTCCGTCTCGGCGACGAAGTACTCCTTGCGGTCGCCCTTGCGGTGGGCCCGGCTCACGATGCCCCAGTCCTCGAGCGCGCGGAGCGTCATCGACGCGTTGCCCCGCGAGATCTGGAGGCGGTCCATCACATCATCGGTGCACATCTCAGCGCCCGTGATGTAGAGCAGCGCGTGCACCTCGGCCATTGTCCGGCTGATGCCCCAGGCCGACCCCATGTTGCCCCAGACCGAGATGAAGCGATCCTGCGCGACGGGCACGACCTCACCCGTCTCTCGGGAGTGTCCGCTCGGGCTGGGGACGCCGTTCTTGGGGGTGGGGTGATCGGTCACGTGTGACAATAGGTCGACCGGGCGGAGCCGGAGCAGCGCATAAAAAAAGGCGGCGCGCAATCCGGAGATCGCTGCGCCGCCCTTCCGGGGGCAAGGTAGGGAACGACAATCGCTTGCCGTTGTGACAAGAATACAGAGATCAATCCACTAGACAAGTGTAGGTAGTGATAAAACAGGCCTATTTATGTGTATCTGGGGAAAGTAACACCTATCAGAATGCGTACAGACTGCGCAGATCAGCGCAATTTATCGGTTAAAAGCCTGTATCAATGGCGATGAGTGCCCCAAAGAGGCAACTGACGATGCCGTTGATCGTGAAGAAGGCGAGGGGCAGGCCGGCCACACCCCGCCGAGCGAGCACGAGGTGTTCCCACACGAGCAGCAGCCCAACGACCCCGATGCCCACCCAGGTCAAAGCGCCGAGATCGGTCGCCAGCATCGGCATCAGGATGAGCGTTGCCCACGCGAGGGTGTGCATGGTGCGGGCCGTCCGGAGGGCGCCCCGTGCGCCGAGGCGGGCGGGAACGGAGCGCAGGCCGCGCTCGCGATCGAACTCGAGGTCTTGCAGCGCGTAGGCCACATCGAAGCCGCCCACCCAGAGCGCGACGAACACCGCCATGGGAACCAGAGCCCCCGCGTGGTCGCGGAGTGCGTCGAGGCCATCGACCGCGATCGCCGCCGCGAGCGGGCTCACCGCGAGCGCGCCGCCGAGGAAGACGTGGCACAGCGCGGTGAAGCGCTTGGTGTAGCTGTACAGCGCGATCCAGGCGAGCACCGGCGTGGAGAGCGCGAGGGGCCAGAAGTTGCCGAAGAACAGCCAGAAGAGTGCGCACACCCCGCAGAACACGATCGCGCTCGCAACGGCCAGGGCCCAGCCTTGGCGCACGCCCAGCGCGCCGGAGGCGACCGCACGCCGGGCGGTCCGTGGGTTCTCCGCGTCGAAGCGGTGATCGGCGAGGCGGTTCACCAGCATCGCCCACGTGCGCGCGAAGACCATGCAGATCACCACGAGCCCGAGCTGCACCGCGAAGCCGCCCGCCCCGAGTTCGCGCGCGATACATGCCCCCGCGACCGCGAAGGGCAGGGCGAAGACCGAGTGCGCGAGCTTGATATCACCCAGCGCCGCCCGCGTCGCAGCCAGCGAGAAGAGCCCTCCGGTGTCCGCCTGAGGGCCGCCGCCCGTCGCTTCGGTGCCCGGGTCGGTGCCCGGGTTGGTAGGCGGGTCGTTGGTGGGTGGTGGGGGGAGCGTCGTCACGCACCATCATTGGCGCGCACAGCCGGGCGGACGGGTGCTGCGGAGACGGCGCGGGTTGGCCAGCGGCTTACTGGAACGCGATGAGCGCCCGCTGCCGGAGCGTCAGGATGCTGCGGATGCGGTCGATGTACCGCTGCTCCATCTTGCTCTGTTTCTCTTGGAAGGCCTCGACGCGCTTCGCCTCTGCCTGGTCCTCGGCGCTGGGCTCGGAGTCCCACATCACCATCATCTGCTGCTCGGCGTCCTCGTCCGCTCGGTAGAGGCTGTAGCTCCCGCCCGGGGTGGTGATGGTGAAGGAGTTGTCCTGCGCCTCCGCGATGCTCGGCATCATGGATTCGGGCGCTTCCAGACGCAGCAATTCGCGCTCAGCCTCGAGCTCCTCGAGCATCTCCTCGAGCTGCATGACCTGCTCCGGGCGCAGGGGCTCGACGTTGCGCGCAAGCCGCATCATGCCCATCCCGCTGTCGTCATCCGTCGAGTCCATGTACGCCCCCCAGGCGACGAGCATCTCCTCCATGTTGAGGAGGAAGCTCATCATCTGCTTGGAGCGGCTGTAATCGAGCGGGTTCCAGGTCATGCCGTCGTCGCTGGCCTTGTCCGCGGTGAGGCGTTCGAGCTCGGCCCGGCCGCGTGCGTCGAGCATCGGCTTGATCTCGTCGAGGTAGCGTTCGTTGAGGTCGTGCACGCGCTTGCACGCCGGGCGGGCCGCGAGCGCAGCCCGGACGACGTCCTGCTGCAGATCGTTCATCCGCTCCATGGCCTTCTCGTAGGCGGCCTGCGCGCCCTCGGGGTCGCTCTCCCAGTCGAGGTCGTAGAAGTTCATCTGCTCCTCTGAAACGCCCTCGTTCTGCTTGTCGATGTTCTCGAGCGCCTTGTGCCGAGCCTGGAGCAGCGGGTCGATCTCCTTGGCGTAGCGGATGAGGACGGGCTCGAGCACCTCGCGCTCGGCGTCTTCGAGATCGAGCGTGTTCACCGCTGCGATCAGGTCGAAGCGCTCCTTCGGGTAGCAGCCGTACTTCCCGAGCATGCGCTGGCGGCGCTGCTCCATCTCTACGAGCGGCCAGCGCTCGAGCTGCTGGGGCGTGATGATGAGCTGGAGGTCCTCGAAGAGCAGCGCGATGAGATCGTCTTGCCGCTGCATGAACGACTCGGTGCGCGCCTCGGCCTCCTTCTGCATCTCCTCCCAGTCGTAGTCGCCGGTGTAGGAGACGTTGTTGGCGTCGTTCGTGCCCTCCGCGAACTCGACCCACGCCTCGAGGTGCTGTTCCTCGAGCGCGAAGTAGAGGTTCTCGAGGTCGATGCGCTGGTCGTCGTCGAGCCCCAGCACATCGCCGATGCGCGCGAGGTGCCGCTGGGAGAGCGCGAGCTGCGGGCCCTCCCAGAGGTTCATCATCCCGCCGCCCCACATGCCCGCGCTGTTGTCGGTGATCTGCCACTCATCCGAGGAGGCGTGGGCGACGCCCGCGCTCGACAGCAGCAAGGCAGCGCACGGGGCTGCACCCGCGGCCACAAGCGAAGAGCAGAGCGAGAGAACAGCGATCGAGGAACGGCGAAGCATGGTGTACCTCCGGGCAAGCGGTGTGCGTACAGCCGTCCGCCCCGGCGGTCGGCCGTCACCTGTATGTACCACGAAGAGCGTGTCCGGTGACGAGAAAATCAGGACACCCGCCCGACCGCTCGGCCGCCCGGAGCACGAGCGATGCTCAGCGTGTTACCGATTCCATCTGCCGGCGTTCGGTCGCGTCCCCGCCGTCCACCGGCGTCTCCTCGAGGAGTTGCTGGATGACATCGTCGGAGGTGATCCCGTCGGCCTCCGCGTTGAAGTTGACGATGATGCGATGGCGCAGCACGGGCTTGGCGATGGCACGCACGTCCTCGGGCGTCGCGTGGAACGAGCCTCGCAGGACGGCCCGGGCCTTCGCTGCCAGCACCAGGTACTGGCTCGCCCGCGGGCCCGCGCCCCACGCGAGGTAGTCCTGCACGATCTGAGGCTTGGGGTTATCGGCGCTGTGCTCTTTGATGCGCGTGGCGCGCACCAGGCGGAGGGCATACCGCACCACATGGTCGGCAGCGGGGCACGAGCGGACCAGCTCCTGCACGCGCATCACCGTCGCCGCATCGATGATCGCGCCCGGCTCCGCGCTCGTGGGCGAGGTCGTCCGGCGGATGATCTCCATCTCCTCGTCCTCGCCCGGGTAGCCGATGGTGATGTTGAACATGAACCGGTCGAGCTGCGCCTCGGGCAGGGGGTAGGTGCCCTCCTGCTCGATGGGGTTCTGCGTCGCAAGCACAAAGAAGGGCTCGGGCAGGCGGTGCTGCATCCCGCCCGCGGTGACCTGGTGCTCCTGCATCGCCTCGAGGAGCGCCGCCTGCGTCTTGGGCGGCGTGCGGTTGATCTCGTCGGCGAGGA
>CAZNUZ010000045.1:0-20278 GCA_964576725.1 uncultured Phycisphaeraceae bacterium
GCCGTCGGGGAAGACGTGCCCGAGGTGCCCGCCGCAGCGTGCGCAGACGATCTCGGTGCGGACCATCCCGTGCGAGCGATCGACGTGCTCGACGATGTTCTCTTTGGCGATGGGCTGGAAGAAGCTGGGCCAACCCGTGCCACTTTTGAACTTGTGATCAGAGGTAAAGAGCGGCAGCCCGCACCCGGCGCAGCAGTACACGCCCTCCATCTTGTTATCGAGGAGCGTCCCGCAGAAGGGCGGCTCGGTGCCGTCGTTGCGGAGGATGCGGAACTGCTCGGGGGTGAGCCGCTCGCGCCACTCCTCTTCGGTGAGCTCGAGCCTCGGCATCTCGATCGGGCCGACGAGTTCGCCGCGATCATCAAAGACGCGGAGTGCGACGGTGGAGGGCTGGTCGGCGGTCTGGGTCGTCAAAGCGGGCTCCTGCTGGGCGAGCGCTGCCGGGTGGAGGGCGATCAGGGCGATCGCCGCCACGCTCGCAGCGGTGAGAAGAGCGATTCGGGGAATGATGGGGTGCACGAGGCATCCTTTCTGAGCGCGGGCGAGTGGCGCGTCGGAGGTCTCTTCGAACAAACGAGGCCGACCGATTCTTCCACGCCCAGCCTCGTGCGGTTGCTCCGTCTCCGCAAGCCGGGATCTCCCCTCACGAGGCCGCGGTGACCGCAACATCCCCGCGTCGCGTAGGCTCTCCGCATGGACGCACCCACCCTCCCGTCCTTCCAGCACGCCTACGAGGGTCTGCCCGCGCTCGACGAGCGGACCCTCTACCGACGCAGAGAAGGCCTCTTCCTCCTCTTCGCGGGCCTCTTCCTGGGCTCGCTCACGATGCTCAACATCTTGGGCATCACCCGCTTCATCAAGCTCTTCTCGATCGAGGGCCCCAGCGGGAGCGATATCGTCTTCGCCGTCGCGGTGGGCGTGCTGCCCTACCCCATCACCTTCCTGTGCACCGACTTCATATCGGAGCTTTACGGCCGGGCCCGGGCCAACCTCGTCGTCTGGATCGGTTTCCTGCTCAACATCTGGGTCGTATTCATCCTCTGGGTCGGCGGGGCGTTGCCGGGCTTCGAGGTGCTGAACGAGCAGGGCGAGATCGCTCGTGACGCCGCCGATCGCCTGCCCATCTTCTTCGAGGTGCGCGAGGCCGCCTTCGGGGCCGTCGCCGCCTCGATGATCGCCTACCTCGTCGCGCAGCTGGTGGACGTGCGCGTCTTCCACTTCTGGAAGAGCCTCACCAAGGGCAAGCACCTGTGGCTGCGCAACAACGGGTCGACGCTCGTCTCGCAGCTCGTGGACTCCACCGCCGTCATCCTGATTACCTATCTATTGATCGAGGACGGGCTGCCCATCAACACGGACAACGCCGTTGGCCCCCAGCTGCTGACCTTCATCGCTACGGGCTACGTCTTCAAGATGCTCTGCGCACTCGTGGACACGGTGCCCTTCTACTTCGGCGCTCGGCGCCTCGCCCGGTACCTCCGCCTGCCCCCCGCGCACGCGCTCGCGCACCATCACGGCCCCGCCGCCGCCGAAGCGGGTGTCGGATGATCGGCGGGCTCTGCGAACTCGTGCTCGTTGTGAACGATGTGCACGCGAGCGTGCGCTTCTACCGCGACCTCCTCGGCCTCGAGCTCGAGAAGGAGCACAACGACGATTGGGCCTGGTTCCGCATGCCCGACGGCTCACGCCTCGCGTGCACAAGAGCAACGCTCCTCTTCTCCGAACACTCGCCGAGGACCGATCTCCCCCAGCACGCGCGCCTGGCCGGGCCGACACACTTCGCCCTGCGCACCGACGACCCCGAACCCGCGATCGAGAGGCTCAAGGAGGCGGGCGTCACCGTGCACGGCCCGACGCACTTCGACTGGATGCACGCCACCTCGTGGTACGCCTACGACCCCGACGGCAACCTCGCCGAACTCTGGCTGCCCGATGCCGGTCGTGACGAATAAGCTCTACCCGTGACACCCACCCCACGCGACAACACGCCAAACCCGGGCCGCTCCGCCCGCAAGCCGGGCCTCGCACACGGGCTCGGCGCCTTTTTCGGGCACATCGCGCGAGGCGTCCGCACCGACCCGAAGAAGGCCGATAACGGGCCGCACCCCCCCACCCACCGCGCCAGCCGCACGCACTCCGAAGCCCAGACCACGACCAACGACAACGGCGACACGATCCACCTCCGCCGAACAACGATCGAAGAGATCGAGATCCGCCCGAACCCGGGCCGGCCCCCCGACTCCGACTCCGACGCGAGCCCCCCGCGATGACGACACCCCCGCGCACCAAAAACTCTCCCGCCACGACCGCCGCCCTCGCCCTCTCTGGGGCCCTCGCCATCGCGGGCCTCTCGGGGTGTGGCATGACCTTCCCCCCCGCCGCCCCCGCCTTCGTGCCCGCGGGCCTGGCGATGGCGCCCTCAGGGATCGACGCCTCCAGCGAGACGACGCCGATGGCCATCAAACGCGTCGGCCCGCGCATGACCGTCCGGAACGATTCGTCCGCCACCGTCGCGGTGCGCCTCTGGGTCGGCGAAGTGGATTCGCGTGAAGCGATGGGGCTCTCGGACGTGCGCACCGCCCGCGACCTCGCGCTGCTCCTCGAGCCGGGCACCAAGGCCGTCCGCCGGCACAACCGCACAGGCTGGGCCACCGCGATGCACGACGCCGTTGTGTGGGCACAGGTCAGCACCGTCGGAGGCGACGGTTCGTCGACGTGGTACCAGTTCGACCGACCGGGCCCGTACGAGCTGCGCCTCATCGATGGTGCAACGGGCATCGAGGTCGACGCCGAATCGAGCTCGGCCCTCGGCCCCCTGCCGGCGGGGCCACGCATCGTCGGGCGAGATGGGGTCCACCCCATCTGGGGCAGCCCCGAAGCCGGCTAAAACCCTGCGGCACGCCCCCCGGCGCACTACCATGCCCCGTTCGCAAGCTCGGTACGAAGGCACGACGCCACGGCGTGTCGCGCCCGAAGTCCATCGCCGATGCTGGGAGGCACGATGTACACCCCCAAAATGACCGGACCAGCGCTCACCAAGCGCATCCCCACGTACCCCTACGGCGACCCCAAAGATCGCCAGGTCGTCTCCTACGGCGAGTACGTCAACACGGGCGGCTACGTCGGCCTGCGCAAAGCACTCGGCATGAAGCCCGAAGAGGTCGTCGCGGAGGTCAAGGACTCCACCCTGCGCGGCCGAGGCGGCGCGGGCTTCCCCACCGGGCTCAAGTGGACGTTCCTCCCCCCCGCGGAGGGCACCCAGGAAGAACGACTCGCGAAGAACGAACTCCGCTACCTCGCGATCAACGCCGACGAGTCCGAGCCGGGCACCTTCAAGGACCGCCTGCTCATGGACTTCGACCCGCACCTCATGCTCGAGGGCATCGCCATCGCCTGCTACGCCTGCAGGCTCGACAAGGCCTACATCTACATCCGCGGCGAGTACTACCACCAGGCCATGATGGTCGAGAACGCCATCAAGGAGGCGTACGAGAACGGCGTCTTCGGCGGGAACGGTCTCCTCGAAGGCATGACCACCGCGACGGGCGAGCCCTTCAAGGTCGAGTGCCACCTCCACCGCGGCGCCGGCGCTTACATCTGCGGCGAAGAGACAGCGCTCCTCGAATCGCTCGAAGGCAAGCGCGGCTGGCCTCGCGTCAAGCCCCCCTTCCCCGCCGTCAAGGGCCTCTTCGGTCGCCCCACGATCATCAACAACGTCGAAACCCTCGCCCACCTGCCCTCCATCATCGAAGAGGGCAAAGAGTGGTTCATGGCCCAGGGCACCGCGGGCGTCGGCGGGCCGCCCTCCTTCGGCACCAAGCTCATGGGCGTCTCGGGCCACGTCAACCGGCCCGGCGTCTACGAGTGCGACCTCGGCATACCCCTCTCTGTCCTCATCGAGGATCACTGCCAGGGCATGCGCGGCGGCAAGAAGTTCAAGGGCGCGATCGCCGGCGGTGTCTCGACCGGCGTCCTCGGCCCCGACGAGTACGACGCACCGATGGACTTCGACATCGGCAAGTACAACGTCCTCGGACTCGGCACCGCCTGCCCCACCGTCTTCGACGAAGACACCGACATGGTCGCTGTGGCGCGCAACATCGCGCGATTCTTCAAGCACGAGTCCTGCGGCCAGTGCACCCCCTGCCGAGAAGGTTCGGGCTGGCTCTACCAGCTGCTCTCGAAGATCGAGGACGGCCGCGGCAGAACCAAAGACCTCGACATGACCCTCGAGATCGCCACCAGCATGGGCGCGATGCCCGGCACGACGATCTGCGGCCTCGCCGACGGCAACAACTGGGCGGTGCGCACCATCGTCAACAAGTACCGCGACGAGTTCGAAGCACGCGTCAAGCCCAGCTTCGTCCCCGTGACCATGAGCGTGGGCGCTGCGGCGAACGGGTGAACCGCCGGTAGAACACAACCAGTCTGATCTGACGTCTTCGCCAACTCAGATCGTGCTGCGAGGCGACGTGTAGCGTTGTCTCATCACGTCGGTGCACGTGGCCTGCCGCAGCCTCGACGCCCGGAGATTTGATTGATGAACACGTGCCGGACCCTCGCCCTCGTCGCTGCTGCTTCGCTTGCTGCCGCTGTGCCCTTCGCGCTCGCGCAAAGCGATGCGTCTCCGCCGCCTCAGCAAGCGGGGTACGCGGAGGCTGGTTTATCGAGCGAAGCGTCGTCATTGGCGAGTGAGTTCGGCGCGCACGCCGAGGGGCTGCTGCCACTCATGCGCACCGATGTCGCCGACGCGTTCCTGGCACAACTGCCCGCGCTGCCGGGCGTGGCGGAGGGCCGGAGCATCTGGTTCGATCCCGAGACCAGCACGCCCTTCTCCACCGCCGAGCGCGAAGCGCTGGACCAGGCGAGCCCCGTGCGCGAGCGGCTGGTGCGGTACGACGTCGACGACAAGCGGTACTACACCGAGTACTTCGGCACGCCGGCTCTCTATGCGCCCGCGCTCGACCTCGCCGCCCGTCACGGCCTCGCCACCCTCGCGGGCAAACGCGTGCTCGACTTCGGCTTCGGGCAGATCGGCCACCTGCGGACGATGGCGGCGCAGGGTGCGCACGTCACCGGCATCGAGGTGAACCCGATGATCCGGGCGATCTACTCCGAGCCCGGGGATACGGGGCTCATCGCACCCGCGCGCCCGGGCGACCAGCCGGGCTCGCTCCGCCTCGTCTTCGGGCGCTGGCCCAACGGCGCGGGCATGACCGAGGCCGTCTCGAGTGGCTACGACCTGATCCTCTCGAAGAACGTGCTCAAGCGCGGGTACATCCACCCCGAGCGCGAGGCCGATCCGTCGCAGCTGATCGATCTCGGCGCGACCGACGCGGAGTTCCTGATCGCGCTGCGCGACGCGCTGGTGCCGGGCGGGCACGTCGTGATCTACAACTACTCCCCCCCGCAGGCGGCGGACGACGAGCCGTACCTGCCCTGGGCCGACGGGCGCTGCCCCTTCGACCAGGCCGACATCCGCGCGGCCGGCCTCGAAGTACTCGCGTACGACGAAGACGACACCGAGCAGGCGGTGCTGCACTTCGAGGCGGTCGGCGTCGCTCCTATTGAAGATCTCCGCGGCAATCTCTTCGGCAGCTACACGGTGCTTCGGCGCCCGGCAGGCTGACGAGACGTCCGCTCGTGAGTTGCGCCGCACTCGGGGCAGACGTCACCCGCGCGCGGGTAGCCGCACGCGGCACAGACGCCCAGTTCCACCGCCCTCGCTCGATGTGAAGATGCGAGCACACGCTCAACAACAATCGCGGGCACCATCCACGCGGCGTTCAGTGCGAGCCCGAAGACGATGACCCGTGTCCAGTCCTCGAGCCTGACGGAGCGGACGTTGCTTAACTCGAATACGACGAGGTACGCAGCGATGAGCGCCTGTACCAACAGGACGAGGCCTATGCATATGAGTGGGCCGCGTCGGCCCGCGAGCCCCGAGAGCACAACGGCCGAGGCCGGGACAGCGCCGACGATCAGCCCGAGCAGGGCGACCATGCCCAGGCCCATCTCATCGCCGCCCGCACCGAGGAGCATCACTCTGCTCAGTCCCGAGTCGCGTAGACGATCAGACGGTGCCCCTGCGCGCGCAGGCCGAGCTCGTTGCAGACGCGGTCGCGCAGCTCGGCGAGGCCGGGAACCGTGATCGTCTCGATCTCGCCCGTGTCCGAACGAACGAGCAGGTCGGGCGTGCGCGTGCCGTAGGCGAGGACGTAGTGCGCCTGCTCGGCGTCGACGAGCACCTGCTGGATGATGCCGGCGTCTTGCAAGAGCTTGATCGTGCGGTAGACGGTTGCCTTGCTGACGCGGAAGCCCGAGTTATTGAGGCGCTCGAGCAGATCATCGGCCTGGAAGACCTCGTCGAGCTCGATGAGCGTGTCGAGGATCTTGGCGCGCTCGGGCGTGTACTTCTGCCCGAGATGCTTGAGGTGCCGACGGAAGACCGCGCAGAGCGGCTCGATGATCTCGAACTCTGCGGGCGGCACTGCGGGCGGGGGAGGCGGGGCTTCCGTGGACATGATTCCATTCTACGCCGGCGGGTACGCGGGGAACACAACGCCCTCGAGGTGCGGCGCGTAACGCTCCCACCGGCCCGCGGAACTCGTGTACAGCGGGCGGTTGACCTGGTCGTAGCTCAGCGTGCGCACGGTACGCTTCGTCTCGTGGAACGACAGGCATGCCTCGTCCCACTCGAGCCCGAGGAACTCGATCAGTCGCGGGAACTGCCGCCCCGGGTCGCGCACGAGATCCTCGTACCGCACGTCCAGGATCGGCACACCCAGCGTGGCCCGCCAGTGATCCATCATGCGCAGCGACTGCTCCCACGCGGCCGCGACCCACTCGATCTTCGTCGTCCACGGGTACATAGCGTTGTTGAATCCGCCCATGTAGCACGAGATCGCTACGTCGCGCGGGTCACGCATCGCGTGGATGATCCGGGTGCCCGGGAAGAGCCGCGCGAGCAGGCCGACGATGCGGTTGTTCCCGAGCGCCTTGTTCACAATGCGCTGTGCGCCCGCCGGCGCGCGGCTGCGGATCTCTGCGACATACGCCTCGGCGGCCTGCGACCACTGCGCCTCGCCCATCTCGCCGAAACACGCGGGCGGCTCCTTGTCGGGATCGAACACGCGCGAGAGCAGCGACGCGAAGTTCTCGATCGTCCCCAACTCGCCGACGCCCGCGGCGTGCGGGTGCGCGTCGATGACCTGATCGATCAGCGAAGTCCCCGAGCGCGGCATGCCCGCGATGAAGACCGGCAACTCCGACCGGACCGAACTCAGCGGGAATCGCTCCATGCGCTCCGCCGACCAGTGCTGCATCAGCGTGCCGACCTGCTGCGCGTAGAGCTGGGGATCGAACTCGAGCCGCCCGATCGGATTCCCCGCGGTCGCCGAAGCGAACGCATCGTCGTACCTTCCTGCCCGGTCACACGCCTTGGCGCGCAGGTAGTGCTCGAGGCGGCGCGACTGCTCCGGCGTCGAATCCGCTGCGATCATCTCATCGAGCATCGCTATGGCATCGTCGTGCCTCTTCTCCTGAACGAGCAGCTTGGCCATCTCGTAACGGAGCGCGGTAGGAAGCGGCTTGCCAGCCTCTTCGAGCGAAGCGATAAGCGGCTCGATGCTCGCCCGCGCTTCGGCGTGCCGCCCCGCCTCCTCGAGCGTGCCCGCCCGGTGAATAAGCAGTTCGGGCTCGCCGGGCCTCGCAGCGAGGGCGCGATCGCACTCGGCGATCGCAGCGTCCGTCTCGCCCATCCGCCGAAGCCCGCGGGAGAGGGCGAATCGCGTGTCCGGATGCTCGATCTCGGCGAGCGATCGCCGAGCGTGCTGAACAGTCAGCTGGGGCTGGTGCGTGCGCTCGGCGACGAGCGCGACCAGGTAGTGCGCTTCGGCGTTGCGCGCGTCACGCGCGAGTACGACCTGCAACTCGGCGTAAGCGCGATCGAGCCGATCCGCGCCGAGGTGCCCCCGTGCGCGCGCAAGGGCCTGCACATCGAGCTTAGAGGCCTGCTGCCTCTGTGTGCTGCGCGAGGCTCCGCCACCAGCTCCGGAGATCAGTGAACGTGGATCCATGTGCTCATCCTACACCGCGCGCAAACCACTCGATCTCTTACAAAAACAGCCGGCCTCAAACGAGGCCGGCTGGTCGGAACGTTCGGGAACTCTACCCGGTTCAGGCGCGACGGCGACGCAAAGTCGCTGCGCCACCGAGGCAGAAGAGCGCCGCAGCACCCGGCGCCGGCACAACCGTTGCGCTGAAGAAGAGCGCGGTCGTATCGTTGCCGTTGAAGGTGTCGCCGGTAGTGATCAGCGTGTAGTCAACACCCGCGAGCAGATTGACCGAACCGGTCCCCGCGCCGGGGGTCGCGGTGCTGATGTAGTCGAAGATCACCCCGCTATCAGGACCCAGGATCTGAAAGACGCGGTTGGATTGCGTCAGATCCTCGTCGACCGCCCACTCAAGAAACACTTCCGCGTCTTGTGTGAGTTGGAAGCTGGTCGTGGCGGAGAACGACGTGAAGAACCCAGCTGCGTCGCGGGAGGTCTGCGCGACCATCTCGTTCGCACCGAGGGTGATGGAGGCGGGCTGCCCGCCGAGGCTCGCAGCGACCGACTGGGGGCCCGATGCGGGGCCGGTCTGCGCATCAACCATGTCCGAGCCGTAGGCGTAGACGTATGCGTTTGCACCGGGGACGTTGGCAAAGAAGCCGCTAAACACATCACCGATTACAAACTCTTGGCCGAGCGCGGGGCTGGTCAGCCCAGCAGCGAGCAGTGTGCCGCCGAACAAGCAGGCGCGGGAACTGGACATCGATCTGTCTCCTCGTGGTACGTGATGACCTGTGCGAAATGGGGGCTGCCCTATTGAGGCAACCGGGTAACCATTATCCCGCTCGACATTGCGAACGGGTGCACGAAATTCCCTCGCCACAGAGATTTCGTGTGGATTGACGCGCACGAGACCGAGCAGAAGCCTGCTGCGTTTGACCAGCTTGCCATCACCCCGATGTGACTGGTGAATTACCGCTTGGAAGCGAGCCACGCCCAGAGGCGGTCGGCGTCCCACGCGTTCACGCATGACTCGGCCGTGAGGCCGCCCCGGCGACCTGTCATCACGCCATAGCGCAGGTTGTCGAAGCCCTCGGGGATGTGCACGTCGCAGTCGATGGCGATGTACGCCCCCGCATCCAGTGCGATGCGCACGTGCTGATCGCGCAGGTCGAGGCGGCTCGGGTTGGCGTTGATCTCGAGCGCGACGCCATGCTGAGCGGCGGCCTGCGCGAGCATCGGGATGTCGGGCTCGAGCCCGCGGCGGCCGCCCACGATCCGGCCGCACGGGTGCCCGATGATGTGCACCAGCGGGTGCTCGATCGCGCGGAGCAACCGTTTCGTGGCCTCCTCCGGGCGCTGATCGAGCGCGGTGTGCGGCGAGGCCACCACGATATCGAGCTTCGCGAGCAGCTCGTCGTCGTAGTCCAGATCGCCGTCTTTGAGAATGTCGACCTCCGAGCCCGCGAGAACGCGGATGCCCTCGACACGCTCGTTCGCCTCACGCACCGCCTCGATGTGCGCCTCCAAACGCTCGGGCGAGAGCCCGTTGGCGATGGCGGCGGCCTGAGAGTGGTCGGTAACGGCGATGGTATGAAAGCCGCGCACACGCGCGTGCTCCGCGAGCTCTTCAATGGAGAGCACGCCGTCCGAAGCCGTCGTGTGCGCGTGCAGCTCGGCGCGCACGTCGGCGAGCTCGATGAGCGCCGGCAATTCGTGGTCGTCTTTGGTCTCGCCGCGATCCTCGCGCAGCTCAGGAGCGATCCACGGCAGGCCCAGAGCCTCATAGATCTCCTCCTCGGTGCGCGCAGCAACGGGTCGGATCCCGCGCTCCTGGGGCGGCCCCGCCTTGGGGTCATCGTCGGGGAAGAGGCCGTACTCGTTCAGCGTCTGGCCGCGTGCGATCGCGCGCTCGCGCAGCGCGACGTTGTGCTCCTTCGACCCCGTGAAGTACATCAATGCCGCACCGAAGTGGTCATCACCCACAAGGCGCAGGTCGGCCTGCATCACGCGGTTGCGCACCTTGATGCGCACCGAGCACTTGCGCTCACCCGCTGCGAGCACGTCGGTCACGCCCTCGGCCTTCAGAAAGGCCTCCCGCGCAGCCTCACCGTCGTCCGTCGACACAAGGATGTCCACATCACCGATCGTGTCCCGACCACGCCGGACCGAGCCCGCGAACGCGGCCCGCTGCACGCCGGGGACACCGCGCATGAGCTCGACGAGCGACTCGGCGAGCATCATCGCCGGGCCGACGGGTGTGCGCCCGACGTTCTGCTCGGCGAACTCGATCGCAGCAGCGATCTTCTCCGCGGACTTCTTGCCCATGCGCGGGAGCTCGGCGATCGAACCGTCGGCGATGATCGCCTTGAGACCGTCGATATCCGTGACGCCCTTCTCGTCCCACATCAGCTTGACGGTTTTGGGCCCGAGGCCGGGGAGATCGAGCACTTCGAGGAGGCCCGCGGGGACCTTCTCCATCAGCTCGTCGTGCTCGGCGATCGCGCCGGTGCGCACGAACTCGGCGACCTTGTCCGCTGTGCCGTCGCCCACACCGTCGATCGCGGTGAGCGCCTTCTTGTCACCCGCGATCTCCGCGAGGTCCGAGGGATAGTCCTTGAGCGAGCGGGCGGCCTTCGCTGCAGCGTTCACACGGAAGCGGTTCGCCCCGGTGAGCTCGAGCAGCTTGGACATGCGCTCGAAGAGCGCCGCGATGTCGTCGTTGGTCTGGGGCATCCGCGGAGTCTATGCGCCCGGGGCGAGGGGCCCCGCACAAGACCGGCGCCCGAGGGGTTAGGGCAGTGCGACGGTCTTGAGTGCGCGTGCGCATGGGCGTAGTCCCGATGTGCGGCAACCGAGCCACAGGCCGGGATCAACAACGCCCGCTGGGTGCGGGCGTTGGGCGAATCGAAAATGTTGATAGGTGCGCTTGGCTTTGAGCGGCGGGATCAGCCTTTGCCGCCGAACAGGAGGCCCACCACACCGCAGAGGCCACACACGCCGGCGCCGATGGCCATCATGATCATGACGTTGCCATCCATGAAGCCCGTGACCTGCTCGGGCGCGGTGCCGATGATGGACATCATGGCCATCGCGATCGCACCAGCGACGACGATCGCCGTGCCGAACATGAGACCGCCCGAGAAGCCGCTGAACTTGGGGCTCATCGCTTCGGGGATGACCGAGCCACCGACGGCGGGCGCCGCGTCGAGTGCCTCCGAGCTCGCAGCCCCTTCGAAGAGGCCCGTCTCGCCGACGGTCTCGCCCGCAGCGTCGGGCGAGGAGTAGATGTCATCGAGCACGCCGCCGCCCATACCCATAGCGGTGTCGTCCCCCGCGTCGCGGGTGAGGTCCATGAGGCCCGAACCAGAGCCGAAGGATTCGAGGCTCACATCGCCGATGCCCGAGCCCGAGTCCTGAAGATCCGAGAGCTGGGTGACAGCAGCGGGGTCGGCCTCTTCAAGGTCGTCGGCGTCGAAGATCGAGATGCCGCCCGCAGTACCACCCGCGGAGTCGCTCAGGCCCAGGCCCGAACCGCCCAGGCCGGTGTCGGCGAGCGGGATCATCCCCGAGGCGGAGCCGCCGATGCCGGCGTCGTCGTCGGTGAGCAGGTCGATCTGGTCGACCTTGAAGATCAGCTCGTCACCGTTGCGGTGCTCGGTGATCTCGCCGCGCTCGGCCATCTGCCGGACTTCGTCCTCGCTCTTGTTGAGCTTCTGCGCCGTCTCGGCGAGCGAGTAGAACATCTTGGCCATGAGCCCGAACCTCCGCGATGCACCGGGGCAAACCCGGCGCAGCCTGTAACTATTGAACCGTGCGCCCGGCCTTCGGGCGCTCCCCGCTGGGGGCACAGCACGCTACCCCATGATCCACCGAGGGGCAACCGCCCACGCGGGCAGAGGCCCCGATCCGCAGGGGGTGTGCCCGCGGTTCCCCCCGGTTACGATCCGCGCCATGCCCGAACGCTACTACCCCGAGCCCGGCCTTGGCCTCGTCCTTATCGGGGGCGGGGGCCACGCCGCCGTCGTCCTCGACGCCGCTCGCTGCGCCGGCTGGCGGGTCGACGGCTTCTACGACGACAACCCCGAGGCCCACCTCGCCTCCCAGGCCCCCCACCTGGGCACCATCCGCGATCTGACCGCCGATCTGCCCGCCCACCAGCGGCTCATTCTGGCCGTCGGGGATATCCGGGCCCGGCTCTCGCTCCTAGCCCAGAACGTCCCCCACGAGCTCGCCGAGCGGTTTATCACCGTGGCCCACCCCTCAGCGATCATCGCGCCCAGCGCCGAGATCGGGGCGGGGACCTTCGTGGCTGCGGGGGCGATCATCAACCCGCGGGCCCGCGTGAGCCTCGACTGCACGATCAACACCGGCGCGATCGTCGAGCACGACTGCTGGGTGCGCGCCAACGCGCACATCGCCCCCGGCGCGATCCTCGCGGGCGGGGTGAGCATCGGCCGGCACTCGCTCATCGGCATGGGCGCGCGCGTCCTCCCAGGGCACGCGGTCGGCATGTGGTCCGTCATCGGCGCCGGCTCGGTCGTCACCCACGACGTGCCCGACCGGACCACCGTCGCGGGCGTCCCCGCAGCCCCACTCGCCGGGGCGGGCGAGCGCCCCGAGGACGTCGACCACGCCTACGCCTTCCGCGCAGCGACCATCGACGAAGAGCCCCCTGCCACACGGGCAGAGATCGACTAACCGCCCCGCCGACCCGGCAGCCAGATTGCCCGTCGTAACGCCCGAAAAGCGTCAGAATCGGCCCTCACAGCCTGGAATCCGCGGAGCCCGATGCCGATCAACGGGTACGATCTTTGCGTACCAGTAGTGCACGTAACTGCACGCCCAAAGGCGAGCAGCGGGCCTACCGATGCCACTGAAAGGCGGACCCCTCCCTATGTTCCGGACCAGCAACCCCACCCTCAATAACGAAGCCTTCAGCGCGACCGGCGGCCTCTCCGTCGGCTCGCCCGACGGGAAGGTGATGACCCTCAGCAGCACCGTCGCCAAGTCGGGCCTCTTGGTCGGCTTTTGCATCGCAGCCGCTGCCGGCTCCTGGATGGCGATCTCTGCCAACCCCGAGAATGGGCTGCTCGCCATGGGGCTGACTTTCGGCGGCGCCCTCCTCGCCTCGCTGATGGTCATCGCCTCATGCTTCACCCCCAAGGCCGCGACCTTTACCGCGGTCCCCGTCGCCCTGTGCGAGGGCGCCTTCGCGGGCGGCTTCTCCTACTTCATCACCCGCTTCCTGCCCCAGCCCGAAGAGGGCGCGGGGATGCTTGGCGACTCGCCCGAAGCCGCGGTCTTCGCAGCACTCCTGCTCACGATGTCGATCGCGGGCGGCCTGCTTATGGGCTACGCCACCAAGCTCATCCGCCCCAACGCCCTCTTCCGCAACATCGTGATCGCCGGCACGCTGGGCCTCGGCCTCTTCGCTCTGATCGCGGTCGTCTCGGGCCTCTTCGGCAACAACACCCTTATCAGCGTCTACGACCCCTCGAACGGCGGGCTGATCTCCATCGGCTTCTCGCTGCTCGTGACGGTCCTCGCCTCTGCAAACCTCGTTCTCGACTACGAGACCATCCACAACGGCGTCCGCAACCGCGCCCCCAAGTACTTCGAGTGGTACGGCGCGCAGTCGCTGCTGATCACCCTCGTGTGGCTCTACATCGAAGTGCTGCGACTTGTCGTGAAACTCGCGAACCGCGAGTGACCCCGGGCGTCTCACCCACCGGTGCGATTCTCCACAGTGAGGGGCCCAGCACGGACCGTGCTGGGCCTTTTTCGTGCGCGCACCCGCCGGCGGCCGTTCAACCCATCACTGCCCGCCCTCAGGGGGCGGGGGGCAGGCCAAAGAAACGCACAGCGTTGTCGTCGAGGATCGTTTCGAGGTCCGCCGGGTCGATGCCGTGGATGTGTGCGAGCTCGGCAGCGATGAAGGGCACGAACTTCGGCGCGTTGGGCCGGACCCCGCGGTGCGGCGCCGGTGAGAGAAAGGGCGCGTCGGTCTCGACCATCACACGGCTCAGGGGCACGAGCGCCGCCGCCTCGCGCACGTCGGCCGCGTTCTTGTACGTCAGCACGCCCGTGAAGCTGACACACGCGCCGAACGCGAGCAGCATCTCCATCTCGCGCGGCCCGGCGGTAAAGCAGTGAAAGACGAATCGCTCCGCGGGCAACCCGCTCTGCTCGAGGATCGGGATCAGCTCGTCGAACGCCTCTCGGCAATGGATGACCACGGGCAAATCCGCATCGGCGCCCGTGATCGCAGCGAGCTGCTCGTCGAGCACGCGGTGCTGGTGCGGGCGGTGCTCGGCGTCGTAGTGGTTGTCGAGGCCCAGCTCACCCCACGCGACGCACTTGGGATCGCGCGCGAGGTCCACCATCGCGCCCCAGTCGTGGGGCCCTTCGTGGGAGTAGAGCGGGTGCACGCCGACGGTCGCGTACAGACGATCGTGCTGGTGCGCGAGTCGGATCGATTCCGCGCCGTTGCGCACGCCGGTCGCGATGGTGATGACGGTGTGCACGCCCGCCCGGGCAGCGTCCGCGAGCGTCTCGCCCACGGCGCCTTCGTAATCGGGGAACGTGAGGTGGCAGTGGGTATCGATCACGGTGCGCGCCTTGCGGTGGGTCAGCCGCCGAGGATCTTGGCGAGGATGTCGAGGCCCTCGGTGAGCTTGTCCTCAGCGGTGGCGTACGAGATGCGGAAGTGGGTGTCGCGCTCGGAGAAGACCCCGCCGGGGATAACGAGAACGTTCTCCTTGAGCCCCGCCTCGAAGACGTCGTTGCCCGTCATGCCGAGCTTCTCGGGGACCTCGACGAAGGCGTAGAACGCGCCGCCGGGCTCGGGGATGGTGCAGAGATGCCCGAGCTTCTCTTGCACGAGCTTGGCCCTGCCCTCGTAGGCCGAGACGGTGGGCCCCATGTCGACATCGAAGGCGGCGAGGCACCCGTGCTGGAGCGGCGTGGGCGCACAGACCCAGGTGTACTGCTGGAGCTTGCCCATCTCGGCGATGAGGGCAGCGGGGCCCGCGGTGTAGCCCATGCGCCAGCCGGTACAGCCGTAGGTCTTGCCGAAGCCGCGCACAACGAGGACATCCTCGTGCGCACCGGGGAACCGTGCGGGCGAGGGGCAACGCGGGCCCATGGGCGTTTCGACGCGGTGCGGGCCGAAGGTGAACTCGTCGTAGATCTCGTCGGAGATGAGCAGGACGCCCTTCGACCGGCAGAGCTCGAGCAGGTCCCGGCACTCCTCCTCGGTCGCGACGACGCCGCCCGGGTTCGAGGGCGAGACGTGAAGAACGGCCTTGGTCTTATCGGTGATGAGCGGCTCCACACGCGCCGCCGTCATGCGCAGGTCGGGGTAGGTATCGCACAACACCGGCACGCCCCCCGCAGCCTTGGCCATGTTGGGGTAGGCAACGAAGTAGGGGTCGGGCATCACGATCTCGTCGCCCTCGCCCAGCGTCGCCTGCATGACGAGGTAGAGCGCCGCCGAGGTGCCCGCGACGACCATCGTCTGCGTCGCGTCGCCCCGCTGGCCCGTCGTCGCGGGCCAGCCGAGGTCCTCGATGAGATGGCGGCTGCACCGATCGCGCAGCGCCTGCTCGCCCTGCGTGACGGAGTAGGCGTTCTTGTCGGCGGCGATCGCGTCGATGGCAGCCTGCTTCACGGGCTCCGGCACGAGGAAGTCGGGCTGGCCGATCGATAGGTTGATCGGGTTCTCGAGCGTCGCGCCGAGCTCGAAGATGCGCCGGATGCCCGAGACGCTGATCGACCGGGTGCGGGGGGAAAGGAGCGAGTCGATCTGAAGCACGGGAGCCTCCACCTATGGCCGGCGGGTGTGTGGTGCCGGCTGCTGCGCGAGGCGTGCTCGCGGGCGCACCGGCCCGGAAAAGAAACAAGCCCGAGACAATAGCTCGGGCTTGGGCGAGGTTCACAGCGATGCGTGCTCCGGCGCTGCTTCTTGCGAAAAGCAGCGCGGAGGTTCACATGCCGGGCATGACCTTGGTCTTGGGCAGGCCCAGGACGGGCTTCTTGTCCTTCTTGACATCGAGATCGCGCTGGTCCTTGAGGGCCTCGACGCGCTCGTGGCGCTTGAGGACGCTGCGCTTGCCCGTGAGGTTGCCGGAAGTCTTGAGGCTGGAATCGAGGGACATAGCAAAGGTCCTGTGTGTCTATGCAGCGAGGCGGAATCGTCTCACGCGGGGTGGAATCAGAATCGTTCCCAGAAGGGGTCGTACTTCACCGTGCGATCGTCGGGATCTCTGTAGGCCTCGGTGAGCCTGCGGACGTTCTCTTGGAGCGGCCGTTGCTCGCCGGCCCTGTACTGCGGGCCGGTGAAGCCTTCGAGGACGAAGACGCGGTAGAGGCCATTGTTGACCCGGACCGCGATCGCGTCCACACCCCGCTCGAAGAGATAGGCGAGGAATGGCTCGACGCCGTCCGCCCCGACCTGGGTCAGCGCGAGGTAGTTCAGCCCCCGCTCGCGGGGGTCACGCGCGCCGTTCTCGACGATGGTGGGCCGCCACGCCCCGGGGCCGGGGGTGGTGTGAGGCGGGGCCTGCGTCCGGTTTTGGGCGGCTGAATCACGGTTATTATCGGGCCCCTGGAGTCTCGGCCCGGGCTCGGGGGCGGGCATAGTCCGCTCTTGCACGAGCTCACGGTTCTCCGGGACACGCTGGAGCGGGTCGGAGGGGATGAGCGCGTTCTCCGCTGCACGCTGGGCCGCGAGGCGATCGACCTCGTTGGACTTCTGCTGGTATCCGATGAGATACCCGGCGATCAGGGCACCCGCGATGGCTGCGACGAAGAAGAAGAGGGTGCCCGCGGGCACGCGTACCGAGCGCCCCGCCTCGAGCCCGCCGACAGCCTCGCCCGCGAAGCCCTCGTCGCCGTCGCCCGACTGGTCGGGGACGACGGTCGGCCGCACACCGCGCTGGGGAGCGGAGTAGCGTTCGCGGTCGATCAGCTCGTAGAGGGCTGGTGCGCCTTTTCGTCGGCCGTTGCTCATCGTGTGTGATTCTCCGCTTCGAGTACCCGAGAAGCAAGGGCGAATGCACCGAACCGGGCAGACAGGTGCCCGCAGGGGCCTTTCAGGGCTGCGAGCGCCCTGCTCTCTCCGGAGGGCGTGCTCAGTTCTCAGGCGGTGCGCCCGTGCGCCACCCGATGACGCTCGCCATCGCGGAACTACCTGTGTGCGTCAAGGAGAGGGCCCAGCCGGCGATACCCTCACACCGGGCGATCGCTGCTGCTTCGCCGTGCAGCTCGATGTGCACCGGCCCCTCGGGTGCGCGGACGACCTCGACATCGGTCCACGCGATGCCCCCCGACCAGCCGGTGCCGATCGCTTTGAGCACCGCCTCTTTGGCTGCGAAGCGGGCCGCATAATGCTCGGCCCTCCGCTTGGGCCGCTCGTCGCAGTACGCGCGCTCGCGCGGGGTGAAACAGCGTTCGAGAAACCGGTCGCCGTGCCGGTCGATCATGTCACCCACGCGCGCGACCTCCGCGAGATCGATGCCGTGCACAAGCGGGGCCGTCACGTGGACTTCTTCTTCTTTGCAGCCGTCTTATCCGACGATGCGCCCGCCGGCTTCGCGTCCGCCTTCTTCGCCTTCGTCTCGGGCTTCTTCTCGCCCGAGCCTTCAGACTTGGCGGAGTCGGACTTCGATTCCTTGGCCTTCTTCTCGGCCTCGGCGCCCTTCTTGTAGCTCTCCGAGCGGTAGTCCGTCTCGTAGAAGCCGCCGCCCTTGAAGATCACCGCAGCGCCCGTCCCGATCAAACGCTCGAGCTTCATCGCCCCGCACTCGGGGCACTTGCGCTTGGGCTTCTCCGACATGGACTGGAACAGCTCCATCTCGTGCCCGCACGCCCGGCAGATGTAGTCGTAGGTCGGCATGCTCAGCCGGTGCTCTCTTCGGACGGGCGGACAGAGACCTGCGCCGGGCGCACCACGCGGTCCCCCATCGCGTAGCCGCGTTGGAAGAGCTGGACGACGCACCCGGGGTCGACGTCATCGCTCTGCGTTTGGAGCATCGCCTCGTGGCGGCCCGGGTTGAACTCATCGCCCGCGCTGGGCTCGATGGGCGCGACGCCGAACTTGCCGACCGCCTGCATGAACTGGTCCACGATGCCGCGCACGCCCGCGAGCACCTGCTCGCTGCTCGCGCTCTCGGGGTCCATCGCGAGTGCGAGGTAGCAGTTGTCGATCACGGGGATGAGCGACTCGACGACGCCGGCCATGCCCGCCTCGCGCTCGCGCTGGAGGTTCGCCACCGTGCGCCGCTGGAAGTTCTGGAAGTCGGCGAGCGCCCGCTGGTAACGCTCTTCCATCTGCGCGAGTTGCTCGTCGAGCGAGATCTCTTCGCCGGCGCCCTCGGGCTGGTCGCCCGCGCAGCCGCAGCCTTCGGCGGCGCAGCCGGTCGCTTCTTCGTTCGAGGCGGGGTCGGTGTTGTGGTGTTCTTCTGTGGTGCTCATTGGTGTGATCCGCTCACAAATAGCGCTGCCTGCGCAGCGGTTGTTCTCAGCCGATGACCTTCTTGATCTTGTCCCAGAACCCCTCGTGCTCGGGCATCACGCCCGCCTCGCCTTCTGTCTCAGCGAATTCGCGGAGGAGCTTCTCTTGCTCGTCGGTGAGCTTCTTGGGGACCTCAATCTTAGCGACGATAACGATGTCGCCGCGGCGCCCGGTGCGGAGGTTGGGCAGGCCCGCACCCTTCACCTTAAATACGGAGCCGTACTGCGTGCCCTTGGGGATGACGATGCTCGCGGGCTCTTCGAGGGTGGGCACCTCAACGTGCGCACCAAGCGCGGCCTGCGTGAAACTGACCGGCATCTCGAGCACAAGGTGATCGCCCTCGCGCTGGAAGAGCTCGTGCTCCTCGACGCGGACGACGACGTGCAGATCGCCGCGCACGCCCGAGCCGTCGGGGCTGACTTCCTGCGCGGGCGGCTCGCCCTCGCCCTGCACGCGCACCGCCTGACCGTCGCGGATGCCCGCGGGTATGTTGACGCTGAGCCTGCGCTTCTTGGGAACGCGGCCTTTGCCGCCGCAATCCGTGCACTTGTTGGTGACGATCTTGCCGCGCCCGCCGCACTGCGGGCAGACGGTCTGCATGCGGAACATCCCGCCCAGGCCCGCCTGGATGACGTGGCCCGCGCCCTTGCAGGTGGGGCAGGTCTCGGGCTCGGAGCCGGGCTCAGCGCCCGAGCCGTCGCACTTCTCGCACACATCGAGGCGTGTGAATTCGACATCGCGCTCCACGCCGGCAAGAACATCGTTGAGCGTGAGGACGACTTCGGTTTCGAGGTCGTACCCGCGAGCGACGCGCCTGCCGCCGCGCGAGCGTGCGCCGCCGGCGCCCGCCTGGCCGCCGAAGATGTCGTTGAACATCGAGAAGATGTCATCGACGTTCATGCGGCTGAAGTCGTGCGCCGCCCCGCCGCCCGGCGCACCGCGCAGGCCGGCGTGCCCGTACTGGTCGTAGATCTTGCGCTTCTGATCGTCGGAGAGGACCTCGTACGCCTCGGCCGCCTCCTTGAAGGCTGCCTCGGCCTCGGCGTCGCCCGGGTTGCGGTCCGGGTGGTACTTCATCGCCATGCGCCGGTACGCGCGCTTGATCTCGTCCGCGTCGGCGGACTTGTCGATGGAGAGGATCTCGTAGTAGTCGCGGGTGGTGGGCATGCAAGCTCTCGGTCAGGATCGAAACAGACCCGGGCGCTGTCGCGCCCGGGTCCGATGGTTCATTCGGCCAACGAGGCGATCAGCTCACCGCGCCGGTCACAACCTCGGCATCGTCCTCGAGGCCCGAGATCATGCAGTCGGTCGTCAGCATCAGGCCCGCGACGGAGGCGGCGTTGACGAGCGCCTTCTGCGGGACCTTGGCGGGGTCGATTATGCCGGCCTTGACCATGTCGATGTACTGCTCCTTGAGGACGTTGAAGCCGGTGTTGCCGCCGGCCTCCTTGACCTTCTCCACGACGAGGTCGCCGTCGAGGCCCGCGTTCTCGACGATCTGCGTGAGGGGCGCTTCGACGGCCTTGGCGACGATGTCGAAGCCGAGCTTCTCGTCGCCCTTGGCCTTTTTGCGACCCGCGGCGAGCGCGTCGATCGAGCGGAGCAGCGCGACGCCGCCGCCGGCGACATAGCCCGTCTCGGCCGCGGCGCGGGTGGCGTTGAGCGCGTCGTCGACGCGGTCCTTGCGCTCCTTCATCGCGGTCTCGGT
>CAZNUZ010000046.1:0-19704 GCA_964576725.1 uncultured Phycisphaeraceae bacterium
CATGTCGGCCTACAACGTCAGCCTGCTCAACCCCTCCGTGCTCTGCGGCCTCTTCATCGGCGTCATGCTCGTCATGGTCTTCTGCGCCATGACCATGAACGCCGTCGGCCGTGCTGCCTACGCGATGATCGACGAGTGCCGCCGTCAGTTCGGCATCATGAAGGGCGGCTTCAAGAAGGGCGGCATGACCGACGAAGAGCTCAAGGACCCCACCAACTGGCCCTACGAGGTCGAAGTCGACGGCCACAGCTACCCCGACTACGCCAACTGCGTGAAAATCTCGACCGGCGGCGCCCTCAAGGAGATGGTCGTCCCTTCGCTCCTCGCCGTCGTCGTCCCCATCCTCGTGGGCATCATCCTCGGCATCCCCGGCGTCATGGGCATGCTCTCGGGCACCCTTGTCTGCGGCTTCGCCGTCGCCATTTTCATGGCCAACGCGGGCGGCGCCTGGGACAACGCTAAGAAGTGGATCGAGACGGGCCAGTTCGGCGGCAAGGGCTCCGACGCCCACAAGGCGGGCGTCGTGGGCGACACCGTCGGCGACCCCTTCAAGGACACCTCGGGCCCCTCCCTCAACATCCTCATCAAGCTCGTCTCGGTCGTCTCCGTCGTCTTCGCCGGCGTCACCGTGCAGTTCGGCGATGTGATCAGCAAGATCTTCTGATCCACCGCGACCAACCCGAGCACCCGACTCAGCCCCGGCCAAGCCGGGGCTTTTTCGTGGGGCTCCCGTCCGTGTGAACCTGGGTAATCCGGGTCCCGCGAGGCTCGGATATGGTGACTTCCCCTGATAAATGGGTTTGCACAGGTTCCGCAGGGTGTTACACTTGCGTCATCTGCACGCCGAGAGATCGGTGTGCGGTGAAGCAACCCCGCCCAACGTCGGGGGGGAAGACACATGTTTTGAGGGTGCCTCGGCACCCTTGGGAGAGACAGAATGAAGATCCGCACGATCACCGCTGTTGCGGCGGTTGCCGTTGCCGGCACCACCGCAGCCGCCGCCTCCGAGGTCTACATGGGCTCGGTCGCCCTCCAGACCACCAACTGGAGCGACGCCATCAGCATCCCCGGCTTCGACTCGATGGGCGGCAACCGCCAGCTCACCGAAGTCATCGTCATGCTGACCGGCGACGTCACCGGCACCGCCGCCGCCGAAAGCCAGGACAACGACGCCGCCACCATCGACCTCAACCTGCAGGCCACCCTGCAGCTCGAGCTGACCGCCACCGGCACGCTCCTCTCCGAGGTCATCCCCGTCGCCAACGAGTCCTTCATGGCCTCCGCCTTCGACGGCGTGATCGACTTCGGCGGCACCTCCGGCGTCTCGTTCAACGACCTCTCGGGCATGGCGATGGAGACCGACTCCATCACCGACGCGATGACCCTCGCCAACTTCGTCGACGTCATGAGCGTTGACCTCACCGCCAACGCGACCGGCACCTCGTCCGGCTCCGGCGCGGGCAACCTGCTCACCCAGTTCACCGCGCAGGCGGGCCTCGGCTGGAAGGTCGAGTACGTCTACCAGGTCATCCCGGCCCCCTCGGCCGCCGCTGCCTTCGGCATGCTCGGCCTCGCCGCCACGCGTCGCCGTCGCGCCTGATCTGGCCTAAGCCGATCACTCGGCACACAGACTCTTCCAAGCCCCGGCCCTCGGCCGGGGTTTTTCATGCCCGCCCCCGCTCACCTACCTCGGACGACCAACGCCTTAGGCCCCGTGCTGCAACTCCGCCCACCGCGGGCATGACACGAGATGATCGTTGACCATGCCGCACGCCTGCATGAAGGCGTAGCAGGTCGTCGGGCCGACGAACGCGAAGCCGCGGCGTTTGAGGTCCTTGCTCATCGCGATCGACTCAGGCGACTTGGCGACCGCCTCTTCCATGCGCTCGAGCCGGTTCACGATCGTCTTGTGACCCACAAACGACCACAGGTGCTCGCCAAACCCACGCCCGGTCTCCTCGCGCAGCCGCAGCGCCGCCCGCGCGTTGGTGCGTATCGCCTCGAGCTTCCCGCGGTGACGTATCACCGCGGGGTCGAGGAGCGCACGCTCGATGCACTCCTGTGTCATCTCAGCGACACGCTCGATGACGAAGCCCTTGAAGTGATCGCGGTACCCCTCGCGTTTGCGGAGCACCGTGATCCAAGAGAGCCCAGACTGCTGAGCCTCCATACAGAGCGTCTCGAAGAGCTTGTCGTCCTCACGGACGGGCACGCCCCACTCCTCGTCGTGGTAGCGCTCGTACAGAGCATCCCCGAGGCACCACGGGCAACGCGGATCATCTGCGGGCGCCGCCCCCCGCTCGCTCATTCCCCGACGGCCTGACGCAAAGCCGCGAGCACATCGGTGGGCTCCGCACGCTCGCGGTAGTCGTGGTGGAGGAACGCGTACGTGACCTTGCCGGTCGCGTCGATGACGTACGTCGCGGCCAGCGGCAGCTGCCCGGAGTCGTCGGTGTTCCACGCGTCGAGGGCGAAGTTCGCGTTGTAGTTCTCGTGCACCTCGGCGGTGAGATCGAAGACCACGCCGTACGAGCGGGCAACACGGTTGCCGACATCGCTGAGCACCTCGAAGGCAAGGTCGGACTTCTCCACGGTATCGCTCGCCTTGTCCGGCGTTTCCGGCGAGATGGCAACAAGCGTCGCCCCCAGCGCGGAAATCTCACTCAGCCTCTCCTGATACGCCCGGAGCGTGAGGTTGCAATACGGGCACCACCCGCCGCGATACCACACGATGATCACCGGCCCCTTATCGAGCAGACGCGAGAGCAGCACCTCCTCGCCCTGCGCGTTGGGCAGGACGAACGTTGGCGCTTGATCGCCGCCGTTGACCGCCCGATCCAAGACGCCCTGGGCCAGCACGTCGTCTACGCCCGCCTCGTAGATCCGCTTGATATCGTCCGACGCGCGTGCGCTGAAACCGTCGCGCGTCTGCTGGATCTGAGCGCTGAGCGCGCCCGTCTCTTGTGGTGTGCTTTGGCTCATGCCATTTGCCTCCTGGGTTGCTGCGCTCGAAGCACACCCCGCGACTAGCCCCGTGCAGGCAAGCAAGATCGGTGCGAAGCGTGATAGCGACGTGGTATCGGGTTGAGTCATGGCGTGCGAGCGAGCGACAGCCCCCCACTATTCCGCTCGTCATTGTCTTCTCCGTCTCCGTATGCGTCTCTGTCTCAGGGGGCCGGCAGGTCTTGGGTAAGGTAGCCACCGAATCGCGCGGGGTCGGTGTTCCCGCCCGACAACACAACTCCAACGAGCGCACCGCGCGGCACCCGCCCGTCGGCGGCCCGGCGGACGAGCCCCGCGAGCCCCAGCACGCCGCTCGGTTCGACCACGATCTTCATCCGCTCGGCGCAGAAGCGCATCATGCGCACCAGGTCTTCGTCGGGCACCGTGTCGATCGCGTCGGCGTGCGCGCGCACAAGGGGGAAGGTCCACCGCCCGAGGTAGGGCGTGCGTGCGCCGTCGGCGATCGTGTCCGGGTCGCGGACCGTGTGCAGCACGCCCGACTCGAAGCTCGCCTGCGCGTCCGCCGCCCGCTCGGGCTCCACACCCACGACCCGGCACGCGGGCGCGAGCGCCTTGGCCGTGATCGCGCAGCCGCTCAGCAGCCCGCCCCCGCCCGTGCACACGTAGAACTCATCGGGGTACGCGCCGTGACGCTCGTGAGCTTCTTCGAAGAGCTCGAGCGCAACGGTGCCCTGCCCCGCGATCACGTCCGGGTGGTCGTAGGGCGGGATGACCGTCAGCCCCTGACGCTCTGCGATCTCGCCCCCAAGCGACTCGCGCGTGATCTCCACGCGGTCGTACACGACCACCTCGGAGTCGGGGCCGAGGTACCCACGCGTGGCGCGCAGCTTGAGCTCGGGCGCGTCCGAGGGCATGACGATCACGGTGCGCACGCCCAGCAGCCTGCCCGCGAGCGCGATGCCCTGCGCGTGGTTCCCCGAGGAGTAGGCGAGCACGCCCCGGCCTTTTTCCTCGGGGCCGAGCCTCGACATCGCGTTGTACGCGCCGCGGAACTTGAAGGCACCGACACGCTGGAAGTTCTCGCACTTGAGCAGCACACGCGCCCCGATCAGCTCATCGAGCGCGGAGCACGTCAGCACGGGCGTCCGGTGCGCCACGCCACGCAGCCCGCGCGCAGCGGCGCGAACGTCCTCGATCGAGATCACGCCGGGCGCTCGCCCCGCGTCGGGCATAGGCCGGAGGGGGCAGTTCGCCTCGGTCGCTCGGATGGGATCAGCGACGGATCCGGGCACGGGGTCGTTCATACCGCGTACGCTACCGCACCGTGGACCGCTGCACCGTTGTCATACCGGCCTACAACCCGCACGCGGAGTCGCTGGCGATGACCCTCGCCCGCCTGCTCCTGATGCCGCAGGCCGAGCGCATCATCGTCGTGGACGACGGCTCGCACCCGCCGCTGTCGTCTCACGCGGGCCCGCTCTCCGCGGTGCGTGTGACACTGATCCGCCAGGAGAACGCCGGCGTCTCGGCAGCGCGCAACACCGGGATAGAGGCCGCAGCTCGGTTCGGCCGGCCGATCGCCCTCCTCGACGCCGACGACTTCCCCCTCCCCGGGCTGGTCGACGCGCTGCGTATGCTCGAGACATCGAACGCGTCCGCCGTCGTCTCGGCGCGCACCGAGCGCGACCATGCCGGCAATGAGCGGGAGCGACCCGCGCCCAGCGAATGGGCCGGCGGGCGCATCGGCGCGCCGGGCGATGTGTTCCGCCCTATTGCGCTCTTCGGCGCCTCGGGTGTGATCGTGCACGCGGGCACGATCGCCAAGGGCGTGCGCTTCGATCCCAAGCTCACCCACGGGGAGGACCGCGATTTCCTGCGCAAGGCCGCCGACTTCGGCGCGATCGCGGTCAACCCGGTCCCGGCCCTGCGCGTCACGCTCCACCCCGGGGGGGCGGGCAACCTCACGAGCGCCGCCCACGACGCGAGCCGAGCGAGATCGCTCGCAGCCCTCACCAACCGCTGGTCCGATGAAACGAGCGCCCACCACTTTCGCGCCAGCGCCGCATGGCTCACCAACCGCGTGGCACGTACCGGCGGGTCCGCCGAGGCTTGGGCCGCCCTCGTGCGCCTCCATAAGGACCAAGGCTGGCCCGTGCCCGTCAAAGCGCGTTTGCGCCGTCTCTTCAAACGCCCGAATGGCTGACACGCTTGCGCACGCTCTTCCACTGCCTTGAGAAGAACCAGGAGGCGCGTTCGACCACATCGAGCATCGGTCCAAACGCCGCCCGCGGCATCTCGGGCTCGTAGCCGCAGAGTCGCATCGCCTTCCCGCAGACGCGCTCTATCGCCTGCGCCTCGCGGGTCGATAAACGCGAGCGCCATCGCCCCATACGCGACTGGTCGAGTGGCTCACGCGTTAACGCCTTCCAACCGTCCTCGCTCGGGAGTGTCGCTGTGTCGTCGCGCTCGTGGTAGGCGAGCATCGCGGGATCGAACTCGACGCCGAGGAGCGCACACGCGCGGCGGAGCTCTCGCTCCGGTGACTCGACAAGATCCTCGTACCGCAGGACCAAGTACCGACCACCGAGCGCCGACGCGCAGGTACGCTGGCGCTCGAGCGTCTTGCGGACCGCGAGCGCCGTCCGCAAAACGCTCGACCAGGGCCACCACTCCTCCTTGCGGAGTGAGACCACCACATCACGCGGATCACGCACGATATGAATAAAGACGGCGCCCGGGAACAACGCGGCGAGTCGCGGCACGTGCTTCTCGTGATGCGGCGTCTTCTCGCCCACGTGCACGCCGGGCTCGGTCTCACCTACAAGCTCGCCCAGCATCCAGAGGAAGAGATCGCGCGAGCTGCGCACATCAGAAGCGACCGCATCACGAAGCTGTTTCTCGTCCAGCGAAAGCTCAGTGAACCACTCATTCTGCGTGACCCGGTCGATGTACGCATCTACGTCCTCATCGCGGAGCGGATCGGTGAATTCGAGCGCGGGATCAAACCGCGAGAAGAACTGCGTTTCGGGGGGTACCGCGAGTAGCGGGTGCGCGCAGAGCATGCGCTGGATGAGCGTGGTCCCGCTCCGCCCGGTGCCGATGATAAAAAAGGGATCGCGTGCGTTCACAGCCTGCACTTCTCGAACTGCTTCTGGAGCCTTTGGGGAGAGACTTTGACCGACGTTCCCAACTCCTGCGCGAAGAGCGAGACGCGGAACTCCTCGGCGAGCCACCGGAAGGCCTCGAGCTCGGGGTCGCGCAGGCCCTCTCGCTCGTGCTTGGACCGGCGGTCGCTGTAGGCCTTCCACACGATCTGCGCCTCGCGCATGCGGTCGGTATCGCGGTCGACCGAGGGCTGACCGCCGCGGAGCTTATCCAGTCGCGCCGAGATCCCTCGGAAGTAGCGCGGGTACTGCTGGAGCGCGCGCCAGGGCGTGTCGGTGAGGAAACCGTCGGGCACGAGCGCACGCAGTTGGTTGTCGATATCGTCGATCGCCGGCTGCCACGACTCGGGCATCGGCTCGTTGAGCGCGACGGAGACGCGGTTGAACGTCTCCAGGATCGTTGCGACCAGCGCGCACACGGGCTCGACCATAGTCGAAAGCCGGTTCCAGCCGTCATCGAGCCGGCGGCTGAAGGCCTCGTAGTCTCGCGCGAGCCCGTCATCTGCGAAGCATGCCCGGTCAACGATCAGGTCGACGATCTGCGTGCGCAGGGTCGGGCCGTCGCCGAGGGGCGAATACCAGACCGCCATCCGGTCAACGAGCGAATGGTGCTTCACAAGATCGGCGATCGGCTCGCCCATCTCGAGGACCGCCAGCCGGCGTTGGCCGGCGCGGTTGGCGAGCTGCGCGGTGTGCGGGTCCGCGAGGAGGCGCAGGTCGACGGTGCTGCCGCGATCGAGCACCGCGGGGAAGCCGACGTACTTGCGGTCGCCGTCCCCGATCTCGATGCGCTCGGGCAGGTCGTCGAAGTCCCAGCCGGACAGGTTGTCGCGGTGGAAACGCGATCCTTCGATCCCCGCGAGTCGCTCTTCGACCGCGACCCCCAGCGAATGCTGGAGCGCCGCGATGTCGCGCCCATCGCCCAGGACCATCCCCTGCGCATCGACGACGACGTAGCGCATGCGCAGGTGGTCCGGGAGCGTTGTGGTATCGAACCACTCGGGCTTGATGGGCGTGCCCGCGATCTTGGAGAGGCGCGCAGCGAGTTCGGTGAGCAGATCGCCCTGCGCGAAGGGCAGACGCTCGATCGCGGCACTCGCGATGTCCGGCGCGGGGACAAGCGTTCGCCGAGCCTGCTTCGGGAGCGACTTGATGAGCGCCACCGCCTTGTCGTGCAGCAGACCGGGAACGAGCCAGGCCGCCCGCTTCGCGTCCACACGCCCGAGTGTTTCGAGCGGGACGCGCATCGTGACGCCGTCGGACGAGGTCCCGGGCTCGAAGGCGTACTCGAGGCGTATGCGCTCGCCGCCCGCGTCGAGGCTGTCGGGGAACCGCTCCTCCGTGAGCGCCTCGGTATCGCCCTCAAGAAGATCGCTCTCGGAAAGGAACAGCACCTCGGGGTTCTCGCGCTCAGCGACTTTGCGCCAGCCCTCGAAGCGGCTGCCGTTGAACACGTCGGGCGCAAGACGCGCGTCAAAGAAGGACCATATGGTTTCAGCGTCGGCGAGCAGATCCCGCCTGCGGCCCTTCGCCTCAAGGCTCTGGATGCGCTCGACCAGGCGCGCGTTGTGCTTCAGGAACGGGTGCGGGCGCGGGTAGTCGCCCTCGACGAGCGCGTAGTGAATAAAGAGCTCACGCGCCTTGGGCGGGTCGATCGGCCCGTAGTGCACCTTGCGACCCGAGACGATCTCGAGGCCCTGGAAGCTCACCTTCTCCGAAGCGACGATGCGAGCCTTGGCGCGCACCCACTGCGGATCGGCGTGCACACGCTTCACGAGGTGCGGCGCGACCTCCTCGATCCAACGCGGGTCGATCTTCGCGCAGCAGCGGGCGTAGAGCCGCGTCGTCCGCACAAGCTCCGCCGACATGATCCACTTGGGCTTGCGCTTGAAGAGCGTCGATCCCGGGAAGATCGAGAACTTGGTCCCGCGAGCCCCGGTGTACTCGTGCGGGTCCTTGAGGAATCCGACGTTGGTGACGAGCCCGCCGAGGAGCGCCTTGTGCACGCGGTCGGGCATGGCGGGTTCTTTGTTCTGCGGGTGCCCCATCTCGGTGACGATCCGGCGCAGCTGCGATGTGAGATCGATCCACTCGCGCATGCGCACGTACGAGACAAAGTGCTCCGAGCAAAGGTCGCGCAGCTTGCGGTTCGAGAGGTGCTTCTTGTTCTCGAAGAACCACTCCCACAGGCGCAGGTAGCTCATGAAATCGGAATCGGGGTCCGTGAACTCCGCGTGCTTCTGGTCGGCGTGGTCACGGTGCTCGTGGGGGCGCAGCCGCGGGTCCTGGCAGGTCAGCGCGCTGGCGATGATGAGCACCTCGCGCAGCGCGTCTTCCTTCTCTGCGCCGAGGATCATCCGGCCGATGCGCGGGTCGACGGGCAGACGAGACAGCCTCCGCCCGCCCTGCGTCAGGTTGCCAGACTCGTCGACGGCGTCGAGCTCGCGCAGCGTCTCCAGGCCCTCGCGGATCGCTCGGCGGTCGGGCGGCTCAACAAAGGGGAACCGCTCGATATCGCCCAGCTCCAGCGCCTTCATCCGGAGGATCACGCTCGCGAGATCGGTCCTGCGGATCTCGGGGTCCGTGAAGTCGTCGCGGGTATCGAAGTCCTCCTCGCGGTAGAGGCGGACCGCCGTGCCCGGCCCGACACGCCCGCACCGACCGGAACGTTGGTTCGCGCTCGCCTTCGAGATCGCCTCGATCTCAAGGCGCTGGACGCGCGCACGCGTGTTGTACCGGTTGATGCGCGCCACGCCCGTATCGACCACCGCGCGGATGCCCGGCACCGTGAGCGATGTCTCGGCTACGTTCGTCGAGAGCACGATCCGGCGCCCGCGCGACGGGCGGAAGACCCGCTGCTGGTCCTCCACCGAGAGACGTGCGTAAAGCGGCAGCACCTCGGTCCCCGGCGGGTGGTGCTTGCGGAGCGCCTCGGCCGTCTCACGGATCTCACGCTCGCCCGGGAGGAACACCAGAACGTCGCCCGGCGGACGCTTCTCACGCTTATCGTCACGCGCGAGTTCGTCGACCGCGTGCAGGATCCCGGTGATCTGGTCGAGGTCCTCCGCGTCGGGCTCATCGCGTTCCAGCGGGCGGTAGCGCACGTCTACCGGGTACGTGCGGCCGGAGACCTCGATGATCGGAGCACCGCCGAAGTGCTCGCTGAACCGCTCGGTATCGATCGTCGCGCTCGTCACGATCACCTTGAGCTCGGGACGCTTATAAAGCAGGTTGCGCAGATACCCGAGCAGGAAGTCGATGTTGAGCGATCGCTCGTGCGCCTCGTCGATGATGATCGTGTCGTACGCCTCGAGCATGCGGTCCGACTGCGTCTCGGCCAGCAGGATGCCGTCGGTCATCACCTTCACGTAGGTGTCCGGGCTCGTGCGGTCCCCGAAGCGCACCTTGTACCCGACGGCGTGGCCGACGCCCGTCCGCAGTTCTTCGGCGATCCGGCCCGCGAGCGTGCGGGCCGCGATCCGCCGCGGCTGGGTGTGGCCGATCATGCCACCGACCCCGCGGCCCAGTTCGAGGCACATCTTCGGGAGCTGGGTCGTTTTGCCCGAGCCCGTCTCGCCCGCAACGACAACCACCTGATGCTCCGCGATCGCCTTGAGTAGCTCCTCGCGCTTCTGCGCGATGGGAAGCTCTTCGGGGTACGTCGGCTTCGGGAGCGAGGCCTCGCGCTGGGCCCGGCGTTCGATCGAGGCCTTTATGTCCGCGGCGATCTGCGCGATCGCGTGATCGGATAGCGGCGCGGGCGCGTGGCGGTCCTTGCCGCGCCTCCCGCCCGACCCACGCCGGCCCTTGCCCCCGCGCAGGCGACGACGCAGACGCCGTTGGTCCGCGATCATGCACGCGTCAACGCGGGCCTTGAGTTCTTCGACGGTGGTTGCCACAGACCAATCATTGAGTGCGGGAGCCATTGAAGCAACCCGCAGGCGCCCCGCCCTACGCCCAGATGCGCGGCCCCTCGGGGTCGCCATACGCATGCGCCTCATCGCGTGCGATGCGACCGGCCGTCCAGAGGCAGGCCAGCGCATCGATCACATCGTCCTGCTGGGCACCCGCGAGCGCGAGGTCACACACAAGGCCCGCCGCCTTGAGCGCTGCCAGGCGCGCCGCCCGGCCGCCCGCCGACTTCTTACCCTCCGCCATCGGCGTGCCCGCCATCTCGGCGAAGATGAGCTCGGGGTGGGACTCGACAAACGCCACACCCTCCCGGTCAGCGATCACCGAGAACGCGTGCGCCTCGCGGATCTTGGGGACGATGTTCCAAGACTGCTTGCTGAGCCCGATCGCGTGCTCCGAGGAGGAGCGCATCGCTTCGAGCGCCTGCTCGTACGTCTCGCAGGCCAGTACACCCTCGACCGGCGGCGAAAAGACACTCGCCTTGCGTGGCCCCAGCGCCTTGCGTGCCGCCCGGTCGCACGAGCGGCCGCCCGGCTCCGCCCGCGTTGGCAGCCCGATGGGAACGTCCGCAGCGATGATCGCGGGGCGGAGTTCAAGGGCGTCTTCGAGCCGATCGATCCGCCTCAAAGAAAGAGCACCCAAGCCCGCGGGCACCACCTCCGCGCTGGCCGCGACCCAACCATCTCGGCAACCATCGAGCCCGACAACGCGCACGCCAGACGCCGTCATCCCGGGTCGGCGTACGCCTCGACCTCGATCTCCACCGAAGCCGTCGGCGAGGCGAGGCGCGAGATCTCGACCATGGTGCAGCAGGGGCGCGTCTCGCCGAAGAACGCGGCGTGGGCCATCCCGATCTCTCGCTCGAGGTTGATGCTCGTGACGTAGATGCGCACGCGGACGACATCACCACGCTCGGCGCCGAGTTCCCGGAGCGCACGTTCGATCTTCTCGAAGGCCGCCATCGCCTGCTTGTACGGCGCGTCGGCGTGCAGGATGTTGCCCTCGTTGTCGGAGGCGAGCGTCCCCGAGACATAAACGTGCGGCCCGACGCGCAGCGCACGCGAGTACCCCACCTGCTCTTCCCAGACCGTGCCCGTCGAGACGCGCGTGCGTTCCATGCCTCAGCCCCCCAGACTCAGCTCGACCATGTAATTGCTCGACTCTTTCGTGATGCGGATGTCGTGCGGGTGGCTCTCGTGCACGCCCGCAGCGGTGATGCGGCAGAACCGCGCGTGCTCGCGGAACTCATCGATGGTCTGGCACCCGCAGTACCCCATCGCGCTGCGCACGCCGCCGACCATCTGGTAGGCGAACTCGCCCAGCGAGCCGCGGTAGGGCACGAGGCCCTCGACACCCTCGGGGACAAACTTGATGTGCGAGGCGTCGCTGCCGCGCTCCTTCGCGCCACGCCGCTTGGAGAGGGTATCGGCCTGCCCGTAGCGGTCGGCGGAGCCGGCGGACATCGCCCCTTCGGACCCCATGCCGCGGTATGCCTTGTAGCGCCGGCCTTGCGAGATGACGACCTCGCCCGGCGCCTCGTTCAGGCCCGCGAAGAGACCGCCCATCATGACGGTGCTCGCTCCCGCAGCCAGCGCCTTGGCCATGTCGCCCGATTGGCGCACGCCCCCGTCCGCGATCACCGGGACACCCGCATCGCCCGCGACAGAAACCGCGTTCATGACCGCGCTGATCTGCGGCACGCCCACGCCCGTCACCACGCGCGTCGTGCAGATGCTGCCCGGGCCGATGCCGACCTTGATCGCGTCCGCACCCGCGTCGATCAGGTCCTGCGCAGCGGCCTGCGTTGCGATGTTGCCCGCGATCACAGGAATGTCCCACCGCTCCTTGATCGCGCGTACCGTGTCGATCACGTTCTTCGAGTGGCCGTGCGCCGTGTCGACGACGACCACATCGACCTCGGCGGCGAGGAGCGTCTCGACACGATCGAGCTGGTGCACACCGACGGCGGCGCCGCAGCGGAGCCGGCCGCGATCGTCCTTGCACGCCCGCGGGAAGCGGGTGAGCTGCTCGAGGTCACGCATCGTGACGAGCCCAGCGAGGTGGCCCTTGCCATCGACGAGGACCAGCTTCTCGACCTTGTTGCGGTTGAGGATGCCCTTCGCGTCTTCGAGTGTTGTGCCGGGCGGCGCGGTAACGAGGTCGCCGCCGGTCATCACGTCGCGGACGAGCGTGGTGTCGGAGTCGATGAACTTGAGATCGCGTTCGGTGAGTATGCCCACGACCCGGCCGCCCTCGCGGATGCCCGCCTCCCCGCCGTCGACGACGGGGAAGCCCGAGACGTTGTACTCGTCCATCATCTGGCGCGCGTCACCGACGGTCTGCATGGGCCCGAGCGTGATCGGGTCGACGATGACGCCGTTCTCCGATCGCTTGACCTTCTGCACCTCGATGGCCTGCGCCTCGGGCGTCATGTTCTTGTGGATCATGCCGATGCCGCCCTCCTGCGCGAGAGCGATCGCGAGGGAGGACTCGGTCACGGTGTCCATCGGCGCGGAGACGAGGGGGATGTTGAGGCGGATCGATTTGGTGAGCTGGGTGCTCAGATCGACGGTCGCGGGGTTGACGGTGCTCGCGCGGGGGACGAGGAGCACGTCGTCGAACGTGATGCCTTCGGCGATGATCTTGCCGTGGGGGTCGTTGTGCTTGGTTTGTGCCATGGCAGATCGTCCCCGATCGCTGCGCGAGCGTCAAGGCGATGAGGGTCTCTGCACAGCAACTTCATGCACCCGTTCATGCTCCGGGCTCCGGTCCGACGATGACTCTGGTCATGACCGCGCCCCCCCGCACCACGCCCCCCACCGTGGGCATCCTGCCCGATCTTGTTGACGGCCGGGTGCGGGTCAAGCGCGAGTACGCCGCCGCACTCAGGAGAGCGGGCGGGCGCCCGGTCGTGCTCTCACCGCCGAGCGAAGCGGACGATATCCCCAGCGTGATCGAAGAGTGCCTCGCCCTCTGCGGCGCCTTCGTGTTCACGGGGGGAGACGACCCGCGCACCGAGCCCTTCGGGCAACCCACCGACCCGAGGACAACCCCGGTTGATCCCCAGCGGCAGGCCTTCGAGACGGCGCTTCTCCGAGCGCTCTTCGAGCGCGCGGGCACCCCGAGCGAACGCCCGACCCTGGGCGTCTGCCTCGGAATGCAGATGATGGCGCTCGTCGCCGGCGGTGCGCTCGACCAGTGGATGCCCGACTCGACGCCCACACACACCGAGCACTGGTCGGACACCCCGCACGAGATCGTTCCCGAGCACGCCCACAGCGGCGCACCGGCGCCGTCTGAGGGCGGCGCAGCGGGTTCGCCTTTGATCTGGTCAGGCAGGGTGACGAGCCATCACCGGCAGGCCGTGCGTGATCCGGGGCAGCTTGCTGTACGAGCGCGTGCGCACGATGGGATCATCGAGGCGATCGAACTCGAGGGAGCGCGCTGCATGCTGGGGGTGCAGTGGCACCCCGAGCGCACGCCCGAGCATGCCCTGGGCGATGCGCTCTTCGCCCATCTCGTCCGGGCGTGCTCGTAGCCGAGCGAGTTCCAGCGCATTTTCCCCTCTGCGCGACGCGGCTGTGCACACCGCCGGGCATACAGCCGGGCAGACCAGTGGGAATATCGCCGGGAGCACCGGTGCGCACCTAGCACCCACACCGGTCAAAAAAACAGCCGCCCGATCCAGAGGACCGGGCGGCGTATTCGTTCGACGCTCGGGGGCGGAGCCCCGCGAGGTCTATCGCGTCAGTTCCGCTTGACTCAGAAGAGGAGCTGGAACTGGGCGCGGATGGCGAACTGGGAGTCGTCGTCGACGCCGCCGATGAAGCCGGCACCGGTGGAGCCGAAGCCGCCGGGAACGCCGGAGAACTCGGTGGGGTTGTCGAGGAAGACCGCGACGTCGAGGGAGAACTTGGCAGCGTGGCCGGCCCAGTACCAGTTGGTACCGACGGTCAGGGTGCTGAAGGTGTCCTCGTCGGAGCCGTTCTCGTCGTCAGCGAAGAGAACGTCGTAGCGGGCGAAGACTTCCCAATCGGTCTCGGGGATGAAGACGCCGCCCTGGACGACCAGGCCGTAGGAATCGTTGTCGGCATCGTCGATGTTGCCGGTGATGTTGTTGACGAGGATCTCGTCCTGCTCGATGTGCTGACCGTAGCCGGCGATGAAGCCGTTCCAGCCGTCACCTTCGATGGAGAGGTCCGCGGTCCAGGAGAAGACGGTGAGGTCGTCGCCGGTGGCAACGGAGTCGCCGTCGGTGATCTCGTAGTTACCCGCGACGCCGAGCATGGCGGCGTAGTCGCTGCCGGGCATCGAGGTGAAGTCCTTGAACTGGTTCCAGGAGCCGGCGAACTTGTACTCGAAGCGGCCGGTCAGGGAGAAGTCGGCTTCGCCACCGAAGGGGCCGGAGAGGCCGGTGAAGTTACCGTTGATGGGGTTGAAGCCGGTCGCGCCGACGCCAGCCTTGCCCGCGGTGAACTCGGTGTCGGCCGAGCGGATGCCGTCGGTGAAGGCGAGGGTGAGCTTCCAGTCTTCGCCCTTGTAGCCCCACTCGATGCCCTGCGACTCGGTCTGGCCGAAGTAGTCGCCGGTGAGCGAACGCTCAACGCCGAGCTGGCGGGAGGAGGAGACCGAACGCTCGCGAGCGAACGCGGCGCGGAACTGGCCCCACTTGAGGTAGGTGCCGTTGTCGAACTTGTAGCCGGCGAAGGCGTCCTGGAGGGAGATGTTGCCGCCGTTGCGGGAGGTCTCCCACTTGATCTGGTAGAAGAGGTTGGGGTCAACCACGTTGCCCTTGAAGGTCATCTTCGTGCGACGGGTCTGGAAGCCGCCCTCGAAATCGTCGTCCGTGTTGCTGTCATCGGCAAAGTTGGCGATGTAGCGGAACTGGATCTGACCGTTGACCTTGAGGGTGTTGTTGCCCGAGGCGTCGGAGATGAAGAAGCCACCGTCGTAGCCGGCGGAGCCGCCGGACTGGAGGAGGCTGGAACGGGTCTGGGCGTCGGCCATCATCTCGGCGACGATGGAACGAACTTCGTCAGTGCTGGTGTTCGCAGCGGCGGTGGAAACCACACCGAGCGAAACCGCGGCACCGGCGAGCACCGAAACAATCTTCGTAGCGTTGCTCATGCTGGGACTCTCCTTGGAACACGGCGGATGCGCTTGTGATCCGCTCGAACCGAAAGACTGGAAACATCACACGTTGATCCGAGACCATCCGGAACGTTGTGATGCGATTCACCGAAGGAACCGGACCGAAACACTCGGCCCGACAAAGTGAGTGGTTACTAGTCTATGCCTCAAGACTAGCGAACGCAAACCACGTCGAGGGCATTCTTCGACCCGCTCTAGCGTATCCGTTGATTTTTCCGGACATTCCATCCCGAGAAACCGTACAGAACGCAAACAGCGGGCTCGAACAGGGGCTCAAGGCCCCAAATCGCCACCCTAAACAGGTTAAACGGTCGCCACCTGGAGCATTTCGAGGGACCGCTGGAGGATGTCCTCAGCGGACAATCCGACCATTTTCAGGACGTCATCGGGGCTCTTTGCGGACTTGGGAATGCGCTCGACGTGCATCTGCTCGAGGGTGAATCCCTCGCCCGATCGCGTCAGCGCGTCGGCGACCGCCGAGCCAATGCCGCCGCCGTAGTTATCTTCGACGGTCAGCACGTAGCCGTTGTTGTCGTTCGCAAGATCGAGGAGCTTCTCTTCGTCGAAGGGGATCGAGTAGAGGTCGACGAGCGAAGCACTGATGCCGGCCTCGTCGAGAAGATCGATCGCTTTGTTTGCTTCGTGCACCATGTAACCCGCTGCGCAGATCAGCAGATCGCGCCCCTCGGAGAGCTGCTCGAAGCCGCCCAGGTTGAAGACGACGTCATCGGAGTACAGGAACTCGGTGTCGGCCCGGACGGTCCGCATGTAGCAGGCGCCCTCGTACTCGGCCATAACACCCGTGAGGGCGTAGGCGGCGTAGGCGTCCGCCGGCTGGAGCACGTAGCAGGACGGGTTGCCGCGATGATCGCGCGCGGTGGCGAGCGAGCGGAACCAGGCGATGTCGGGCAGCGACATCTGCGAGGGCCCGTCGGCAGCGAGAGTCACGCCGCAGTGCGAGCCGACAACCTTGAGGTTCGCACCGCCCACGATGGCCATTTCGATCTGGTCGTAGGCGCGGGTGACGAACTTCGCGAAGGTCGAGCAGAAGGGGATCTTCCCGCCCGCCGAAAGCCCCGCCGCCACCGAGATCATGTTCTGCTCAGCGATCTTGCACTCCACGAATCGGTCGGCGAGCTGCTGGTCGCGCGAGAAGTACTCCGCGAATGTCGAGTTGCTCACGTCGGCGTCGAGTGCGACGACATCCGGGTTGGCGTGGCCCAGGGTCTGCAGCGCGATGCCGTAGGCCTTGCGGGTCGCCAGGCGCCCGCCCGAGAGGATGGTGCCCATATCGCGGGCCTTCATCGCCTCGCTGAAGCTGGGCATGTCCGCTGCGGGGCCCGGCTTGGGCTGGGCTTCTGCGGGGGGCTGGATCATGAAGGTGTCGGAGGTCACAAGCGAGCTGGTGAGCTCGGTTCGGCGGTCGTTGAGCTCCTCGCGGACGCGGTCGAGCGTGTCGCCCGAGAGCACCTTGCCGTGGTAGTTGCCGGAGGTGAGCGTCGCGGAACCCCAGCCCTTGATGGTGTTGGCAAGGACGGCGAGCGGCTTCGCGTTGGGGTCGGCGGAGACCTCGGCGAAGCGATCGAAGGCGGACTTGATCGCCTCGGGGCTGTGCCCGTCGATCGAGAGGACCTCGAAGCCGGTGGCCTCAAGCTTCTTGCCGAGGACTTCGGGGGTCTGCTGCTTGCTGACCGCGGAGGTCTGGCCGTGCCCGTTGCAGTTAAAGATCGGGAGCACGTTGGTGAGCTTGTGGTCGACGATGTGATCGAGTGCTTCGGCGATCTGGCCTTCGCGGGCCTCGCCGTCACCGATGATGCAGTACACCCGGCGGTCGGTGCCGTCCATACGGGCGGCGGTCGCCACGCCCGCTGCGACCGAGAGCCCCTGGCCCAAAGAGCCGGTGGCGGCATCGAAGAAGGGGAAGCCTTCCATCGGGTTGGGGTGCCCGTCGAGGAGCGAGTCCGCTTCGCGGAGACCCGCGAGGTCATCGACGCTCAGCGCCCGCATGTTCTCGGGGTCGGTGCCGACCTTCACGCCCAGGACCGCGCAGGCCGCGTAGACCGCGGGGACCGCGTGGCCCTCCGAGAGCACGAGGCGGTCGGAAGTCGGGTAATCCGGCAACTCGGGGCTCCATCGCATCGAATGGAACATCAGCACGGTGACGATGTGCCCGATCGAGAGGGCCGTCGAGGGGTGCCCACTCCCCGCCGTTGCCGTCATATCGAGCGCAAGGCGGTCGAGGTCGATGGCTTGGGCGTGCACGGCGGCGTCGAATGACATGGTCGGCCTTTCTCTATATAGACGGACAGGGATCGGGCCTGCGTCCGCGCAGCTACCCCTGCCGGCACATGCACCGGCTTCCCGTGAGGGCCGTCAAGCCCGATAGTATGGCGGATTCGGGCCCCGACCACAAGCGACCGAGGCGGGGTTCCAACAAACTTCGTGCCGCTACCGGTGGTGCCCGCCACCCCCTGCTCTGCCCCCCGCACGCAACCCCTCGTGGGCGGCTAGACTCCCCGCTCGTACACCGTGCCAACGCACCCCATCCTCACGGAGCACCAGGCTATGAAGGTCATCTGCGATCGCGGCGCACTCATGGACGCCGCCAGCCTCGCCGCCAGCGTCGCACCCGCGCGCACCCCCAAGCCCCAGCTCTCGTGCGTGCACCTCACGGCAACACGAAGCGACGACGGCGGCGCGGGCACGCTCACCCTCAGCGCCACCGACGCCGACATCTCGCTCCGACTCTCCACACCGCAGGTCGAGGTGCAAGAGGAGGGCGAGACGCTCGTCCACGCCCAGAAGCTCCAGCAGATCGTCGGCGCGCAAGACGACTCCACCCTCACCCTCGACGCCGCCGCCGAGCAGACCGTCATCCGTGGTTCGGGCTCGCGCTTCACCGTCTTCGGCTTCAGCACCAAAGACTTCCCCGCGATCGCCGGCTACCCCAAGCCCGGCGTCGCCCAGGACAGCTTCGAGATCGCGCCCGCCGACCTGCACGACATCATCGCGCGCACCATCTTCTCGACCGCGCGTGAGAACTCGCGCTACGCGATCAACGGCGTGCTCCTGAAGCGCGACGGGAAGAAGCTCGAGATGGTCGCGACCGACGGCAGACGCCTCGCACTCGCACGCACCACCGTGAGCATCCCCGACGACGCGAGCGACGGCGGCTCGTGCATCGTCCCCACCAAGGCGCTCAACCTCGTCAACAAGCTCCTCAGCAACGCGGGCGAGATCGTGCGCGTCGCGATCACCGACAACCAGATCATGTTCGCCTTCGACGACACGAAGGCCGACGAGCCGGGCACCGGCACCGTCCTCACCTCCAACCTCGTCGAGGGCAACTTCCCGCCCTACGAGGACGTCATCCCACGCGACCAGGACAAGAAGGCCACGCTCGACGTGAGCAGCGTCGGTTCCGCCGTCCGCAGGGCCGCCCTGCTGACCAACGAAGAGTCGCGTGGCGTGCGCATGCACTTCTCCACCGGCGACGGCCCGAAGCTCACGCTCTCCAGCCGGGCTCCGGAGATCGGTGAGTCGGAGGTCAACGTCGAGCTCAAGGGCTTCGAGGGCGACGAGATCGAGGTCGGCTTCAACCCCGGCTTCATCATCGAAGCGCTCAAGGTCATCGACGACGACACCGTGACCTTCGAGATGAAGGCGCCCAACAAGCCGGGCCTGCTCCGTGCGGGCAGCGACTTCGTCTACGTGGTTATGCCCGTCAACCTGCAGTAACTACACGACCAGCACGCGGTCTCGGGGCGCACACCTACCGCACCTCTCCTTGCCAGGCCTGTCCTGTCTTGGCCGCCACATTCTGTCTTGTTCGCCTTGCTGAGCGACGACGGATGGATAACAGCGGACCACCCCACCCGTTCCCGGACCGGAGCAACCCTCCGCTCCGGCCTGGTGCGCACAGGACGCCCCCACGCCGGCCCCTCCGCACCCGCAGACGCAACGAGGAAGCGATCCAGCCCTGCTGCCCGCCGATGCACGGGTGGGAGCGAGTCTGGAGCAGGACATGCGTCTGCGGGGCAAACCATCTCACACGTCGGCACGCGGCTTCACGCTTGTGGAACTGCTCGTGGTGATCGCGATCCTCGGGATACTCGCGGGCCTGGTCGTGCCGGGCTTCGCGGAGGCCTCCGAGGACTCGCGCAAGACCGTCTTCGTCACGGACCTCAGGCAGTTCGTCGAAGCGGCGGTGCTCTACGAGAACCGCACCGGATCACCGGTGCCCGATCTCTCGACGGGCACCACGAGCGAACTCTGGTCGCAGTACGCCGACCCCGACAAGTGGACCGCGATCACCGCCATCGGCGGCTCGTGGGACGCCGAGTACGGCTCCTACGGCGTGCGCTCCGGGATCGGTGTCCACTTCGACGGGCGAGGCAACACACGCGACGACATCTACATGCAGACCATCGACGCGCTCATCGACGACGGCGACCTCGCCACCGGCGGCTTCCGCAGGCTCGGCGACAACCGCTACTACTCCGTGTTCAACTAG
>CAZNUZ010000047.1:0-18509 GCA_964576725.1 uncultured Phycisphaeraceae bacterium
TGGGCCGCCTGCATGACGGCCTGCAGCCCGCTGCCGCAAACCTTGTTGATGGTGAGCGCGGAGAGGGAGTCGGGGAGGCCCGCACCGAGGCCGGCCTGTCGCGCCGGGTTCTGCCCGCAGCCCGCTTGAACGACGTGGCCCATGATGCACTCGTCGACCTCTTCGGCCTTGATCCCGGCCGTCGCGCCCATCGCGGCCTCGATCGCGTACGCGCCGAGCTTGGTCGCGGGGGTCGAGGAGAGCCCGCCGAAGAACTTGCCGATGGGGGTGCGCTTGGCGGCGAGGATGACGGGGGTCGTTCCGGGGGTCGAAGCGTCGGACATCGGGGGCATCTCCATGGGGATGGTGGTCGAAAGCGTGCAAAGCCGCGGGCGAGGCGATCGGATGGAAATCCGATCGGTCCGGGGCGGGTAGCCTAGCCCCGCCGACCCGCGAAGCCGAACGGAGCCCGATCGACGATGAGCGACGCCCATCCCACCGCTGCGCCAGCCGCCGAAGCTACCGCTGAACCAACAGGCGAGCCGGCGGCACGCGCCCCTGCTTCACCCGCCCGGGCCGCCCGTCTCTGGATCGAGTTACTCGCCCTCTACGGCGTCGTCCCCTACATCATCGACTTCCACAACCAGACCGTCGGCCGCATGCTCATTCCCGGTCTGATGGCTGCGGGGCTCGTGCTCTTCCTTCTGCTCCGAAGAGACCCGACATTCGACCGCACATCGCTCTGGAACTTCGCGGCCTTCAAGCGCGAGCTCCCCCGCATCCTGATCACCGCCTGCCTCGCCTTCCTCGTCATGCTCGGTGTCGCCTGGTGGGTCGCGGGGCAGACGTGGGCGCCGACGGCCAACGGCGAGGTCATGGTCCGCCCGCTCGCGCTGCTCGACCGCAGCCCGGGTCTGCTCTTGGCGATCGCATTCCTCTACCCGCTCTTCAGCGTCTACCCGCAGGAGATCATCCTGCGGACCTGGTTCTTCCACCGCTACGCCCCCATCGTGGGCACGGGCCTCGGGGCGGTTGTCGCGAGCGCGCTGGTCTTTGCGTGGGTGCATGTGCTCTTCGTGGGCGACCGCTCGCAGCTCATGCAGTGGATGCCCGTATTCCTGTGTGTCCCCGGGGGCCTGCTCTTCGGGTACACCTACTGGAAGACCAAATCGACGATGGCCAGCGGCATCGAGCACGCGATCGTCGGGAATCTGATGTGGCTCGCCGGCCTGGGGTGGTTCTTCTTCGCGGGGGCGGTGGCGATGTCTGACGCGGGGGGCTGATTGCCGGCGGGCCCCGCTCCGCTGGGGCGCTAGGATGCTCGCCCCGTCTTGACAAAGACCAATCACCCCCAAGGAGCCGAGATGTCCGCCCCCGGAACCGCCGCCGAGACCTTTATCCACCTGCCCGCCGACTCGAACCAGGCCCTCGGCATCGCCCACTTCGCCCTGGACTTCCTCACCGGCAAACTCGGGGCCGCCCCCTCGGAAGCCGTTCTCAAGAAGACCGAGCTCTTCCACACCGACAGCGTCTTCTGCGGCATCTCCGCACTCGCCCTCGGCACCAACGCCCCCACCCTCCTCCGCGAAGAGGCCCTCGAGTACCCCGCGAACGCAAGCGAGAAGGGCGCCTGTGTCTTCGGCTCCGACGCGCGAGTGAAGCCCGAGAAGGCGATCGTCGCCAACTCCAACGCGGTGCGCGAGTGGGACTCCAACGGCACCAACTTCGGCTTCAACAAAGAGCGCAACCACACCGCCGGCGAGTTCGGGCACAACGACTTCTACCCCGTCTGCGTCGCCGCCTGTCAGGAACTCGGCCTCGACGGCAAGACCGCGCTCATGGCGATGGTCTGCCACGACGAGATCCGCGGCCGGCTCGCTGAAGTCTTCTCTCTCAAGACCTACAAAATCGACCATGTTGTGCACGGCGCGATCGCGTCAGCCGCGGTCTACGGCGCGCTGCACGCCGCCGCGGGTCAGAGCGTCACCGCCGAGCAGATCGAAGCCGCCATCGGCATGACCGTGGCGCACTACATCCCCTGGCGTGCGATCCGCGCGGGCAAGCAGCTTTCGGACTCCAAGGGCGCATCGGCAGCGATCTCGACCGAAGCCGCGGTCCTGAGCATGAAGCGCTGCATGAAGGGGTTCATGGGCCCGCGCGACATCTTCCGCAACCCCGAGGCGATCTTCCGCTTCTTCGAGCCCACCACCGAAGGGGCCGACCGCTGGACCGAGCTCGCGCCCGCGCCCTTCGATCTCTACCTCTCGCATTCGGGCGACGACTTCGCCGTGATGGGCATGCACTTCAAGCTGGGCCTCTACGAGCACCAGTCCGCCGGGGCGCTGCAGGGCATCATCAACCTCGTCTCCCAGCACCCCGAGCTCCTGGCCGAAGCCGACGCGAGCAACATCAAGCGCATCACCATCGACGCCTACGAGCCCGCCTTCGGCATCATCGGCAACCCGATGAAGAAGGACCCCAAGACCCGCCAATCCGCCGATCACTCGATGGCCTACATCGTCTCCACGCTCTTCCGCAAAGCGATCGAGGCCCATCACGCAAACGGGTCGCTCGACACCTCGGGCGGCGCGCACGACGGCGTCTGGAAGTCGCTCCTCCTCGAGCCCTACGACTACAAAGTGGACGAGACCGCCATCTTCCACCCCGTCGCCCGATCACTCATGGAGAAGATCGAGTTCCGTCACGGCGGGCCCGAGTACGACGCCAAGTACCCCGACGGCATCCCCACCTCCCTGACCATCGAGACGAACGACGGCAAGAGCTTCGACTCGGGCCTCATCATGTACCCCGGGGGCCACGCGCGGAACACCACCGCCGACCTGGAAGACATCATGGCACACAAGTTCCAGGTGCTCGGGGCCCTCGCAGTCGCAGACGTCGATGCCGCCATCGACCAGCTCTCCGACCTCGGCTCCAAGTCCGCCGATGACGTCCAGTCGCTCTACAACTTCGACATCATCGATCGCGGCCGCTTCGAGTAAATCGCTCACTAAGCACAGGCAACCGCTCGCCGCGGCACGGGTAGGCCCTCACCGAGGGAACCCAAGCCGCGGCTTTTCTTTTTGCCGCAGAAAGCCAGACATGCACACCGCCGCACTCCTCTTTGCGCTCCAGGGCGCAAGCGCCATCGCTGCGCCGTCTCACACATTCACCGACGAAACCGGCGCACGCACCCCGGTGATGATCACCGCCCAGAAGACCATGGACGCCGAGGCAGTAGACATCGACGGGGACGGCGATCTCGACCTCGTCCTCGCGATGGAGTTTGCGCCCAACCTGATCCTCTACAACGACGGTACGGGCAACTTCCCCGAGGAAGACGCGAAAGCGCTCTCGCCGACCCCCGGCGATTCCGAAGACATCGCTGTGGCCGACTTCAACAGCGACGGTCGCCTCGACATCTGCTTCGTCTCCGAGGACTCACCTGCGCACGAGCTGTACCTCGCCACTCAAGACGGCTTCGAGAACGCAAGCGCGCGCCTCACGCTCGGCAACCAGGCCAACGCCGTACTCGCCGCGGACATCAACGGCGACGGGCACCCCGATCTAATCGTCGGGCGAAAAGACACCAACGCGATTCTCATCAACGACGGCAAAGCCAACTTCACTGATGAGTCCGCCGCCCGCTTGCCCGGCAACATCAAGGACACCACGCAGGACCTGGAACTCGGCGACATCGACGGCGACGGCGACCTCGACCTGCTCGTAGGAAACGAGGACAACAACCGGCTGCTCATCAACAACGGCGCCGGCGTCTTCACCGACGAAACCTCCGGGAGGCTGCCGATGCGAGCCGGCCCCGAAGAGACACGAGAAGCCGACTTCGGTGACATCGACGGGGACGGCGATCTCGACATCGCCTTCGCCAATGTCGGCTGGGTGCAGGGCGCCTCGCCCGCCAACCGCGTGCTGATCAACGACGGCGCGGGCAACTTCACCGACGAATCCGCCACCCGCCTCCCGCCCAGTATGAGCTTCACACTCGACGTCGACCTCGTGGACTACGACGCCGATGGCGACCTCGACTGGGTCGCCGCCGAGATGTCTCACGACGGGCCCACCATCCTTGTGAACGACGGCAAGGGCACCTTTGCGCCCGCACCATCCGAGACCAAGCCCGCCAAGTACTACGGACTCGGAGTCGATGTCGAACTCGCCGACCTCGACGGCGACGGGCTCCTCGACCTCTTCATCACCCACTTCGGGCAACCCGACATGCTCCTGCGCAGCAACGCGGCTGCGAAATGACGTCCCCCACAAAGTAGAAAACCCCGCATCTCTCCTCGAGACGCGGGGCCACAGAAATGAACGAGTGAAGCGGAGCCTCTGCCGCGATTACGCCCTGCGGCGACGAACAACACCGAAGACCGCTCCGCCCGCCAGCAGCGCAGCGGAGCCGGGAGTCGGGACAATAACCGTCAGCGTGTCGAAGTCCTTGCCGTCGAACCAGCCCTCGCCGCCCTTGGCGAAATCGGTGATGCCACCGGTCATCGCGTCGTAGGTCACATCGAAGTTACGGAACTGGTGCATCCACAGGCCCAGCTTCTCGGCGAAGCCGATGCCGTACCAGTCCACATCGTCGCCCGGGTGCAGGGGCGAGTGCCCGACGATGTCCGTCGCGTCTACGGTGAAGTTGATCGTCCGGCCGCCGTCCGCATCGATCACGTTGGCGTCGATGATCCAGGACGTGTCGTTGATACCCTTGATCAGGTCCGGCGTCTGCATTCCGCTCAGGTTGCCGTCACCGTCCTTGTAGCTGTCTTGTTTGTTTTTGCCGTTGTAGCCGTAGGCGGTGATAGCGACATCGTCGGTCACGCTCGCGTCGACGTACAGCAGGGCCAGTTCACCGGAAGTGCCCTTGGGGTTCGCCCCGTTGTTGAGGGCGAGGGTGAATCCCTCGGTCACAGCGTTCGAGAAGCTCACGCTCCAGGAAAGCTGATTGTTGATCGAGTTGAAGCTGGCGGAGACGCTCTCGTACGTCCCGCCGTTGTTGTTCACGCTGTAATCGCCGGGATCACCAGCCTGCCATTCCCACTCGTAGACAGCAGCCTGAGAAACACCGGCCGCGGTAAGAAGCGCAACGATCGCGCAAGTCGTTTTCATCACTCATTCTCCGTAATCATCTCTGTGAAGGGTGTGTCGCCTTCCAGCGACCGCCCCGTGCGTAGGGGCACCCACAACCTGCGTTCTACGCGCGGGTTTCCAAGGACTCAGCACTCGAAGGAGACGAGAAACCCGCCGCGCCGCCGGCCGGCCCGCGCAGCTTGCCGCGTTTCACGTCCGTTAATCGATCCAGGGCCGCCCTGACGTCAGCAGGCTGATTTCCTCGCGGTCCGCCACGCGGAAGATAAAAGCGGAGTAGAGCCACGACTCGCGCTGGACCACCACCGGGACCCGCTCCTCGAACTCGCGTAGCTCTGTCCTCGACCGCCTCTTGCCCGAACGCGTGCGGTAGTACACCTCGTCCTCGTACCAGGCGGTGCGCGTCACATACTCGATCGTGTCTCGCGGTCCGTTCGGCTGGATCGAGAAGACGACCACGTTCCCACCAACCTCCGCTGCGAACGCGGGCAGCTCTCCCTCCGCCGGCCACAGCACACTGGTCGTGACGAACCGCGTGGTACCGAGGAGCACCGCCTCATCCGCCCCAGCCTCCACACGCAGCGCCCGCAACATCTCGTCGAATTCCCGCTTCAGGGTCTCAGGCTCCAGCCGATCTCGGGGCGTATCCCGGGCGATCGACCGCTCGCGCGCTTGCCCGGCATAGTCGGCGAGTCGCTCCCACTCCACCTCGAGCACCCGCGCACGCTCGACGACCCGCGATAGCTCCACACCACGCAGTTGCTCCGCGGGCCTGTAGTGCTCCTCCCACTTGCTGGCGCAACCGCCCAGGCCCAACGCACACAGCGCAAGAACCGCGAGAGCCGCACGGACAACGAGATGGGACATCACAGAGCCCTCCGAGCAAGAACGGGTACGCGGGCAAGCCCCGCAGAACAACAGGGGGCACACCCACACCACACCCTATACAGTGAGCCTATGCCCGCTACGCAGACACCACTCCGCAAGCGTCTCCGACCCAACTACCTCGCCGTCCGCTTCGGTAAAGAGGGCGGACGCATCTGCGCGCTCCACGACGAGCTCGAAGGCCTCCTTGCGATCCAGGAATCGCGGTTCCTCTACAACCTCGCCCGCAGCGCGCGCACCGTTGTCGAGATCGGGTCCTTCCGCGGCAAAAGCTGCGTGCTCATGCTCACAGGGGCACAAGACGCCGGCAACACCGACCTCCGGATCACCTGCATCGACCCGCACATGCCCACGCACTTCGGCGCCTTCAAGGACGAGGATCACGACGCGTTCGAAGCCACTATCAATCGCCACGGCTTCGCGGATCGCGTCGACCACAAGCGCATGCTCTCCCACGACGCCCGCCCCGATTGGGGAGATACACCCATCGACGTCCTCTGGATCGACGGCGACCACTCCTACGAGGGTGCCAAGACTGATTTCGAGGACTGGGCACCACTCGTCAAGCCCGGCGGCATTGTCGCGGGCCACGACGCCTACCGCGAACGCTTCCCGGGTGTGCTCAAGGCCTGGAACGAGACCATCGAAGCCTCGGGCAACTTCGAGCCCACCCAGCGATGCCGGACCATCGCCTGGGCGCGCAGGAAGCAGTAACCCGCGAGTCGCACCCGTATCGCCCGAGAGTCAGGCATGAGCCACGCGCCGTCCATGCTGGTATCGCGATCGCTCGATGACGAGGCCGCCCTCCAGATCATCGAGTTCATCACCGAGCTCACCCGCGCACTCCACGCCTGCGGCACACCCTCCAACAGACTCGAAGAGTCCGTCGAGGCCTGCAGCCGCACCCTCGGATTCCCCTGCTGCTGCGTGGCCAGCGCGAACACCGTCAGCCTCTCGTTCGGCGTGGGCGTGCGCCAGCGCATGGTCATCGTGCGCGTGCCCGAGATCCGCCTGCACCTCGAGCGGCTCACACTCGTAGACGAGATCGTGGGCCGGGTCGCCACCGGCACCCTGCACCCGCACGAGGGTCTGGCTGCGCTGCGCAAGGTCTTCCACGCGCCGCCCCGATACCCCCCGCTGCTCGTCTCTGCGGCGCACGGGCTCGTCGCGGCCTCTGCCGCCCGGCTCTTCGACGGCACGCTCCAGGAGTCCGCGTGGGCCGCGCTCGCGGGTGTCTGCTGCGGCGCGCTCGTCTTTATGACCGCACGCTCCTCACGCACCTCACGCCTGCTCGAAGCCTCCGCCGGCGCCGCCGCGGGGGTCATCGGCCTTGTCGCCGCCCTCTACTCGGGCCCCGCTTCGAGCCTCATCATCACCCTTTCGGGGCTTCTGCTCGTCCTGCCGGGGCTCTCGCTGACCATCGCCGTCAACGAGCTCTCGGTCCGCCACCTTGTCACCGGGACCGCCCGGCTGATGGGCGCCGTCATCTCGTTCGTCTCGCTTGGCTTTGGTCTCGCCCTCGGCAGAGGCTTCACCCTCGGCTTCGCGGGGGCAGTCACCCCCGACGCCGTCGAGACAGCAAGCACCCATACCGTCCACGAAGGGACCAAAGCGATCGCGCTGCTCACCGCAGCCATCGGCTTCACCATCGTCTTCCGTGCGCGCCCGCGCGACGTCTTCATCATCGCGCTCGCCTGCTACATGGGCTTCGCAGGCGCCCACTTCGGTCGCATCGCCATGGGCAACGAGGTTGGCGTCGCGCTGGGCGCCCTCATGATCGGTCTCGTGAGCGCCGCCTACGCCCAGCGCTACGACCGCCCCGCCATCGTGCCGACCCTGCCCGGGATCATGGTGCTCGTGCCCGGCGCTGTGGGCCTCGGCTCGGTCAACGCCCTCCTCGAGCAGAACGTCGAAACAGGCATCGAAACGGCGTTCCGAGTCGTCATGATCGCCGTCGCCATCAGCGCGGGTTTGCTTCTTGCAAGCGCCGTCGCCCCTCAGCGCAAAGCGCTGTGATCACCGGGCGGGCACGACGAACCGCTCGCCATCACCCAGAGCACGCTCGGTGATCCCAGCCTCGGAAGCAATCATGATCACGCACGCCCGGTCGCCCAGACCCATCCATTCGCCGCGTGAGAGATCGACCAGCACGCCCCGGTTCTCGTTCACGCCCATCCCGAGGGGCACACCGAGTTCTCTAAGCGCGACACGCAGCCGCCCCTCACGCCCGCGCGCCTCGAAGTGCTGATCCGTAAGCACCCCGTCGAGGAACCCCATCCCCTCCGCGACCGAAACGCCCGGGCCGTCGGCCTCGCGCGAGACACCATGTTCCTCCGCCGCGCGAGACGTGCCTCCCGTGATCATCATCTCACCCATCATGGCAGCCCCCGCCGAGGTCCCCGCGATAATCCCACCGCGCCCGAGCAGTGCTCGAAGCTCCGCGTGCGCCCGCCCGCCCAGCATGTGCTCGGTGATGCGCATCTGATCCCCGCCGGTGAACCACACCGCGTCGGCCTTGCGGATCGCCGAGATCACCGTCTCTTCTTCGTCTGTGCGGGGGTCAACGACCGTCACACGAGGCGCGTGCAGGTGGCGGTGTATGTCGGCCGCGGTCCCGGGCCCGCTGCGCTCGGGGACGCCCGAGGCAACGGGGATCACCACGACATCCAACCGCTCGCCCGATTCACGCGCGAGAGCGCTGTACACCTGAGCGTTCTCGGAAGAGAGCGCACCGCCAACGATCAGTAATCGACCACCGCGCGGCTGCGCACATCCACCAAGCACCACGCACGCAGCGAGGGCTACGCACCAAGGCCAATTCGATCGGCTTATTAGTCGGCCCATCAGTCGGCCCAGATGGCGACTTCGAAGTACCCCGTCGAGTCCGCACCGCCGCGGGTCATGCTGGGTGTGTTCATGAGGGTGACGATCTCTCCCGACCGCGTGACCGCGATGATGCCACCGTCTTCGGGCCGCAGCACCTCTTGGAGGATGTGCCGCGCCGCTTGGTCTGCGGACCATCCCTTGTACATCATCAGCGCGTGCATGTCGTACGCCACGGCGTGCCGGATGTACTGCTCGCCTTCGCCCGTCGCGGAGACGGCGAGCGTGCGGTTGTCGGCGTAGGTGCCCGCGCCGATCACCGGAGAATCCCCGATACGGCCCCACTTCTTGGCGGTCAGCCCGCCCGTGCTCGTCGCAGCCGCGACGTTGCCGCTCTTATCGAGGGCCACGCACCCCACGGTGCTCCCCAACTCACCCCAGGTGCCCGGCCCCTGCGCCTGGGTCCGCAGGCGTTCGCGCTCCAGTCGCCTTTCGAGGTCGCGCCTGCGCGACTCGGTGTGGAAGTAGCTGTTGTCGACGCGTTCCACCCCTGCTTGGTCGGCGAACTCTTCCGCGCCCGCGCCGGAGAGGAATACGAAGCGCGTGTCGGTCATCACGTGACGGGCGAGTGTGATCGGATGCCGCACGGTCGTGGTCCCGGTCGTCGCGCCGCAAGACCGATCGCGGCCATCCATGATCGAAGCGTCGTGCCGCACGTATCCGTCGGCCGCGAACACCCCCCCGCGCCCCGCATTGAAGAGCGGGTTGTCCTCGAGGATGCGCACGGTGCTCTCGACGACCTCGATGGCGTCGTCACCCTGCGCGAGGCGGTCGGCGCCATGCCGGAGCGCCTCCTCGAGCCCGCGCTCGTAGGCCGCCCGCTCTTCCGCCGAGATGTCCGGGCTCACAAAGCCCGCGCCCCCGTGTATCGCAAGCGCCCACTCGCGCGGCTCGACTTTCGGCTGTGATGTATGCATCTGCGCGCACCCCGCAAGAACAATCGCCGCCCATACACCGGCGAACCACACGATGATCTGATTCACACCGAACCCCTTATAAACGCTCCTGCCAACGATCCGTGATCACCAGGTCGCCTGCGGCAGATCCGCGATCATCTGGCTGAATTCCGGCTCGCTCAACCACTGCACACCGCCCGAGCTGTAGGCGATGTGGCCGCCCTCGCCGTTGTGGTTCTGGGTGTGCTCGTAGAAGACGATGTCCGTCCGGCCGCGTTGGCGTTCGGGGACATACACGATGGGCGGGTAGGCGGAATTGGGCGCGTTCCAAGCGTCGAGGCCGAGCTGCTGCAGCGAGCCGTCGGCGCGGAGCTTATCGATGAGCCCCTGCGTGTCGGTCGGGCCGCTCCGCCCCGTCATGTCCGAGAGCTCGATCACCGCGACCATCTGCGCGAGCGCCCGGCACTGTTGCATGACCGCTGTACGGTTGCCCGTGACGCGGGCCTGCTGGACCTGCCCGAGATAACTCGTCGTTCCCTGCTGACCTTGCGAGTTGGTCGTCTTGACCGGAGCGATCAGCAGGTACATGCCGATCGCGATGGCGATGAGCATAGATAGGAGGATTGCGATGCCGGCGTAGCCGCGATGTGTATGAGCCATACCAGAGTTTACGGAATCGGCGCGACTACGGGCGAAGAACCTCGCCCCGCGCGTGCTGAGTAAAGAACGCCCAGATCGCCTCGCTCGCGCTGAAGTCCCTCGAAACGCGTCCGACCAGGAACCGCGGCGAGGGCTCCTCCCCCCCGGGCCACGTGTGCCCGCCCCCCAACACGCGGTAGACGACAACGGGCGCCCCACCCCGCCCGGCCTCGAAACGCGTGAACTGGGTCCTCGTGCCGTCGCCCGGATCTTCGTCGATGACCGCCCGCTCCGCGATCGTCTCCGCCCCGTTGCGCTCGCGCCAGTAGGCGATCGTCTCCGACATCGTGCGCACGGGCATCGCCCCGAGGCGCGAAGTATCGGGCCGGATAATCGTGTCTGCGGTGCCGTACACAATCGCGATCGGGACCGGAGTATCGATTTCCGCGCTCGCGTCGAGTGCGCCTTGCATCAGTGACATCACCGGCGCGATCGCAGCGAAGCGTTCCGGAGCTGCGCACGCGAGCCGGAAGGCCATGAACCCGCCGTTCGACGCCCCGGTGAGGTACACACGGCCCGCGTCGATCGGCACACGCCGCTCGACGTCATCGATCACACCGAGCACGAGCGCGACATCGTCCCGATCCGCGCCGGCGAAATCGAACCGCCGGCCCGGACCGTCGGGGTACACCACTGCGAAGCCCTCACGCTCGGCGATAGCGTCGAAGCCGGTGATGTACGCCATCGTGTCGCCCGTCTCGCTGAACCGGTGCAGGGCAACGACGAGGGGCACCGCAGCATCAGGCGCCATGCCTCCGGGAACGAAGAGGCGGTAGTCCGCGGCCCGCTCCCCCACTTCCACACTCAGCCGATGCGTGCCGAGCGAGATCACCTCGGGCGCAGCACAGCCTCCCAATAGCGCACACGCACACGCAATCGAAGCGGTCAGCCTGAGCACCGATCAGAACTGCGCGTTGCCGGGCGTACGGGGGAAGGGGATCACGTCGCGGATGTTCGCCATGCCCGTTACGAACTGCACCAGACGCTCGAAGCCGAGCCCGAAGCCGGCGTGGGGCACGGTGCCGTACTTCCGCAGGTCGCGGTACCACCAGTACTCGTCCTTGGGCAGGCCCATCTCGTCGATGCGCGCGTCGAGCACGTCGAGGCGCTCCTCACGCTGAGAGCCCCCGATGATCTCGCCGATGCCCGGCGCGAGCACGTCCATCGCAGCGACGGTCTTGCCGTCGTCGTTCATGCGCATGTAGAAGGCCTTGATGTCTTTGGGATAGTCACGCACCGCGACGGGGGCCTTGAAGTGCTCCTCCGAGAGGTAGCGCTCGTGCTCCGACTGCAAGTCCATGCCCCACGACACCGGGAACTCAAACTTCTTCTTCGCCTTCGAAAGAATGTCGATCGCGTCGGTGTACGTCACGCTCTGAAAATCAGCGCTCACGATCTTCTCGAGGCGGTCGATCGCGTCTTTCTCGATCCGCTGCGCGAAGAACGCCATGTCGTCGCTGCGCTCTTCGAGCACGGCCTTGCAGAGGTACTTCAAGAACCGTTCCGCGAGAGCGATGTCGTCGTCGAGATCCGCGAATGCGATCTCGGGTTCGATCATCCAGAACTCCGCGAGGTGACGGCTCGTGTTCGAGTTCTCAGCGCGGAACGTCGGGCCGAAGGTGTACACCTTCGAGAGCGCACAGCAGTACGTCTCGACGGCGATCTGGCCCGAAACCGTCAGGTGCGCCTCGCGCCCGAAGAAGTCTTGGCCGAAATCTACCCCGCCGTCTTCGGTGCGCGGCAGGTTCATCGCGTCGAGCGTGCTCACACGGAACATCTCGCCCGCGCCCTCCGCGTCGTTCGCGGTGATGATGGGCGTGTGCACCCAGTAGAAGCCCTCTTCGTGGTAGAAACGGTGCACCGCCTGCGCGAGGCAGTCCCGAACGCGCGCGACAGCACCGAACGTGTTCGTGCGCACGCGCAGGTGCGCCACATCGCGTAGGTACTCGAAGGTGTGCCGCTTCGCGCTGACCGGGTAGGTATCCGGGTCCTCGACGCCGCCGACGAGCGTGACCGAGTCGGCGCGCAGCTCCACGCTCTGCCCTTTGCCCTTGCTCTCGACGAGCTCGCCCTCGGCCTCGATCGCGCACCCCGTTGTCAGGCGCAGCACCGTCTCCTCGTAGTTCGCAAGCTCGCCCGGGGCGACGATCTGCAAGTCGGCGAAGCACGAGCCGTCGGACAGATTCACGAACGAAAGCCCGGCCTTCGAATCACGCCGGGTGCGGACCCAGCCCTTCACCAACACGCGGGTTCCTGGAGCAGAACCAAGCGCTTCTCGGACGGAGTGCCAGGGGGTCGCAGCCATTGGTGTGGGTGTCCTCTTGAGCAGGGCAGCGGGTCGATAATCGCCCTCCGATCGGGCGCAGGGCGGCAGTGTAGTCGCTCATCGAAGCCCCTACGAGCATCTAAACCCGGGTGTCAGTCTGGGCAGCCCGCGCCGATGATGCTGCGCAAACCCTTTGTGAGTAAAGACATAGGGTGGCAGCGAACAGAATCGGTGGTATTCTTGAAGTCGTCCGATCCGATGCGCCCACGCAGCGAAGAGTCCTGCCGTAGGGTGTTGTCCTTGCTGAGCAGGGCCCGCTGTGCCCTTGCGACACGCCGCTCGCCCGTTCCGTAGACCCCAGATCCGAAGAGAGACCCGATGTTCCAGAACCGTTCACTCACGATTCTCGCCGGTGCCGCCCTCTCCATCGCTGCCTTCGCAGCCCCCGCCTCCGCCCAGTTCACCGATCGGGAGATCGTCCGCCCGATCGTCGGCGCGGAGATCGCCCCGAACGCCGACGGCATCCTGATCTACGAGCGCAAGCGCAACCGCACCGACTTCATCATCGGTGTTGAGAACCTCGCCGAGGGCGCGTACACCGTGGAGATCGGCGGGGTCTTCCGCGGGTTCCTCTCGAGCGTGCCCAGCGGCCGGGGTACCGAAGCCGAGCTCATCTTCAGCACCCGCGCTCGCGGCAACCGCCTCCCGCTCAACTTCGAGCCCCGCGGCCAGCTCATCGAGATCCGGAACGTCCTCTTCCCCGAGCAACTCGTCGCCACCGGACGCCTCCCCTTCTCCGTCGACGCCTCCGAGAACCAGCCCGTCGAGTTCGATCGCACCCGCGTCCGCCAAGAGCTCCAGGTCCTCGATGGCTCCTTCGCCACCGGACGCATCGACATCAACTCCAACCGACGCAAGGCCGATGCTCGCCTCCGCGTGCGCGGCCTCGTCCCGGGCGTCTACGTCCTCCGCGCCAACGACTACGACATCGGCTCGCTCGTCTCCATCGGTCGCGGCCGCGGCGAGATCCGTCTCTCCACCCGCCCCCGCACCACCATCGGTGAGCTCGCCTTCGATCCCACCAACATCACCTACTCCCTCGTCCGCGTCGACCTCCCCGGGCCCGAGCTCCTCGTCATGACCGGCAACGTGGGCGGCGCCCAGAAGCCCGGCGGCGACCTCGAGCCCATCGGCACCGATACCACCGAGCTCGACGGCTCCGGCATCGATACCGTCTCCGAAGCCAACATCATGTTCGAGAGCAGCCCCACCCGCGCTCAGATCACGATCGACACCAAAGACCTGCCCGCCGGCACCTACGACATCGAAGTGTCGCCCCCCGGCATCGACGGCCAGTTCCTCCTCAGCACCTTCACCGTCACCGTCGACGAGCCCCCCATGGACGACGACATGATGGGCGATGACGACATGATGGAGGGCGAAGAGACCCCCATGGAGCCCATGCTGCCCCCGGGCGTCGGCGAGGATAACGGCGACGAAAAGACCACCGGTCGCTACGTCGCTTCCACCGACGGCATGGATTCCGGCTCCGACGCAATGGCCGAGATGCTCCCCGCCGACATCCAGGGCTGGACCATCCGCCTCGTCCGCGTCGTCACCGAGGGCATGGACACCCAGCGCTTCGTCTACTTCGAAGGCGAAGTCCCCAACACCACCTTCGTCGTGCCCGAGGACCTCTTCCCCATGATGGGCCCCTGAGCACAAGCGACCCCGTGAAACAACAATCGCCCGCGTCCTCGGACGCGGGCGTTTTTCATTGGCAGCTACTCAATTGCAACAGGGAACCATCCGCGGGTTCGATGTGAAGCCGCGGACGGCCTCGATCACGCCCCGTAGTCGAAGACGCCGCGAGCGGTCTTGTTGCCGAGGCGCCCCGCCGTCACGAGCTGTTTGAGCAGCGGGCAGGCGCGGTAGCGCTCGTTGTTAAGCCCGTCGGCCAGCACGTCCATGATGTGCACGCAGGTATCGAGGCCGATGAAGTCCGCGAGGCGGAGCGGCCCCATGGGGTGCGCCATGCCCAGGGTCATGATCGCGTCGATGTCCTCGGGCTCCGCGACGCCCTCCATCCACGCGTAGAACGCCTCGTTGATCATCGGCATAAGCACGCGGTTGGAGACGAAGCCCGCGCGGTCGTTGGCCGCGTGCGGCTGCTTGCCCATCCGCTGCGAGAGCGCGATCGTCCGCTGGGTGACCTCTTCCGTCGTCGCCAGGCCCTTGATCACCTCGACGAGCTTCATCACCGGCACTGGATTAAAGAAGTGCATGCCGATGACCCGCGCACCGGCCCCGGCCCGGCCCGATTCGGCGGCCGCTGCGATCTGCGTGATGCTGATCGAGCTTGTGTTGGTCGCGAGCACCACGTCGTCGCGGCCGAACGTCTCCGCGAGCTTCACGAAGATCTCGTGCTTAAGCTCCGCACGCTCCGTCGCAGCCTCAACCACCCAGTCCGCGCCCGCGATCGCGTCCCACTGCGTGGTGTAGGTCAGACGCCCCAGTGCCGCCTCCGCGTCGGCCTGCTCCATCCGCCCCTTCTCCACAGCCCGAGCCATCAGCTTCTCGTGCAGCTTCTTGGCCTTATCCAACGACGCCTGATGCAGGTCGTAGCACACAGCATCGATGCCGCTCGTCGCAGCGATCTGGGCGATGCCGCCCCCCATCTGGCCAGCGCCAAGGACAGCAAGCGTCGAAACGGAATCGGGGTGGGACATGACAGGCTCCTGCAGGTGTGTTGGGATTCGGAATAGGGGTAGGGATCGTACCCAAACGATGAGGCAATGGAATGTGCTGCATAGCGCCTTGAGTAGACTCGCCTATCTAACCGGGAGTACCCATGTCAGTCTTATCGATAGTCGTCACAACCCTCGCCGCTGCTGCTTCACCGCTGGCATCGGTACCGATCGAATTCCCCGATATCCCCGCGACGAGCGCCGCCATCGACGCCGAGATCGTCCGCCTCGGCTGGGCCTTCCCGGCAGGCGACACAGAGGCCGCGGCACGGTGGGACGCGTACGCCGAGCTGCTCGCCGAGCTCCTGACCGAACTCGACGCCTCCCGCACACTCCTCGACAACAGCGATTCCTTCTCGATGCGCGACTTGCGAGAGGCCAGCATCTGATCACCGCCCGACGAGGTCTTCGGGGATAACCATGCAGCGGCACGAGCAAACGCCAAGGCGTTCGTCCACGCGTACCGCGAGTCGGACATCCGGGTGAGATTGCACGCCATGCTCGCAGAGGGCGAGGTCAGCAAACCGGTAGAATTGGTCCGTGGGCACGCAGTCGCGGATCACGGGTGGGCCGAGGCGCAGGCGCACACGCTCGAACTTGAGATCCTCCAGATGATGATCGTCGGCGAACTCCGAGGCGATGTCCGCGCCCAAGCCGACATCATCGCACGCCTGCAACGCGACGCGGACTTCCATCACTCAACCGCTTGGTTCCCTTTCAGCAGTTCATTGCGCAACGCCGACCTCTGCGGCAGCCTCACCCCAGAGCAGCGCGGGCGCGCGCTGATCGCCCTGCGAGCTCTACGCGGGGAGTCTGCGAACATGTACAGAAACTACGCCCACCGCGAGCATGTGTGGACGCTCCACCGTGCCGCGGAAGCAGAGACCGTTGTCACCGAGCGTGAAGTCAGACTCTTGCGTGAATGGCTCCATGCCTGTGTCGACATGCACCACGCGGGTACCGCCGAGGAGTACGACCAGGCCTCCGCCCGGGTCCGAACAGCAGACGAGGCCGGTGCGAACTCGATCGCCTTCGGGATGCTCGCCGGACATATCAGCGTACTACCAACGTTTGCCGCGGCGATGAGCATCGCCCCACTTGAGATCCAACTCGCCCTCTCCGAGTACACGCACCGACACGGCGCGCTCCCTCAATCGCTCGAAGAGCTTGTCGCCGAGGGGCTGGTCGACGCCGTCCCCACCGACCCGAGCTTCCCCGGCATCCCCTTCGACTACGCCATCGACGAAAACTCACCCACGGGCTACACCCTTACTTCGCGCGGCCCGGCAGGACCCGCACGAGATGAGCACAGCCTCTTCGAGGCCGGCCGCTTGCGCATCGGCAAAGCCAAGCCCCGCACGCCTCCCACCTTGCCCTGATCCAACCACACCAGACGAAGCACCATGAGACAGACCTTCGCCCGGACACTCACTCTTAGCCTGGCACTGACCGCCGCGGCCGCTCTCGCAGCCGAACCCGAAGCACTGCGCGACTATCTCGCCGAGTTCAACGAACTGCGTGCGAGCATCGATGCCCCGCCCATAGCAGAGCGTTCGTCACACACCGATTTCCTCGCGGTCGCCGACGCGATCGATAAGGAGGAGCGCCGCCGCTCCGAGGAAATGCTCGCCGACCACCCCGATGAGCCTTTCCCCCGCCTCGACTTCAGCACAGCGTCGATGTCGAAAGAAGAGGCCGAAGATGACGGGCTTTCTGATGTCTACTACACAGCATCCGTCGCGCTCGTTGAGTGGTACGCCGCCTCGCCCTACCCAGCCCGAGTCGCGCAGCTCGTGCGGACCGGGCCGCCCACACTCCCGGAGACCGCTCTGCCGGGCGCGCTCGACTTCGGGTTCGCAGACGACGCAGGCCTCAGCAGCGCGCTCCGCACCATCGCCATCGCCGAGATGGCGCGCGCACAGCTGCTCGCCCGGCGCGGGGACCACGCCGGGCACGTCGCCGCCGTAGAAACCCTGCTCGCCTTCGACACCATGTTCTCGTAGAGCCCCAGCACGATCTCCGACCTCGTCCGGATGTCGGTCCTGACCGCCGCGCGGAGCGCCGTCGTCTCGCCCATCGAGCACGGCCACTTCGACCCCGCCTCCGCGCCGCGTCTGATGGAACTCATCCACGCGGCAGAGTCGCGTCACTTCGCACTCTCGCGCCACCACCTCCGGGGCGAACGCCTCTCCACCCTGCAGATGCTCGCCAACCTCTACGCGCTCATCGAGACGCCCGAGCACCGGGCAAGCCTCCCCGATCGGGCGGACGCATCCCGAGCAATCGAGGGCCACTTCGACGACCTGGACGCCTTCTTCGCAGCGCCCGGCCCCGCCGCCAATATCCCGAAAGACGACCTTCCCGCACCGCTGGATAGCTTCGCCGGGGCCGGAGAGCGCTACGCGCGAAGCGTCTGCCTTGTGCTGGCAAGCCTGCGCGCAGGCCGCATCGCGCTCGCCATCGAGTCGTTCCGGCACGAGACCGGCGGCCTGCCCGGCACGCTCGACGCACTCGTTGCAGCCGGCCACCTCCACGAGCTCCCCGCCAACCCGATGAGCGATGACCCCACCTTCGGCTACACCCTCGACGACCGCTCCCCCACCGGCTATACGCTCGCGGTGGAGATACCCAGCCGGGACGAGCCCTACTGGGTCGTGCCGACCGGCGGGATCGAAACAGACGAGTAGTTCACTCTGAATCTCAGAGACCAATAACTCCTCAAAGTGGCCTCCCCGCGCCAGCTACGGCCTCTTTTCGACCCGCAATCTCCCTCTGCATATCATCCGGGCACACCCGAGTCCCCACAAACGGAGGCCCCCGTGACGACGAGCCCGACCGCAAGCACCTTTACGACCAGCATCGACGCCCCAGCCGCTGGGAGTGTCGATCCCCACGCCGTCACCATCTCGGGCATCGTTCTCGATCCCTCCTACTCCCACGCCAGCCCGCCCGAGTCGCTCCGCAACATCGAACGCGACATCCCCGAGCCCGGCACCTTCCCCTACACCCGCGGCCTCTTCCCGCAGGGCTACCGCACACGCCTCTGGACCA
>CAZNUZ010000048.1:0-18386 GCA_964576725.1 uncultured Phycisphaeraceae bacterium
GCTCTACTTCGAGAACACCAAGGGCGAGTTCGTGCACGAGCCCAACCCGCTCGTCCCCTCCAACCTGCGTGACTTGCAGGAGCGCGTGATCGACGAGAAGGCCGACTTCGGCATCTGCTTCGACGGCGACGCCGACCGCTTGATGGTCGTCGATGAGCGGGGCCAGATCGTCGGCTGCGACCACCTCTCGGCCTTCCTCGCCTCGTGGTACCTCGAAAAGAACCCCGGTGCCGCGATCGTCTACGACCTCCGCTCCAGCAAGTCGCTCGAGCAAGAGATCATCGAGAAGGGCGGCAAGCCCATCCGCTCGCGTGTGGGCCACGTCTTTATGAAGGCCGCCATGGCCGAGCACCGGTGTGTCTTCGGCGGAGAACTCTCGGGCCACTTCTACTTCAAGACCAACTTCAACGCGGACTCGGGCGCGATCGCCATGGCGACGGTGCTCACTGCCGTCGCACACTCCGACAAACCGATGAGCGAACTCGTCAACCCCTTCCGCCGGTACCCTCAGTCGGGCGAGCGGAACTTCGAGGTCGAGGACAAGGACGCGGCGCTCGAAGAACTCAAGGCCGAGTTCGAGGGCCGCGGCAGCGTGGACGAACTCGACGGCGTGACCATCGACTGCTTCGAGTCCGAGGGGTGGTGGTGCAACGTCCGCAAGAGCAACACCGAGCCCCTTCTCCGACTTAATCTCGAAGCGAAGGACGACGTCACACTCTCGAACATGATCGACGTGATCGCTCCCATGCTCGGCTCGCCCGTCGCGCACTGAGCACACCGCCGACAGGGAGCCTGAGCGCCGATGCGCGTACTCGTCACTGGTAGCAACGGCCTGCTCGGCCGAGCCGTCGTCTCGGCGCTCAATGCTGAGGGCCACCAGGCCTTCGGCATCGACGCGGTCGCCGCTGCCGAAGCGCCGTGCCCGACGATCGTCCTCTCGCTTGCGGATCCACACGCGATCCACCGGGCCTTCGACCGGTTCGATCTCCCCGACGCGGTGGTGCACCTGGCCAACCACACCAACAGCCAGGTCGCTTCCGCCGAGACGGTGCTGCGCGAGAACCTCGCCTTCAACACGAGTGTCTTTCTGGGCTCGCTGCAGGCGGGGGTGACCCGCCTCGTCTTCGCGAGCAGCATCCAGGCGATGCTCGGTGGGATCGAGCACTGGAAGTCGTTCGATCAGTCCCCCCCGCTGCCGCCCGCATTCCCGATCAGCGAGCGCACGCCCGCAGCACCCTCCAACGCCTACGGGCTCAGCAAACTCATAACCGAGCAGATGCTTGCCGGCCTCACCGCGGGCCCTATGGGGTTCGACGGCGCCGCCGCGGTGAGCGTGCGTTTGCCGTTCCTGCTCTCCGAGCGCTCGTTCGCTCGGAACCTCAGCAATCCGCCGGGCATGCCGGACTACCGCTGGGGCGGGTGCGAAGCCTTCGCGTACCTGCACGTGGATGACGCGGGTTCGGTCATGGCACGCGCAGCGACACATCCGGGCATCGAGGGCCACCGCCTGCTCTGGGCTGCAGCCCCCGATTACCGGCCGCACTGCGAGCCGCGAGAACTGCTGGAGGCTTTTTACGCCGATGTCCCTGGCGCAGCGGAGGCCTTCGGCGCAGGCGTGCTGCACGATTGCTCAACGGCGGAGGAACTCCTCGGCTGGAAGGCCACGCGAACACTCCGAGAGGCCCGCGCCAAGGCCGATGCAGACCCCTCTTGATACCATGCGGCCGTCGAAGCCAAGCCACGGAGGGCGGTTATGAACATCACGCAGTTCCTCGAGCACTGGAGCATCTCGGAGAACCCGTTCCGGGCCGAGGAAGCCCGGCACGACCCCGTTTTCAACCGCCTGGGCGTGGGTCCGACCACGCACCCGGATTTCGACAAGATCCTGGGCGATCTCGCTCGGCCTTCGACCGCGGTCGTCTTCGGAGAGAAGGGCACGGGCAAAACCGCAATACGACTTCAAATCGGCGAGCGAGCCGCCGAGCACAACCTGAGGAACCCCGAAGCACGCGTCGCGGTGATCGCGTACGACGAGCTCAACCCGGTCCTCGACCGCATCGCCCAAGAGCGCGGGGTTGACCTCAGCAGCGCCCCCGAGCAAATCGACGACGCACTCGGGTCTATCCGCCTCGTCGATCACATCGACGCCGTCCTCCAGCGAGGCACCACCGCGCTGGTCAGCCACGTTCTGGGCCAGCAAGACGGCGAGTCGATCGCCATGCTCGGCGAGAACAGCGCCCAACGCCTGCGCAAGTCCGGCGACGGTGTGCAGGCCGACCTGCTCCTGCTCGCCGCCTTGTACGACACCAGCGGCCAGCAACCCGCCCGGCTCAAAGCACTCCGGAAAGCTCTACGGCGAGGGCTCGGCAACGCGCACCGCCTCCGCCGGGCCATGGCCTACTTCGGCTGGCTGCTCCCCGCCGGGATCATGGTCGGCGGGCTGCAAATCCAAGAGGGAGGCCTGGAAGGGGTCGTGCGCGACTTGTGGCTCGCTTCGGCGATCGGGCTCGCTGCGATCTGGCTCGCGTTCCTGCTCTTCGAACTGGCCATCAAGCCCTTACTCTTAAAGCGGGTCGGCAAGTCGCTCGCCAAGCAGGTGCGTGTGTCAGGAATGACGCACGTCGAATATGCCTCGGCACTCGCCGAGGTTCGCTCGGAGGACCGGCCCGCCCGGCTCCTGCCGACATCCGAATCCGACGACGCGCGGTACGAGCTCCTCGCCAAACTCCGCCGGGTCTACGCGGCATTGGGCGTGAGCGGCCTGATCGTGGTGCTCGACCGGGTGGACGAACCCACGCTCGTGAGCGGGTACACCAACCGCATGCGCGCGGTGGTCTGGCCGCTGCTCAACAACAAGTTCCTCCAACAGCAAGCCTTCGGCCTGAAGATGCTGCTGCCCATCGAACTCCGCCACGAGCTCTTCCGTGAAACGTCCAACTTCTTCCAAGAGGCACGGCTGGACAAGCAGAACCTCATCGAGCGCCTCGTCTGGACCGGTTCGACCTTGTACGACCTCTGCAACGCGCGACTCGCGGCCTGCCGGGCGGCCGATGGCGAGTCGGTCAGCCTCGTGGATCTCTTCGACGACGACGTTACCCGGCAAGACCTCATCGACGCCCTAGACCAGATGCACCAGCCACGCGACGCGTTCAAGATGCTCTACGGGTGCATGCAAGAACACTGCGCGAACACGTCCGCCGAGGAGCCGCGGTGGCGGATCCCCAAGCTGACACTCGACGCGGTACGCCGGCAGCAGGCAGAGCGCGTGCAGATGCTCTACCGCGGGATCGCGCCCGGCTAATCACAAACGCACGCGCGTACGCACGCCGCGGGCTCAACCGCACGAGGCTCTGTGTCTTACGGGCTTGCTCGCCGGGATTTACTTGCCCGGAGTTATTCGCCCGGAGTTATTCGCCCGGACTTATTCGCCCGGACTTATTCGCCCGGGATGTAGGAGACGACACCCTCCCAAGGGCTGCTCGCCGTCGCGTAGAGCTTCTTGGCGATACGGCCCGCGCGGTGAGAGGCGAAGCCCGCCCGGCACGCGTCGCGCATGGCGCCGGCCATCAGCACCGGGTCCTGGGCGTGCGCGATCGCGGTGTTGAGCAGCACACCGTCCGCGCCGAGTTCCATCGCCTGCGCAACGTCGCTGGCAGCACCCACTCCCGCGTCCACGATCACCGGGTACGAAGCGTCACCCTCTTTGAGCTTCTCGATCGTGAGGACGATGTTGTTCGGATTGAGCACGCCCTGGCCGGACCCGATGGGCGAGCCGGCGGGCATCACGCTCGCCGCCCCCGCGTCACGGAGACGGGCCGCCACGATCGGGTCATCGCTCGAGTAGCACAGCACATCGAAGCCCTCCGCGACGAGGGTTGTACACGCCTCGATCGTGCCCACTGGGTCGGGCAGAAGGGTCTTCTTATCGCCCAGCACCTCGAGCTTCACCCACGAGGCACCCGGATTGCCGATCTGGTCCAACAGTTCCCGGCCTAAGAGCGAGACACGCACCGCGTCCTCGGCGGTAAAGCAGCCGGCGGTATTCGGCAGGATGGTGTAGCGGTCGGTGTCGATCGCGTCGAGGAGCGACTCCCCCGCTTCGTTGAAGAGTCGCTCGCGGCGGACCGCGACGGTGACCACCTCCGCTGCACTCGCTTCGAGCGCGCGGGTCATCGTGGCGTTGTCCTTGTACTTCCCGGTCCCGACGACGAGACGGCTTGTAAACGTACGCCCAGCGATCTCGAAACCGTTGTCCGTGTGCGCGGTTGTGGCGGTGGTGCTCATGTTCGTGTTCTCCTAATTAGCCGCCGCCCGCGAGCGTGACGACCTCAACCGTGTCCCCCTCGCGGAGCACCGTCTCGGGGTGCTCCGACTTGCGGACGAGGCCACGGTTCACTTCGACCGCAGCGGGCTTTTCAGCAAGGCCCAGCGTGTCGAGCAGAGCTGCAACGCTCGTTCCCTCTTGGAGCGCGTGCTCGGCGCCGTTGAGTGTGATCTTCATGCCGCGATAGTACGCCGGGGGGATGGCTACCGCCTACGGAGTGTCCGCCCGGCGAAGATCTTCGCAGCGAGCAGGAAGAAGGCCGCCGCCACGCCCGAGGCCGCTGCGCTCCAGATGCCGAGCAGCACGGTGAAGCGGACGGGGCCCATGTCGTCGAAGGGGAGGCCGTCCAAGTCGTACGAAAGCCTGTTCGACCAGGAGAACGTGCCCCCGTCGATGGCCATGGCGATCCAGTAGACCGGGTTGATGACGGAGAGGACCGCGATCAGAAAATCCGGCTCCGGGCCGAACATGTCGATCATCACCGGGATGATCCAGACCCCCACCCAAATCACGGCCCACAGCAGGATGTTCAGGATGGTCGCCACCATCGCCTTCCGCGCGAGCACCCCGAAGAGCAGTCCCGAAGCGCCCAGCAGCAAGTAGGTCGGGACCGCGACCATCAGCAGGTTCAAGGGGAGCCAAAGCGAGATGAACTTCTCCCCGTGCACGAGGCCCGCGCCCTTGGCGATGAGGGTGTGGGCGAGGGGCACCACCAGGAGGATCCCCGGGTAGAAGAGGGCGTTTGCCAGCTTGCCGAAGAGGATGCCCCGCGCGGTGATCGGTGTGGTAAGCAGCAGATCGAGTGAGCGGGCCTCGCGCTCACCCGCGACCGTGCCCGCGGTCGATGCCGATGCCGCCAGCACCCCGAGCAGAAACGGGATCGTGTACAGGACCCCGTGGACCGAGCCGTACTGCAGGTCGGAGTTCGCATAGATCAGGGCCATGAGGCCGATGACGGCGAGCACCATCAGGATGCGCACGGGAACAGATGTCCCGGAGAACGCCGATGCCACCTCGCGCCACAGCACCGGGTTGCCCCGCACCGTCCGCGAGCGCCCTTTCCCGCCCCCTTCCTTGCCGCCCGCGGGCGACTGTGCCGGTGCGGTGCCCGATTTAATCTTGGCCTTCTTCTTGCCCACGGTCGCTACCCGAAGCCTCGCGGCCGTCCGCCAGGCGAGGAGCGCAGAGAGCAGGAGCATCAACCCGGCGCTGACGAGCGGGAAGCTGTACGCAAGGAACTGGTACCCGCCGAACGAAGAGGGCACCACATCGCCGACCCCGTTCAGCGTGATCAGCACCGCGGTGAAGGGGCTCGCGTGCAGAACGAACATCGCCACTTCGTCTGAGAACTGCTTGAGCGAGGGGAGCACGTTCACCGCGAGCAGCACGAAGACGGGGAGGAGGTTGTAGCCCACGATCATGACGATCGACCCCACGAAGGCGCTGCGAGCGTTCTTTGCGCCGAGGCTGAACCAGACGGCGAGTGACGCAGCGAGGATCCCGTGCGCCAGAATCACGAGCGTCGTGAGGGAGATCGCTGCGGCGCTGTAGCCGCCGTAGGTGCGCACAGCAAGTAGAACGGGGAGCGTGAGCAGCGCGAGCAACAAGAGTTGCAGCGTCCTGCTCGTCAGCTTGCTCGCCACGATCGTCCAGGCGCTCATGGGGGAAGCGAGCAGCGAATCGAACGTGCGTGCCGCCCGCTCGTCGGTGATCGCACCCGCGCCCAGCGCAGCCGCCACGAACGGGAGTAACACGAAGAGCACCCAGATGGTGATCTGGCTGACCGCCAGTGCCGCATCGCTGAGCTCGTTGATCTGGCTGCTGATACTCCCGTACCCGTACGACCGCTGGAAACCGATGACCGCGAAGCCGACGAAGAACGTGAGCAACGCGACGAGCGTGAACCGCGCCCAGTGCGCGAACGACTTGCGCCCCGACACGAGCATCTCACGCCAGAAGATCGGCCCGAAGAGCGTGCGAGGCGAGAAGAGGCTTGGGATCTTGCGTATCGCCTTCACTGCACGACGCCCTTGGTGAGCCGGAGGAAGACGTCCTCGAGCTTGACCTGCTCCGCGCCGACGGTCCGGATGCGATGGCCCGCGGACACGAGGCGCTCGATCAGGAAGTGGTGCCCCTCCACATCGGGGGCGACGTGCACCGAGAGCTCCTGTTCGTTCTGCTCGGAGATCTCGGCACGCTCGACGCGGTCATCCGAGCGGAGGAGTTCCAGCGCCGGGGCGGCCTCGCCCTCGAGTTGGATGACAACAGACTCGCCCACCCCCGCCTCCGCAAAGGCGTCGTCGATGGACCCGGCGTAGAGCAGCTTGCCGCGCTCGATGATCCCGATCGAGGAGCACATCTCGTGGAGCTCGGAGAGGATGTGCGAGCTGATCATGATGGTCTTGCCCATCCGCCGGAGCTCGAGCAACAGCTCGCGCATCTCGATACGCGCACGGGGGTCGAGGCCTGAGGCGGGCTCGTCGAGGAGCAGCACCTGCGGGTCGTGCACCAGCACACGCGCCACGCCCAGACGCTGCTGCATGCCTCGGGAGAGCCCGTTCACCATCGTGTGCTTCTTCTCGACGAGATCGGTGAGCTCTAACGCTCCCTCGATGACCGCGCTGCGTTTCTTTCGTGGCACGTTGTAGGCCGCCCCGAAGAATTGCAGGTACTCGTGCACGGTCAGGTCGTCGTACACACCGAGGAAGTCGGGCATGTAACCGATGAGCCTGCGGATCTTCTCGGGGTCTTTGCGGACATCGATGCCGTCGACGTATGCCTCGCCGCGATCCGCGCGGAGCAGGCAGGCGAGGATCTTCATCGTGGTGCTTTTGCCCGCGCCGTTGGGCCCGATGTACCCGAACACCTCGCCCGCCCCGATCTCGAGCGACAGGTTGTCGACCGCGAGGAGTGACCCATACCGAACGCTGGCACCTTGAATGCTGATCACTCTTCGTCTCCCGCTCCGGGGGTTTGATCCAGTAACTCTGCGAATTCGCCGGGCACCCGGAGCGCGATGGTGTACTCGGTTAGCGCCTCGGCGACGAGGGTTTCGGCGTGTGTGCTCAGGCCGGCGGGCGGTTGACCGGGCCTCGAGATCGTGCACCGCAGGAGCGCGATATGCCCATCGTGGACTGCGGGGTAGATACTCCGCAGGCGGGACTCGGCGGCGGGCGAAGCGACGTCGAGCGAGTCGACCACCGCCCCGACCGCGTAGAGCTGCGCATCGATGGCGTTGTCCGTCGTCAGGCGCACGCTCGAAACCGCGGGCGCGAATTCACGCTCGCGGTAGAGAACAGAAACACTGCCGACCGTGCCCTCGCTGTCCGTCTCCACGCGTACATGAGGCCGGCCATCGCGGACGATGAGGTCCCCGCGCACGGTCGCTGTGCCCGGCCCGGCATCACAGTAGCCGAAGAGTGAGAAGGGCCGGACAAACTGTTGGCCCGACAGGTGCGCACCCGAAGCGAGCTGTGTGCCCGGCACACCGCCGCCCGAAGCGAGCAGCACGCGATGCGTGCCAGACTGCGGCGGGCTGAACCGTGCACCGCTCGGTGCAAAGTACAGGTGCAAGGTCTCCGATGTAGCGCTGCCGTCGAGCGCAACATCGGTGAACGTGTGCGTGCCCGTCCAGGTGTCGCCCGAGCGCGTGACAATCGGCAGCAGCACCGCGAAGAACCCCGCGATCAGGATCCACACGAGCACGCTGACTGATGACAAATGAAGCCGCTTCGTCCGCTTCAACAGAATACGGTCGACCGGCCCGACGACGATCGCGAGCACCGCGAGGAAGCCGATGAGCCAGGTCATCCCCGGGGGCTCGACCTCGCGGAACCGCTCAACGACAGCATCGACCCGCTCCGACTCTGTAGAGCCCGTGGGCATCCCGACCCACGTGCGCACACCCGAGCGGCTCACACGCTCGAACTCCCCCTTGATCGGAAGAATCGAAGAGGAAAGCGCCCGCCACGCGCGTATGACCTTGTCTTGGGACCACCCGAGATCCTCGGGTCTTTCACCGATGTGCGTCCAAGTTCCGTGCCCCACCAGCCGGCGCGTCATGCCGGGCCAGTCGTCACCCGGAGATAGCTCCATATCCGCGCTCTCGGGCTCATCCGCTGAGGGGGGCACTTCGAGACTGCGGATGGCCTCGCCCTCGATGTCCCAGTCCTCGGTGAGATGGATGGCCGGGCCGACGAGCACGAGGTGCCCCCCCGACCGGAGCCATGCGAGCACCGAATCGCGTGCGATTGGCGTGATGTCCGCGAGTTGCGGTGTAGAGACGAAGAGCACGCCGACACCGTCGAACGCGAGTGGATGCGTCCAGAGCGCGCGGGGTGAGGCTGTGACGGGTTGCACGAGCTGCCAGAACTCGTCATTTGTGTCGTCATTGGCGACGCGCGAGATCAGGCTCACGTCGGTGCGCACGATCGCGCGTTCCCACGTTTCGTTGAGCGTGGTGCTGATCGTCTCATCGCCTTCGGTACCCGAGTATTCCGCGACCCAGTCGTCGATGAGTCGCCCGCGGCTATCGCGGAGCTCGGTGAAGACTTCGGGCCAGCCCCATGAGTGTGTACGCCCCCTGATGGGCATGTAGGCGGGCAGGTCGTAGGTGATGGACTTTCCGGGAGTGGCAGCGAACGCGCGCCGGTTGACGCTGACGATCTCGCCTCCCAGACCAACGCTGACCTCGATCGTGCCTGCGACCGGTGCGCTCCCGCCCGAGATGGTGATCCGCACGGGGTTCCAAGCGCCGTAGACCACCAGCCCGTCGTATCCGGTCTGAACGCTGAACCCCGCGAGCTGCTGCGCACGCGCGGGGGACGCGAGCGCGACGAGCAAGGGCAAAGCGAGCAGACGTATAAGGCGATGCCACGGTCGCATCAGAGGCGCACCTTCCGGTTGTAGAGGTACCACTCGAGCAAGACGACGACCAGCGCCAGCACAACGAAGTAGGGCCATATCGGAGACCGGGCTTCGAGCGGGTCTGCGGAGCTGCGTGACGCAACGACCGACGCACGCGAGAGGTCGATGCGCTCGGCCGACTCGAGCCGAGACTCGACCCCGTCGAGCATACTTGAAGCGAGAAGCCGCACCGCCCGCCCGCCGGCAATGGTGTCCTGCGGGCCGGGAGGCCCTTCCCAAGAGAGCGTGTAGATGCCCGTCTCTTCGACAGGTCCTATGACGAGCGTGCCGTCGGGCCCAGGCTCGAGCGATTCGATTTCGTCCGAGGGCGTGCGCACGCGCACAGCGGTCACGCCGGAGGGGATGGGTGTGCGCACGACCTCGCCCGGGCGGACCGTCGGTGCTGCGACCTCGGAGAGGTCATCACCCAGGTAGCGCACCGCCTGCGCGAGAAAGAGGGGGAAGGACCACTCGGCGGGCCAGGTGGAGGCGGTCACATCGAATCCGAGCACGATCGCGCGCGTGCCCGCGCGATCGATCTCGAAGATGGCGGGCCCCTCGGTGGTGTTGGCGAGGATCTCCGCCCCCTCCGTCGCTTCGAGGCCCGGCACGCCCACAAGTCGCACCGGATCGAGATTGATGTACCGCAGCGCGGGGTGCTCGCTGTCGGCGTTGACGAAGGCAGCGACGCGTTCCTGAGCGGGCTCTACCACGCGGATGCCGCCGCCGGGGAGAAGCGCACCCATCGAGAGAAACCGCCCGCGGATCGCGTCGGCATCGGGGGCGCGGGTCGGCCACTCGGCGATGACGTACACCTCGTAGTCCGAGGCGGCGCCGTCTTCGATCGAAGCTTCAAACTCGGCGACGCTCAGACTCTCGATGCGGGAGAGCGGCATGCTTTCCAACGCGTTGCGCGTGAAGATATCCACATCGCCCACCAGGGCGACGGTGAGCCGACGGGCGGGTGAGAGCGCGGCCCACGCCCGGTTGTCTTCGGGCAACGCATCCTCGATCCCCTCCGGCAGCAGCAGCCGAGCGGAGAGGACCGCTGCGGTGGCTCGCTCGATGCGGAAGACAACCCCCGCGACGCCCGGTGCGCCCTCTTCGCTTCGCGCGGGGACCTTAACCGTGCGCACACGCGACGCGATGCCGTCGACACCGAACTCGACATCGATATCCCGCGGCTCGGAATCGGTGCTCTGCACCGCGACGAAGACCGCGATCTCGTCGGGGGCGTCGTAGGTGCGCTGGGCCTGCATAGACGTGATGGCGATATTCGTCGCGGAACCCGACCCGACCCGTCGGTAGTCGATGGTGATGCCCGAGGGCAATTCCGCAGTCGCGGCGTCCGCGAGCCCGCCATCCGACCAGAGCAGCACCGGTGCTCCGGGCGTGGTGCTCGCGGAATCGCCCTCGCCCACGATGGTGCGGGCGGCGGCGAAGGGCTCGACCGCGCGTGCGGCCGGCTCGAGCAGGGTCGTGGATGAGGCGGGCGTGATCGACTCTATCGCCGAGCGCAAGAGTGACTTGCTCGAGGTGAACGGCTGGACGACCGCGGAGCCGGCGTCGAATGTGACGACCATCGCCTCGTCGGCCGTCGCGGATCCCCAGAGCCCACCGAAGCCGCCCCCCTCCCCCATCGAATCGACGAAGGCCAGCGCTTCGAGCTTCGCACGCTCGAGCCGCGTGATGGTCCCGCCGTCGTCATCCTGCGCGTCGAGGGCGCTCATGCTCGCGGAACGATCGATGACGATCACCGACCGGGGCGGCGGTGCACCCCCGCGATCGAGCATCGGCTGGGCGATCGCCAAGAGGAGCAGAAGGATCGCTACGAGCTGGACGAAGAGCAGGATATTCTTGCGCAGCTTCTGGAACGGGGCGTTGGCCTGGAGATCCTGCACCGCGCGCTTCCAAAGCAGCGTCGTTGAGACGTCCATACTCCGCCGGCGCAGCTTCAGGAAGTAGAGAAGCACGAGCGTTGGCACGGCGATCGCGGCTGCGATCCCGGCGAGGCCGGGCGTCAGGAAAGTGGGCCAGGTCATCGGACGACCCCCCGCGCGCGCAGGTAGTCGAGGATGAGCGACTCCACAGGCGTGTCACTCGGCAGTGTCATCAGTGTCGCCTCCCTACGGGTGCAGAACGTCCGCAGCTCGGAGCAGTACGCCGACAGGTTCTCTTTGTATCGCTTGATGAGCGGCGCGGAGATCGTGACCTCGGCCACGTCGCCGTCCTCGACGTCGCGCAGGCGCAGGTCGCCGCCGACCTTAGGCTCGAGCTCTTGCGGGCTCAGCACCTGGATCACAACCACGTCGTAGCCCCGGCCGAGCAGGTATCGCAGGCCGCGCTCGTATCCCTCTTTGAAGAAGCAGTCGGAGAGGACGACCATCACGCCCTTGCCCCGCCGAGAGAGCGCGACGCGTTTGGCGGCCTCGTCGAACCGCGAAGAGCCGAAGGGCTGGAGCCCGCAGAGAAACGCACCGACCTCGTGGATGCGCCGCGAGCCGCGCAGGTCGCGCAGCGAGGTCATCACCTCGGGCCTAGCGGGAGCGGCCGCATCGGGTTGGACCGGCTGCTCGCCGAAGCCCGTGACGGCGACGCGGTTCATGTTCACAAGACCGACGTATGCGAGGGCAGCAGCGGCCTGCTGGCAGAAGAGGAACTTGCTGGGCTCGCCGCAGTCCTGAGAGGCGCTCGTATCGATCAGGATGTGGAGTGAAAGGTCTTCTTCTTCGAGGAAGAGCTTCATAAAGAGACGGTCGAGCCGGCCGTAGATGTTCCAGTCGATGAAGCGCAGGTCATCGCCTTCGACGTAAGGCCGGTGGTCTGCGAACTCGACGGAGTCGCCGCGCTTCTTGGAGCGCCGCTCGCCCTTCATCTTGCCCGCGAAGACCTTCTTCGAAGCGAGGTCGACCGAGCGGAGCTTGGCGACGAGCGAGCCGGTGAGCAGGTCATCGAGAGACTCGGGGCGGGCTGGTCTGGTGGTGGGGAGCATCAGGCCCCCGCCAGCACCGGCTCGCGCCGCGTCGCTTGCAGGATCTCGCTCACGATGTCGTCCGAGCTCACCCGATCGGCGTCGGCCTCGAAGTTGAGGAGGACGCGGTGACGCAGCGCGGGGACCGCGACGGCCTCGATGTCCTCGGGCGCGACGTGGTACCGGCCTTCGGTGAGCGCACGGACTTTGCCCGCGAGCACCAGCGCCTGAGCGCCGCGGGGCGACGCGCCGCAGCGGACGTACCTATTAGTGATCTCCGGGGCGAACTCGCCCTCGGGGTGCGTCGCAAGGACGAGGCGGGCGGCGTACTCCTTCACATGCGGCGCGATGACGGCCTCGCGCACGAGCTGCTGGGCGGCGATGATGCCGGGGCCGTCGATCTTCGACTCCACCTTCGGCGTCTCGCCGCCCGTGGTGCGGTCGACGATGGTCATCAGATCGTTGAGCTTGGAGTAGCCGACGGTCAGTTTGAAGATAAAGCGGTCGAGCTGGGCTTCGGGGAGTGGGTAGACGCCCTCCTGCTCGATGGGGTTCTGGGTCGCAAGAACAAAGAAGGGCCGATCGAGCGGGCGGTGTTCGCCGGCGACCGTCACGGTCTTTTCCTGCATCGCTTCGAGCAGGGCGGACTGGCTCTTTGGCGTTGCGCGGTTGATCTCATCGGCGAGGACGAGCTGCGCGAAGATCGGGCCCTTCTGGAACTCGAAGCCGCGGCGGCCTGTCTCGGGGTCCTCCATCACGATGTTGGTTCCGATGATGTCCGCGGGCAGGAGATCGGGCGTGAACTGGATGCGCGAGAAGTCGAGCCTCATGACGTCCGCGAGCGTGCGCACGAGCATGGTCTTCCCAAGGCCGGGCACACCTTCGAGGAGGACATTGCCGCCGGTGAATACCGCGGTCAGCACCCCCTCCACGATGGAGTCGTGGCCGACGATGACCTTCTGGACCTCGTCCTTCATCTCCTGGAACGTGCGCTGGAATGCGGCGCACTGCTCCCGGACACCGTCGGGGGTCGGGGCGCCGTTGGCTGAATGATCGGTGTTCATCGCGTTCTCCTGGTGCGCATCTGCAAGGTCATTGGTTGGAGGTGTCTTCGGATTCCATGCTGCCGGCGGCCCGGCGCTTGGCGGCGAGCAGGCGGGACATGCCGTCGCCCTCCTCGGCCTTGGGCTTCTGCTCGGCGCCCTGGGTCGGACGCGGACGCTCCGCCGGCGGGCGAGCGCTCACGATCGGGTCGGCCGATTGAGCGCCGGGGGCGGCCTCGAATTTGGTCTTGGCGACCGACTTGGATTCCGCCGTCGGCGCAGCTCGCTTGAGCGTGACCGCAGCCCGCTCGCGTGCGGTGCGGAGTGCGTCGATCTGCGTAGCTTCTTCTTGGGCTTTGCTCATCTGCCTGCGGACGGCTGCGAAAATCTCCGCCGGCACGATCCGCACCCGGCGCACCGCGACGTCGCACAGAAACAGGCCGATCGAAATCGCGGCGAAGGCGAGCCAGATCGGTCGGAGCGAGATGGGCTGCTCGAGCCCGTCGTTGTCGAAGAGGGAGACGCCCGTGCCCGCGTCGTTGAGCACGCGCCCGCCCGTCTGCTGAGCGACCCTTCGGAGCAGGCCCGGGTTCGGCTGGAGCTGACGATACTCGTCGGCGTACGAACGGCTCACGGCGCTGCGCACGACTCCGCGATCCTGCTTCTCCTTGGTGCTCGCGTCGTAGAGCACCGTTGCGAGGTAGCTGCCCGAGTCCGAGGAGTCGAACGCGCCCGCGTACTGGCCCGGCGCGGTCTGAGGGAGTTCGACGATGTCCGCCGTGCCGTCAGGCCGGACGACCCGAGAGACGAATCGCGCGAAGTTCAGCGGCTCGCCCTCCTCGTCGAGCGCGTTGACGGTGATGCGCGTGCGCGGGCCGTCGTTGGTTGTGACGACGGAGAGGTTCGCGGAGCCTGTGGGACGCATCGCCCAGCGGACGTGCTGCTCCCAGAACGTCTCGTACGCGGGCCAGCCGACCCAGTCGGCCGCCCAGCGGTTGGTGGCGTCCGAGGTGAACGCGACAACGCGGCCCAGGCCGTGCTGCCAGTGCGCCAGGATCGGGTCTTCGTCGGGTTCGGGCGCGCGCAACGTGACGACCGAGAGCCCCTCGCGATCCGAGGTCACGACGTACCCCGAGAGCGTGGGGACCGGCATCGGCACGCCTCGGAGCGGAACGGAGGGCGCGCCTGTCGGGACCGGCGAGAACGGGTCGCCCTCCCAGATCAGAGCGCGCTTCACGATCTGGGCCTCTTTGATGAAGATCTGGGGCAGCTGCGCCAGACCGGCGGGGTTGGGAAGCACGATGTGGAACAGGCCGCCGGTTTCGGCTGCGATCCTCTGCATCAGTCGGTCGTCCGCCCAGTCGCCGATGGAGATGCCCGAGATCGAGATGTTGTGCGCTTTGGCCTCTGCGAGGACGCGCTCGAGCGAGCCGTCGTCCATCGTCTGCCCGTCGGAGAGCACGACGATGTGGCGGACGCTCGCGGGGCTCTCCTTCAGCACGCTGATCGTGTGCCGGAGCGCGGGGAACATGTCGGTCCCGCCGCCCTCGTTGAGCGAGCGGATTTTGCGTGCGATGCCCTGCTTGTCGCCCACGGGACCGAGCGGAACAACGGTGCGGAACCCCGAATCGAACCGCACGATCATCGCCAGGTCGAGCCTGCTGAGAGAGTTCACCGCGGCGACTGCGCCCTCTTCTGCAGCGTCGAGTTGGGTGAGGTTCGTCCCGCCGATCGGCGCAGCCATGGACCCCGAGGTATCGATCACCGCGGCGAGCGCACCGAGGGGCATGTTGCGGCGTTCGGGCACGTCAAGGCGTACGGGCAGCGCGTCGGCGACGGGCGTGCCGATCCAGCCGCCCGCGCCGAAACCGTTCGGGCCGCCCACCATGACGAGCCCGCCGCCCGAATCACGCACGTAAGAGGCGAGGTCCTCGATCTGTTGACCGGTGAAGCCCGAGGCGCCGGTATCGAAGAGCACGATCGCGTCGTAGTCCTGGAGCTCTTCGAGGGAACGGTGGCCCTCGGAGGGGAGCCGCAGTTCGAGTTCCAACTGGGCGCTCTCCAGAGCGTCGAAGAGCGGCCGGGCGTCGACGGGGCGTTCGGCGTAGATCAGGACCTTGCCCTCGGTCTCCACGAACGTGACGGACTCAGCGATGTTGTTCTGGGTGATCTCGTCCGCACGCTCGTCGTCGGGCTCGAAGCGGGCTGTGAATCGCTGCGCACCGCCCCGCGGGACAAAGACGGGGATCGTGACGGGCGTCACGCCGGAGCCGAGAGTGATCGGAGCGGAGTTGCCGGCTTCGCCCGGGGTGAGATCGTAAAGCCCGCCGTTGATGGCGAGCGTGAGCCTGCCCGTGACCGGGCGCACGGAGCGGAAGACGGCCGTGACGTTGACGGTCTGCCCGACGCGCGCGTTCGCGGGGGTGGCGAGCTCATCGAGCACCACTTCCCCGGGGATCTCCCGCTGCACCGCGAGGACGTCTACGGGCACACCCACCGCCGCCGCCTGCTCCGCGACACTGCGCAGGCTGCCCTCGGTTTCGTTGCCATCGGAGACGAGCACGATGCGGGCGGCGGAATCGTCGGGCACGGTGGAGAGCGCGGTGGTGAGCGCGTCGGCCAGGTTGGTGCCCTCGCGCGGGCCGGGGTCGAGGTCCCCCACTTCCTGCGCACCAGAGAGCACACCGAGCGGGCTGTCGCCTCGCATCGGTAGACGGCGCACGAACGCCTCTTCCGCGACGGTGATGAGGCCCACTCGGTCCGCAAGCTCTGCCCCTTCCATCATCGGGCCCATGACCTCGACCGCCGAGCCGAGGATATCGCGCGGCATAGAGGCGCTGCCGTCGATCACCACGATCGCTGCAACGCCCTCGCCGTCTGTGCGATGCTGGGGCTGGGCGAGCGTTGCGCACAGACCCGTGACCACCACGCAGCGCACGCCGAACGCGATCCAGCGGAGTGTCGGCCCGAGCCCGGCGAGGCTCCGTCTGGAGAGCAACCAGAGGGCAACAGCAAAGGCCGGGACGAGGAAAAGCCAGATAGGCTGGGCGAATTGAACGGGCCCGATCGTCATCGTGTGCGTCGTGACGGGCGTTCACGGTTCGGGCGGACGCGCGAGGCCCGCCACGCCGTGGAAGCTCGGCTCAGGGTGACTCCGCCCCTTCCGACTGGGTGCCCTCGGAGCCGCTCTCCGCGGAGGAGGCTTCGTTCTCTAACCCACCGAAGTACTTCTTGACGACGTCTTCGTACTCCTTCGGGACGAGTCGTTCGTCGATCGCGTCGGCTGCGGCTTCGCTGCCGGCCCGGGCGGTTTCGCGGAACTGCGCGACGGACTCGCCTCGGAGCTGCGTGCCGCCCTCGACCGTCATGCTGCCGATCGTCGGTCCGAAACCGGTGGGCTCGGCGTCGGGCTTGCCGGCGAGGAGTTCGACGTTGTTGGGATCGGGCTCCTCTTCGCCGCCGATACCCGAGTTCCCCGCGCCGTTGCCGCCGCCGCCCTCCGTGAGCTGTGGCTTTTGGGCCCAAGGCGGCAGGCGGTTTTGCTTGTTGCCCGTTCCGGGGTTGCGCCCTTGGCCCTGCTGAGCCATCTGCTGCTGGACGGTGTTCTGGGCAGCGCGGAGCGCGTCCATCTGCTGTTGCGCCATCTCGAGGCCTGAGAGCTGCTGGCCGAGCTGTTGCCCCGCCTGCTGCCCGCCCTGGCCCTGGCTCATGGCGTTGGCCATGCGGCTCATCCCGCCCGCACAGTTCCTGCACTGCCCGGCGTTTTGCTGGTTCTGGTTCGCCTGCTGCTGGAGCTGCTGCTTCTGCTGCTGGGTGAGGTTCTGCGCGTTCTGGATGGCCTGTTGCAGCGCCTGGGGGTTGCTGGCAAGGCCTGGATCGAGCCCCGCCTGCTCGAGCGCCTCTTCGAGCGCCTGTTGCTGCTGCTGGGCCGCCTCTTCGAGTTGCTCTGCCAGTTCTTCGAGCTGCTCGGCCAGTCGGTCGCGCTCTTCTTGCGAGAGCTGGCCGCTGTCGAGCATGCTGGCCATGTTGTCCACAGCGTCCTTGGCGGCCTGCATATCGCCGCGCTGGATCGCCTCGGCGAGACGGGTAGCTTCAGAATCGAGCCCCGACGGACGCCGCATCGCCTTCATCGCCGCACGGGCTGCGGCTGCTTCCTGAGCGATGCCGTTGCGCTCCGCCTCCTCGAGCTTGTCTTGCAGCGTCGACAGACGCTTCATCTCCGCGGTGCGGAGTTCCTCGGGAGATAGGGCATCGGGGAGCGGTTCATCGAGTGCTGCGAGCTGTTCCTTGAGGCCCTCGTCTTGCAGGGCGTCGAGCGCCTGTTCGATCTCGTCGCGCCCTTTGTCTATGTCCTGACGGATCTGGATGATCTGATCCTCAGACTCCGACTCGTTCGCGCCAGCGACCGTGTCGGGATCATCCGCGAAGAGCTCGATGAGATTCGTCCGCGGGACGAACCCGCCGCCGATCACAAGGGCTGCGCACAACCCCGCTGGGAGCCACGCCCGCGACCGGTCGAGCGGGAACGCATCTTTGAAGACGACCCGGCCGGCGGCCTGCTCCGCCTCATCGCTGGCGGCCCTGGTCCACGCATCCACCGACGCCGAGCTTCGTGACCAAAGCCCGGTGGCGAGCGTGGCCTTGAGGCCGCAACGCTCGTCGATCGTGCGGGCGAGCACCTCGCGGCTGGGGCGTGTCACCCAGGTCCACGCGAGTGCGCCGAGGAGGGCCGCCCCTGCCGTGATGGACCAGGCCATCGGCCAGTCGATACCCGTTACACCGAAACCCCGCTCAGCGACCCGGAGGGCGAGCAAGGCCCCCGCGCCGGCAGCGGCCATGACCGCGAGCGCAGAAAGGCTGCGTACGAGCCCCAGGCGACGGGCGCCCGCAGCCAACGTGCGATCGAGCGTGGTGGTTGTGCGGGTGCTGGGAGATGTCTTGGTCATGAGCGGTCCCCTATCGGAAGGCGGTCGTGTCGGGTCTCGCACGCGCCCGTCCGATTGGTTATTCGGAAGAAGCGCGGAGAATGTTCGGCCGCCCGTCCAAGATGCTACCATTGAGTCCCTCGCGGGTGTAGCTCAATTGGTAGAGCGTCAGCCTTCCAAGCTGAATGTTGCCGGTTCGATCCCGGTCACCCGCTTTC
>CAZNUZ010000049.1:0-17854 GCA_964576725.1 uncultured Phycisphaeraceae bacterium
CCCGCCTCGTCGGCGCACCTCCCGGATACGTCGGCTACGAAGAGGGCGGCCAGCTCACCGAGCGCGTCCGCCGTCGCCCGTACTCCGTCGTGCTCTTCGACGAGATCGAGAAGGCCCACCCCGATGTCTTCAACATGCTCCTCCAGATCATGGAAGAGGGTCGCCTGGTCGATTCGTTCGGCCGGAACGTCGACTTCCGCAACGTGATCCTCATCATGACCTCGAACATCGGCGCCGATCTCATCAAGGGCGGCGGCGGCTTCGGCTTCTCGAAGCGCAACGACAAGAACGAGAGCGACGAGGACTTCGAGGCGATCAAGGGTGTTCTGATGAAGGAGATCGAGCGGTACTTCCGCCCCGAGTTCATCAACCGCCTCGACGACGTCATCACCTTCCGCCCGCTCACAAAGAATGATCTCACAACGATCGTGAAGTACGAGACGGGCAAGCTGCGCGAGCGGATGCTCGAGCAGGGGTGGCACCTCGAGCTCGATCAGAGCGCGATGGATTTCCTGATCGACAAGGGGTACAACCCGGACTTCGGTGCGCGGCCGCTCCGCCGGGCGATCAGCTCCTACATGGAGGACCCGCTCTCCGAGTCGCTCCTCTCGGGCGAGTTCCAGGGCAAGAACAAGGTGACGGTGACCAAGGTCGACGACGAGGAGAAGCTCGCCTTCGAAGCGTCGCACGACGAGTCGCTCGTCCCGCCCGCTCCGGAGCCGGAGCCGGAAGCCGACTCGACCACCAAGCCCGAGGCAGAAGCGCCCGCCGCCGACGCCGGCTCGTAAGCCTCGAGCAAGCACCCGCAACCGAGCGGTGCTCGGCCCGATCTGTGATTCTTATCGCCGCGGCCCCTTGGGCCGCGGCTTTTCATTGCGCTCGAACCAGCTCTCTCATCCCCCCCGCGAGGGCTCTGAGGGGCAAAAAACGGGCGGAATGAGCAAGACTGGCCATATTCTTCACATTTCCCTTGTACGACCGTGAAACCCCGCTATCCTGCAAAGCGATGGTTCACCCCTAGGTGCGCCGTTGTGGATACGGAAGATAGATCGAGACACGTCACGAGCCGTGCTGACGAAGCATGCTCACGAACCCGAGCTGAGGGGTAGTTCAGCCGGAGTTCACCCACCCGTTTCGATTGCAAGAGCTTTTTCGACGTCCCGCGTGTAGACGCGTGATGCGCGATTGCTGTGTTGCGAGTGGCGCACAGCAGCACGATTGAGTATCTGGGTGGAAGCCCAGGAGGAGACACGTCAGATGAAGAAGATCCTTACCATCGCCGCGATCGCGGCCCTCGCCGGCACCGCCGTCGCCCAGATTTCGGAGTCCACCGGCGACCTCACGGGCGCCTTCGGCGGCAACATCCCCTCCCTCGCGGGCGGTGGCATCACCGGTACGCCTCAGGTCACCTACACATTCATGAACTCCTTCACCATCGGTGACATCGACTGGTCGGGCGTTGCTTCGCCCATCAACGCTGCCACGTGGGAGTCGGAACTCGATGTCGACTTCTACCTGAATGGAACAATCCTCGGCTCGGGCGGCCTTGGTGTCGTGACGGGTGCATACTCCGCGGGCAACGCCCTCAGCGGCACCTTCATCGACACCGGCATCGTTGTGAACGCCGGCGACGTCTTCGGCTTCGAGTTCAACGAGGGCTTCGACGATGGCGGCGATAGCCTCGCCGACGCCGAGTGGGAGTCCATCGAATTTACCTTCAACGAGTTTGTCGCCCCCATGGCGCCCGCCGCTGTGGACCTTGGCACCTTCGCCGGTCCCCAGGACGTCGTCGCCCCCATCGGTGCGGGTGAGGTTCTGTGGTACACCTTCGACGTCGTTGGCGGCGTGGCCCCCACGCAGATCAACACCTTCGCTGAAGGCACCATCGGCGACACCGAGCTGGGTCTCTACGACGACGCCGGCAACCTCCTCGCCACCAACGATGACGCGTTTGGCGGCGGTCTGCAGTCGCGCATCGGCGGCACCAGCACCCTCGCTGACGGCACCTACTACGTCGCCGTCGGCGCGTTCAACACCGGCTTCGCCGCTGTTGGTTGGGGCGCTACTTCCTCCTCCGCCACCGATGGCGTTGTGACGCTTCGCCTCGTGCCCGCTCCCGGCGCCGCGGCCCTCCTCGGCCTCGCCGGTGTCGCTGGCATGCGTCGCCGTCGCGCCTGATTCTGCCCACCTCGCAGAATCATCCCACGCTGTGTGTTTCCCAGCGTGAATAGGACACTACTTGCACACCCCTCTGCTTTACAGCGGAGGGGTGTTTTTATTGGCATGCTCGGATAACGGGTCGTAATCGCCCAGCACGGAGTGGGGCGGCGGGTACTGCGCGGGGTTGTCCTGAGGCGAATTCCCGGTATGTTTGGCCCGCCTCCCGGTCCGAGCAGCGTCTAGCACAGGCGTTTCGTGGTCGGGGAGCGTCGCTGAGCGGGGTGTCCCGATCAGCGAGGCGCAATCAAGCATCAGGGTTGGAGTCCCAGAGAGAGCAGAGTGATGAACCAGAAAATTGCTATCGCTGCGCTGTGCGCAGCTGCGGGCGCTGCGAGCGCGGACTTTACGATCCCCACGATCGCGGGCCCCTCGGCCGCGGCCGCGAACGGCGACTTTGTACTGAACCTCGGCGATGTGCCGGCGGGTACGTACATCGGCGCGACGATCTCGGCGACGTTCAACGATCTGGGCGGTGCGCGCGCCAACGAGGTGCGGCTCGGCTTCGGTGACTCGGGTGTGGGGAGCTTTGTTGGGAACTACTCGTACACGGGGGGCTCCAGCGCGATCCCGAGCGCGCTCATCGCCCCGGGCGATCAGAACCTCAATTGGCAGGTGGACTTCGCGCTCGATTTCCTGGGCGGCGTCGACAACAACCTCTTCTTCAACGGCTTCTCGACCTTCCAGGGCACCTGGGCCTTCAGCGATCTGAGCATCACGCTCAACACCGCGCCCACGCTTGCGTCGCTCGCGCTGGGGACGCTCGGCCCGGGCGCATCGGCGGTGGGTGACACCCGAGAAAGTACGAACGATCTCGCGGGGGGCGCGTTCGTCAGCCCCTTCTTCCCGGGCAGCGTGAACGGCAACGATGATGTGTGGGCCGTCGAGTGGGGAGGCGGCGACTTCGAGGCGACGCTCGACGTGCTCAGCACGACGTTCCCCCTCCTGCTGCCGGCGGAGCTCGACCTCTACCTCTACGACGCGGCGGACCCTGCGGACGCCCTCGCCTTCACCAACGCGGGCAACTCGGGAGGCGACCCCGATGTGCTTCGCGTGACCGATCTCGCAGCGGGTACGTACTACCTGCGCGTTGATGGGCTCTTCGATAGCGGGGCGTACAACCTCTCGATCGTCCCGGCCCCGGGTGCAGCGGCGTTGCTGGGGCTCGCGGGTGTCGCGTGCGTGCGCCGCCGTCGCGCTTGATGCTCGGTTGATGCGCACCCGCTTCGCACTCGCGCTCCGCGCCTGGCGTGCTTGCATCTCGTGCTGCTGTGATCTTGAGGCCAACGCCCCCGTCTCGTGCGGGGGCGTTGTTCGCTTTGTGCCGGGTGAAGGGAGCGTCAGAAGGGCACGCCCGGGTCGTCGTCGAAGCCGGCGGCGTTCTGTCCTCGGTCGCTGCCGCCGCCGTCGCGGTGGTCCTCGACGGGCCCGGACTTGGCGCCCGGCGCGAAGCGCACGCGTTTCGGCGGCTCGTCTTGGGCTGGGGGATGGGCGGGAGGTTGAGTGTGAGGCTGGGCGTGTGATTGTTGGGGCGCGTGCGGCTGGTGGGCCGGCGGCGCGTGTGTGGGGGGCATGGGCTCGACTTGTTGGTGCGCGCGTGGCGCGTAGTCGGTGTCGTCGTGGGTGTAGCCGATCGCGCGGTTGCGGAAGCGCGTTGTCGACCCGTCCCACGCGAGCTTGACGACATCGGTGGGGCCGTTGCGCTGCTTGGCGACGATGACCTCAGCGACGCCGACCTTGTCGGGGTTTTCGTCGGCCCACTCGGGGGTTTGCGTGTGGTAGTACTCCTCGCGGTGGAGGAGCATGATCACGTCGGCGTCCTGCTCGATGGAGCCCGACTCGCGGAGGTCGGCCATGCGCGGGCGGTGCCCCTCGCGTTGTTCGGAGGCGCGGTTGAGCTGGGCGAGGCAGACGATGGGCACCTTGAGTTCGCGCGCGAGGGCCTTGATCTGCCTCGAGATGGCGCTGACCTCGTTCTGTCGGCCGTCCTTCGCGGAGGAGGGCGCGGTCATGAGCTGGAGGTAGTCGATGAGGAGGCACTTGATGCCGTGACGCGCGACCATGCGCCGGGCGCGGGCGCGCAGCTGCATGACGGTCAGGCCCGGGGTGTCGTCGAGGAAGACGGGGGCCTCGCTCAACTGGGCGGCGGCCTGGTGCAGGCGCATGTGATCCTCGCGGCCCAGCATGTTCCGGCGGACGCGTTGGGCGTCGACTTGTGCGCGCGAGGTCAGCATGCGCTGCACGATCGCGTCGCGGCTCATCTCGAGGCTGAAGAAGCCCACCGGGGTTTGGGGACCGTGCTCGGAGTAGGGCTGGCCCCCGAAGGCGATCTGCTCGGCGAGGTTGAGCGCGAATGCCGTCTTACCCATCGAGGGCCGAGCGGCGACGATGAGCAGCTCCCCCGGCTGGAAGCCGGTGGTGAGCTTGTCGAGGTCGGTGAAGCCGGTGGCGATGCCGGTGATCTCGCGGCCTTCGTTCTCGCTCAGGCGTTCGAGGAGCGCCTCGAGGATCTCCTGCATGCTCGCCTCGTCGGCCTCGCCCGCGAGCTCGGTGATCTTGAAGATGTCTTGCTCGGCGAGGTCGAGGACTTCGCGCACGCCGCCCTCGCCGCGCTCGCCCGCGGTGTAGGCGTTGTAGAGCGCTTGCTCGGAGGCGGTGATGAGCTTGCGCAGCTGCGCTTTGTCGGCGACGATGCGGGCGTAGTGCATCGCGGCGGCGGCGCTGGGCGTCTCTTCGACGATCTGCGAGAGGTACGCGATCCCGCCGACTTCTTCGAGGAGGTCTTTGCCCGCGAGTTTCTCTTTGAGTTGGACGAGGTCGCCCGACCTGCGGTGCTCGTGGAGCTCGCGGAGCGCATCGAAGATGGCGGCGTGGGCTGCGAGGTAGAACTGATCGCCCGAGTGCACGAGCTGAACGATCTCGTCGGAGACGTCTGGATCGATGAGCATCGCGCCGAGGAGTGACGCCTCGGCCTCGGGGTCGTGGGGCGGGAGGCGGTCGAAGAGCTCGCGCAGGGGCACGCCCGCTGCCTTGGGGCGACGGTTGCGGTTCTCGCCTGCGTTGCCGAGTGTCTCTTCCATACCGACCAAGATACCCGCGGGCGGGCGGGATTGGCCGAATCGACACGACACGACAGCTTGTGCACAAGCGATCGGGCCTAGCGTTCGCTATGACCAAGCCCGACCCCTTTCTCGATCAGGAAACGCTGCCCGAGGCCTTGCCCGAAGAGCCGATGCTCTATCTGGAAGCGTGGCTCGACCACGCGACCCGCGAGCGGATCCAGCCGAACCCCAACGCGATGACGCTGGCGACGACGGATCCCGACGGCAGGCCATCGGCGCGCGTGGTGCTGTGCAAGGGCCTCGAGGTCGATCCGGGGTGCGTGATCTTCTACACGAACAAGCAGTCGCGGAAGGGCTCGGCACTCGCGCACAGCGGGTACGCATCGCTCGTCTTCCACTGGGACACCCTCGACCGTCAGGTGCGGGTGGAGGGCCCCGTGACGGACGTGAGCGAGGCGGAATCCGACGCGTACTTCCATTCGCGTCACCCCGCGAGCCGCGTCGGCGCTTGGGCGAGCGATCAGTCGCAGCCCATCGGTTCGCGCGATGACCTGCTCGAGAAGGTGGTGGGGCAGGTGGGTGAGCTGGGCCTGGATTTCGACGCGATACAGGACGGCTCGGAGGCGACGATCCCGCGCCCGCCGCACTGGGGCGGGTACCGCGTGTGGGCGGAGCGTGTGGAGCTCTGGCTGGGCAGTTCGGTGCGGATTCATGATCGCGCGGAGTGGACGCGGGCGCTGGTGCCGGCATCGGGCGGTGGTTACGAGCCGGGTGCGTGGTCGTCTACGCGCCTTCAGCCGTAGGTTCAGCGTTGCCGGTCGTGGCGGCCGCTATTGTTGGCGGAGTGTGTGCGTCGGCGCGGAGGCCGGCGCGGGAGCAGCGTGCGAAGGAAAGGCCGCGGATGACCGAGTCGCTCAACGGGACACCCCACCACAGCGGGCCGGTCGATGGCGATCTGGTGCACCGGGTTGTCGCATCGATCCACGAAGAGGAGGTGCTGCGGCACCTGGGGAGCGTGCGCTTGCCCAGCAGGCGTGCGATCGATGAGCTGGTGGAGCTCCTGCGCGAGTTGGTTTTCCCCGGTTTCTTCGGGCGTCGGGGCATCTCCGAGGCGTCGCTGCCGACGCACGTGCAGGAGCTTCTTTCGCGCGTGGCGATCCGCGCGGAGGAGCAGATCCGCAGCTGCCTGCGTTACGCGCAGGGTATCGGCATGGACGCCGCCGACTGCCCGCAGTCGGCCGAGTGCGATCGCATCGCCCGCGAGGCGGCGGGCGCGCTCCTGGGCTTTGTCGTCGAGCTGCGCGAGCTGATCGCAACCGATGTTCGTGCAGCCTACGACGGCGACCCCGCGGCCCATCACTACGACGAGACGATCCTCTGCTACCCCGGGGTCGACGCGATCTTCTCCCACCGCGTCGCGCACAAGCTGCACCTCTTGGGTGTGCCCCTGCTTCCCAGATTGATCCAGGAGGCCGCCCACACGCGGACGGGCATCGACATCCACCCGGGTGCGTCGATCGGTCGGTCGTTCTTTGTCGATCACGGCGGCGGGGTGGTCATCGGTGAGACGGCGCGCATCGGTGAGGCGTGCCGGATCTATCAGGGTGTCACACTCGGCGCAAAGAGCTTCGAGAAAGACAGCGAGGGCCGGCTGCTGCGCTCGACGGTGCAGCGTCATCCCACGATCGGCGATCGCGTGACGATCTACGCGGGTGCGGTCATCCTCGGGGGCGACACGGAGATAGGTGATGACTGCGTGATCGCCGGTTCGGTCTTCGTGACCAAGTCGGTCCCGCCGGGGCACGTGGTCCGGCACCGCACGCCCGAACTGCTCCTGCGCACGAACCAGGAGGCGCTGGGCCTCGACGATGCGGGGACGGAAGAGGCGATGCCGGGCGGCGGCTGAGCGCTATCTGCTAGGTGAAGCGCGTTAGCCCTTCTGCAGTGCGAGCATGAGTTCCACTTTGCCCGTCTGCTCGCCGAGTTCCTGAGCGATCTGCACCGCGGTCATGCCGCGAGCGGCGAGCTCGGCGACGCGCTCGGCGAGGTGGTCGCGCGGGCCGGCGGGTTGCGCTTGATCCATCGCCCGGCGGATCGCTTCGGGCTGGGTATGCACTTCCGGCGCGGGGCGTGCTGGTGTGTGTCTGTGGTGCTGGTTTGCCGGGCCCGGGGCGCCGGGGGCGCCGGGGGAGTTGAAGCCGATGGCTGCGAGGCCTTGGTTGGTCGGCGCTTTGAAGGACCTCGGGGGCGCAGCGCTTCGGTCTTCGAGGCCGGCGGCCTCGAGTCGCGCGAGGCGTTCGTCCGCGTCTCGGATGAGTGCCTCGAGCCGCGTTGCCCGCGTCTCCATCTGGGCGGCGGTCGTGCGCGCGAGCTCCTCGGCCTCGAGCATGAGGCGTTCGATGGAGGCGGCGGGGTTTGACCGTTGCGCGCTGTGCTGGAGCGCTTCCATGCGCTCGCGCGGGGTGGCGTTGGCCTCGGCCCTCGCTTCGGCGCGCTGGCGGCGACGCACTTTGGTCATCCGCCGGAGCATCACGAGTGAAAGCAACGCGACGCCCGCAGCGGCCATGGCGTAGGGCAGCCAGCCGGGAGCATCGGCGGGCAACACGGAGGGCGCAGCGGGCTGCGCAGCGAGCGTGTGGAACAGCGGGGATGCGGCGATCGGGCCCATACGGATGCCTCCTGCAGCAGTGGCCTCTCCGGGCGTCTCCGACGCCCGCGTATCGGAACAGCCTACCCCCTCTGGCTGCGCGGGGGCAGGGCAGCGGCTCAGTCGGCTGCTGTGGTGGGCTTCGACCAGGGCCAGTCCGGGTCTTTGTGCAGCCTTCCGGCGCCCTGCTTGAGACAACGCGTGCAGGCGCACGCCTCTTCGCGCTGGGGGCTCTGCCACATGGCGTCGGGCCGTTCTTCGAGGCACATGGTGCACTTCGCGCCCGCGGGTGCGGTGTGGGCCTTCATCAAGACGGTCTCGGTGTAGGCGACGGTGAGGCAGTTGCCGCAGATGAGCGAGCCTTGGTGCCCCTCGACCATGGGGAACGCGCCGTCCCACGGGCGCAGGCAGAAATCGCAGATGAAGTCAGACACCTGCATGTCTTCGGGGTTGGCGCCGTCTCGCTGCATGGTCCCGCCTCAGGTCGTGAGCGCTGTCTCGGCGCGGTACCACTCGACTTGCCGCGCGATGCCGTCGGCGAAGGCGGTCTTGGGCTCGTAGCCCAGCTCGGAACTCGAACGCGAGAGGTCGGCGAAGGTGCGCTCGACGTCGCCCGGCTGCATCGGCTTGCGATCGATCACGGGTTTCTTGCCGACGGCTTGGGCGACGGTATCGATCATCTCGTCGAGGCGCACGGGGTGGTTGCCGCCGAGGTTCCAGACGCGGTAGCCGAAGTCGGGCGTGCGCTCGTAGGCGCTGAGCACGCCCGCGACGATGTCATCGATGTAGGTGTAGTCGCGGCTGGTAGCGCCGTCGCCGAAGACGGGGATGGGCTCGCCCATGTCGATCATGCGGATGAACTTGCTGATGGCGAGGTCGGGGCGCTGGCGAGCGCCGAAGACGGTGAAGAAGCGGAGCATGCTCACCGGCATGTCGTAGAGGTGGTGGAAGGTGTGGCCCAAGAGCTCGCACGAGCGCTTGGTGGCGGCGTAGGGGCTGATGGGTTCGGCGACGGGGTCGGCCTCGGCGAAGGGGACCTTCTCGTTGTTCCCATACACCGAGCTCGAGCTCGCACAGACGAACCGCGAGAGGTGCTCGCACCGGCGTGCGGCCTCGAGGAGATGCGCCGTGCCCTCCAGGTTGACCGAGGCGTAGAGCCCCGGCTCGGCGATGGAGGGGCGCACGCCCGCGCGTGCTGCGAGGTGGATCACCCCGTCGAAGGCGGTCTGCTCGAAGAGGAGGTTGATCTCGGTCGCCCGGCGGATGTCGATCTCGACGAGCTCGAAGCGGTCGGCGTCCGGACGGGCAGCGATGGCGTCGAGGGTGTTGCGCTTGAGTCGCGGGTCGTAGAAGGGGTCGAGATTATCGAGGCCGATGACACGATCGCCGCGCTCGAGGAGCGCTTCAACGACATGGGAGCCGATAAAACCGGCGGCTCCGGTCACCAGGATCGTGTGCGGGGTGCGAGACATCGGGCCCTCCTTGGCCTGCGTGTGCAGGGCGTGCAAGCCGGGATTCTAGCCCGCCTCCGTCTGCCCGCTGGCCGGGCTTGGAGGTCCAAAAACAAAGCAGGGCGCAATCTATTGAACTGCGCCCCGCTGGAGGAGAGAGAGATCTGTTGATACGAAGATTATCGTCCAGCATGCGAGCTGCGCATCGAAAAGAACCCGTTGAATCCCGACAAATCGCTTGCATGTCCGCTCAGTCGCGTTTTTTTAGGGCTCTGGATACCCACATTGGGGCAATGATTCGCATTCTGTTAGGAGATCCGGGGTTTCCCAGACTCCCATGAAGCGGACCGATCTGCAGGCGTTCATACATAAAAAAGCGACAACGTGACAACGGTAATAGCGCCCGCGAGGAGCGTCATGGGCCCGCCAAACCGCACGTAATCTACGAACCGGTAGCCGCCGGGCCCCATGACCATGAGGTTGGTGTGGTAGCCAAGGGGCGTCGTGAATTCGGCGGACGAGGCGATGGCCACGCACAAGGCCACCGGCAGGAGAGGGATATCGGCCTCGAGCGCGACCCCCACCCCGATAGGAAAGATCAGGGCGGCGGCGGCGGCGTTTGTTATGAAGGTCGTGAAGCCGACCGTCAGCCCGTACAGGAGCGCGATGAGCACAATGGGGGGCGCCCCCTCGGCGAGGACGACGACCAGGTGGGCCAGCTCGGCAGCGAGGCCGGTGTTGTCCATCGCGGCGCCGAGGCCGAACGCACCGCCGATCACGAGCAGCACCGACCAATCGACGCCCCGGCGGGCCTGGCCCACGGTGCAGCAGCGCAGAGTGACCATCAGCAGGACGCCGAGCATGGCGGCGGCGAGCGGCTGGAGCAGCCCGATGCTCAGCGCCAGCACCACCACGCCGAGGATTCCCAGCGAGATCCACGCACGCTCGTGGCGGGGTGTTCCTTCGCCCCGCTCGCTTACAAGGTGGAACTCGGTGGAGTTTTGGAAGCGCTCGGCGAAACCGTCGGCCGTCTCGAGCAGCAGTGTGTCGCCCGGGCGCAGGACGATGTCTCCGACCTTGCCCTCGAGTCGCTCGCCCAGGCGGTGTACCGCGATAACGACGGCGCTGTAGCGCGTGCGGATGCCGGCGTCGCGCACGGATCGGCCGACGAGCGGCGAGCCGGGGGAGACCACCGCTTCGGTCAGGGCTGCGCGGCCTTTGTGCTTCTCGAGCGCTTCGTCGCCGTCGGCGACGGGGATAAGCCCGCGGAGTTGCTGGAGCTCGACCACGGACTCGAGCGCGCCGACGAACACGAGCACGTCACCCGCGCGGATGCGGAACTGCGGGGGGACCGCGGTGATGGCTTCGTCGCCGCGATCGACGCGAGAGAGGAAGAGGCCCGGCAGGTGCCTGAGGCCGGCGCGCTCGATAGAGTGGCCGACGATGGGCGAGTCGGTCGCGACGCGCATGGCGGTCATGTACTCGCGGACGGTATCGGGCGCATCGGGTTCGTTGGTGCGTTCGGGGAGGAGCGTGCGTCCGAAGGCGAGCATGTAGAGGGTGCCGCCCGCCGCGACCGCGATGCCGACGGGCGCGATGGTGAACATGCCGAACTCGGGGGCGACTCCGCCCTTGGCGGCGATGTCCGGCTGCATCGCGCTGAGCATGCCCGCGACGATGAGTGTGGTGCTGGTCCCGATGAGCGTGCAGAGCCCGCCGAGGATGGCCGCGAAAGAGAGCGGCATAAGCAGCCTGCCGATGGGGATGCCGGTGCGCTTAGAGAGGCTCGCGAGCATCGGCATGAAGGCGGCGACGACGGGCGTGTTGTTGGCGAAGGCCGAGAGCAGCGCGACGGGGAGCACGAGCCGGGCCTGGGCAGCGAGGGTGGTCTTGGGGTTCTTCAAGAGCTTGCGCGAGATGAGGGCGATCGCGCCCGTTTCGCGCAGGCCGACCGCGAGGGCGAAGAGGAGGCCGATCGTCGCGACCGCCGGGTTCCCGAAGCCCGCGACCGCCTGGGCGGGCGAGACCACGCCCGCGATCACGAGCACGCACAGCGCGCCGAGCACCGCCGCGTCGGTCGGGATCCGGCCGCGCACGAGCACGCCGAACATCAGCGTGATCACGCCAGCGGTGAGCCAGGCTTGCCAGGTGAGGTCCATGCGCGTCTTGGGTTATGCGGTGCGGATGCCGATGGCGGAGATGGCCTCGATCGCGCGGGCGTGCAGCGCTGCGGGCGCGACGACGACGCCACGGTTCTTCTCGAGGCCGAGCCCTTGGGAGAAGTCGAGTGGGTTGCCGTTGAGATCGGAGACGGCGCACCCGCACTCGGTCGCGACGAGTGCGCCGGCGGCGTGATCCCAGATGCGTTCGACGTACCAGGGGGTTTGCGGGTCGCGGGGCGGCCGCGGGAGGCGGAGGTAGAGGTCGGCCTGCCCGCGGGCGACGACGGCGTACTTCGCCTGGCTATCGAGACGCGCCGGCTCGCCGGCCTCTCCGAGGTGGGCGAGGATCGCAGCGTGCTTCTCGTGAGCGGCGTGGCTCGACTCGACGGACTCGCACATGCGCACCGGGGCGCCCTCGCCGCGCTCGAGCCGGCGCAGGGGCGTCATCGGGCCTGTGGCTGCGGCCTCGTCGGCGCGGCAGACCCCCACGCCGTCGCCCGCGATGGCGGCGTACAGCGTCCCGTCCGGGTCCGCCTCCTCGAGAGAGGCGCTGAAGTCCATCGAGAGGTTCGGGCAGCCGAGCACACCGATGACCGGTGCGGCGCCCTCGACCCAGGCGAGGCTGACGGCGTACTGCTGCCCGCGCAGGAATCCCTTGGTGCCGTCGATGGGGTCGAGCGTCCAGAAGCCGTGGAGGCCGTCATCCATCGGGTCGGCGTTGCCCAGGTCGATTGCTTCGAGAACATCGTCGAGCGTCGCTTCGGGCCAGGCGACGCGCACCGCCTGCACGACGGCGTCGACGAACTCGCCCTCGCCCGACTCGGCCTTGGTGCGCAGCTCGGCGGCGTCTTCTTCGGCGACGAGGGTGACGCTCCCGAGGGCCTCGCGCAGCCGGTGGGCGACGACGGCCTGGGCCGCGAAGTCGGCGACGGAGACGGGGCTGCGGTCGTCTTTGAGCAGTCGTGAAGTCTCGCCCGAGGCCCGCTGGACCGCCCGGCAGACATGGCACGCCTCTGCGACGGCCCTCCTTGCGGCCTCGGCCCGTTGCACGATGCTGCTCGTCATCCCGCGTTCTCGCTTTCTGGTGCTGGGTGCACCCAAAGGGGCCATCCTACCCGCCGGCGATGGGGAGCGGAGTGCGCGAGAATCCCCGCTTCGCCTTGTCTGAGAGGCGGGCATGGCCGACGATTGCGGTGAGACATGGTCCGCCACGCGTACAACCCGGATCGCGCCCGATGACGCCGCGCACGATCTTGCTGACGGGCGGGGCGGGGTTCATCGGCTGCAACTTCGCGCGGATGATCCTGGGGCGGACGAGCTACCGGCTGGTGGTGCTCGACGCGCTGACCTACTCCGGACGTCGCGAGAACCTCTCGGGCCTCGAAGAGCACGGGGATCGCTTCCGCTTCGAGCACGGGGATATCCGTGATGCGACACGAGTCGGCCCCTTGGTGCGGGAGGCCGATCTTGTCGTGAACATGGCGGCCGAGAGTCACGTGGACCATTCGATCGTTGATCCGCTGGCGTTCGTGCGCACGAACGTCGTCGGCACGCAGGTCCTGCTCGACGCTTTCCGGTCCGCGATGGACGACGGCAGGGCGCGGAGGCTCGTGCACGTATCGACCGATGAGGTCTACGGCAGCCTGCCCCTCGATTCACCCGAGCGCTTCACGGAGTCGCACCCGATGCTCCCGAGCAGCCCCTACGCCGCGAGCAAAGCGGGTGGGGACGCGCTGGTGCGCGCGGCGTGCACCACGCACGGGATCGACGCGGTCATCACACGCTGCTCGAACAACTTCGGCCCCTACCAGCACACCGAGAAGCTCATACCCCTCTTCCTGACCAACCTCTTCGCGGGCGAGCCCGTTCCGCTGTACGGCGACGGGCTGAACGTGCGCGATTGGATCCACGTCGACGATCACTGCGAGGCGGTTCTGGCGGCGGCGGAGCGCGGCGTATCGGGCGCTGTCTACAACATCGGCGCCGACAACGAGCGGTCCAACATCGAGCTCACGCGCGAGCTCCTGCGCATCACCGGCCGCTCGGAGGACCTGGTGCAACGCGTCCCGGACCGCCCCGGGCACGACCGGCGCTACGCCATAGATCCGGCGAAGACGCTGCGCGATCTGGGGTGGTCGGCTTCCCGCTCGGAGTGGCCCCGCGCGCTCGAGGAGACGGCGTCCTGGTACGAGCGCAACGAGGCGTGGTGGCGCCCCCTCCGAGACGGCGCGAGCGCGCGGGTGTGAGATAGGCGGGTCAGCGGCGCTTGTTCGCGCCGGTGCGCACGACGGCGCACGCCGCTTCGTGCAGGTTCTCGACGGTGCCGGCGTCGGTCCACCACCCGCGGACGAGGGAGTGTGTGAGTGAGCCGCGAGCGATGTAGGCGTTGTTGGCAGATGTGATCTCGAGCTCGCCTCGCGCCGAGGGCTCGAGCCCGGCGCACACATCGAAGATGCCGGCATCAAAGAAGTAAGCGCCTGTCACCGCCCAGTTGCTCGGGGGGTGGGCGGCGGGCTTTTCGATGATCTCCGCGATGGCCGAGTCGGGCCCGCTCCCCGAGAAGCGGCATACGCCGAATCGGGCGGGGTCATCCACCTGCGCCAGGAGGGCGTGCGCGCCCGCGCACCAGTTGGCCCGGAACCGATCGGCTGCCTCGTGCACCCCGTACTCGTAGATGTTGTCGCCCAGCATGCAGCAGACCGGGTGGCCTTCGGCGAAGTCACGCGCGACGAGCAGCGCGTCGGCGATCCCGCCCGGTCCCGGTTGGATGCCGAACTCGATCCGCTCGAGGCCGTGCGCGGCCGGCTCCGCGAAGAGGGTGCGGAACCCGCTGGCGTGATGGTCGGACGTGACGATCATGATCTCGTCGATGCCGGCCTGCGCGAGCGCTTGCACGGGGTAGCTGACCATCGGCCGGTCGTAGACGGGCAGCAGGTGCTTGTTGGTAACGAGCGTCATGGGCGCGAGCCGCGTCCCGAGTCCGCCCGCGAGGACAACACCGCGCATGGTGTGACTCCGATGGGTGCTGGGATCCGATAAGAGTGATTCGGGTGCAGCCTACAGCGGGTGCAGACGCGTTGTGCAATAGCAGCAGGGCTGGTGCGTATTGCGGGTTGGATATGACACAGGAACACACGAATTCGAGTCTGCTCGCCTCTCGGCGTGCGTCGCTGTGGGGGGTGTGCGTGCTCGCGCTGTGCTCGACCGCGTTCGCGTTGTCGGGGGCTGGAGTCGAGCCGGGGGGCTTCGAGATCGGTCCGACGGAGGAGGAGATCGCCGAGCTCACCGGGCCCGTCTCGTGGGCTGATATCCGAGAGATCACGATCGAGCGGTGTGTCTCGTGCCACATGGATCCGGGGCCCGCGGGCGGCCTTGATCTGACGGACCCGCGCACCCTCCGCAGGCGTTCGCTCCGCGGCTCGCTCGTCGACCGGCTGAACGACCCGCTCGACCCCATGCCGCCGGGGGAGATGCTCTCGGTCGCCGACCGATCGAAGTTCGAGCGCTGGGTCGCTGCGGGCGCACCCATCCCGGCGGGGGAAGAGCGATCGCGACTCGTGCCTGCCCCAGAGGATCGCGGTGATCGGCCGGAGGTTGTCGCGCACGATGTGACCTTTGTTGGTTTCGAGTTTCTCGAGCGTGTGCAGGGCCACTGGGTCGGCGACATGGAGTTGATGGGCGAGCGGATGCCGTGGTTCGCGTTCGACTACCGGCCGATCGGCCCGGCGCAAGTGCACAGCGTCTTCGAGGGCGGGACGAGGGGCAACCTCATGACCTCGTTCTTCTACGCCCGTGTGGGGAACGTCAGCACTATCGTCGCCCGGAGCGGCGGCGTGCTGGGCGACACGTACCGCACGAGCTATCTGGTGCTCGAGCGTGTGCGCGAAGGGGGCGAGGCGACCGAGTACCGCTTCGTAGACGCGATCGGCGGGGGGGAGATGATGTGGATGTCGCTGCGCTTCGAGGGCGCGTCGCTCGTGTGGGAGACACACACCTCGCGCATGGGAGACCGCGAGGCTTCGCGGCACATGCTCTTTCAAGGCGATCTTGCTTCCGTAGATCTCGCGGCGTCTGCAGCAACGGAAACCGGCTTCCCCGAACGTGCGTACGCGATGGAGTTCCCCGGTGGCCTGCCGGCGCCCGATTGGGGCGAGTTCGGCCCCCCGACCTCGGCTAGTTTTCTGTGGGAGTCGAGCGACCTCTCCTACGAGGAGATGGGGCGGCTCGCGGGCGACCCGGTGCGCATCGAAGAGCTCGGGCAATTGTCGACTCTCGCGCTACATATCGATCGCGGCGCGGGTGCACCCGATGGTGATGTGCTGATATATCTCTCGCGTGAAGCCTTCGTCGATCCGCGCGGTCGGCTGCGCACGCGCAGCGGGATCGTCGAAGAGCGACTGCTCGATGGTGCGCTCGTCTTTTCGGAATTGGTCGGGGGTGTAGAGGCGTTCGATATAGCGCACCTGCACCCCGGCTCGTACGAGCTCACGGTCGTCGTCGACACAGACGGCGACGGTCTGCCGGGCGCGGCGGACGCTCTAGCCCTCGCGCAGGAGATCCGACTGCCTCCGGGCGGTCAGCTGCGCGTGGATGTGCAGCTTCCACAGGAATGGCGTTGATCCCGCGGTGATGCGGGCTCCTCGCGTACGTGCGAGCGCACGCGGCCACGTTGCCCGGCTGAACGCCCCTCCCCCAAGTGAGTTCTTGGACAGGCGGCTGCCGTAGAATCAGCGTCATGAATAGCGACCCTGCTCAGCGTGCGTCTGCGGGCATCCTCGCGGCGTTCGAGTTTCCCTCGCGCCGCGTGCTCGAATCGGGCTACGAAACGCGCTGGAACGACGCCGAGGCTTCGGTCTGGCTTCACTTCGATCGCAAGTCGCCCGAGACATCGGCGTGGCTCCGCGAGCGCTCGGGGCTCGATCATCTCGTTGCCGACGATCTGTTGATCGAGTCGACACGGCCGCGCGTCGCGCCTGTGGACGGCGGCGTGCTGCTCACGCTGCGCGGCGTGAACCTCAACCCCGGCGCTGACCCCGAGGACATGATCTCGATCCGCATGTGGACCGACGGGCGGCGGCTTGTTTCGCTCCAGGGGCCCAGGCTTATGGCGATCGAGGCGCTCTTGCAGAGGCTGCGATCCGGGGAGGGGCCGGCGTCGGTCGGTGAACTGATCATCGGGGTCATCAGCGGCCTGATCGCGCGCATGGAGCCGGTGATTCAGGAGATCAACGCCGTCATCGACCAACTCGAAGACCGCGTCATCGATCCGCACCGGACGGTGGAGCGACTCGAGCTCATCACGATCCGCCAGCGTGTGATCACCCTGCACCGGTACCTCACGCCCCAGGCGGCAGCGCTCAAGCAGCTCGCCGATCTGGAGTTCCCGCTGCTCGGGGAGCACTTGCACGAACAGCTGGTCCAGCAGATCAACCTGGCGATCCGCTACGTCGAGGACCTCGACGCGGCGAAGGGCCGGGCGGTGGTCATCCAAGACGAGCTGGCGAACCAGCTCGCGGACCGGGCGAACCAGCGGATGTACGCGGTGACGATCATCGCAGCGATCTTCTTGCCGCTCGGGCTTGTTTCGGGACTGCTGGGCATGAACGTGGGCGGCGTGCCCATGGCCACGTTCGGGCTTGGCTTCGCGGTGGTTTGCGCCGCCTGCTTGTTCTTTGGTGTCGCCGGGTTCTGGTGGCTGCGCCGGTCGGATTGGCTCTAGGAGCCCGCTGCGCCGCGTTCGGTCGGCACGATGAGCTCCCGCAGGTCCCCGGTCGAGCGGATGTGCAGGTCCCGCTGGGGGAAGGCGATCTCGATGTCGGCCTCTCGGAACGACTCGATGATGCGCATGTGTATGTCGGTCTTGACCGTGATGACGTGATCGACGTGCGGGATAAAGACCCGGAGTTCGAAGTCGAGGGTGCTGTCGCCCAGGTTGCCGAAGACGACGTAGGGCTTGGGTTCGCTGAGGACGTTCGGGGCTTCCGACGCGATGCGCATCAGGAGTTGTTCGGCCTTGCGGACGTCCTCCCCGTACCCGACGCCCACGGGTATGTCGAGGCGCAGCGTGGGGTCCGAGAGCGTCCAGTTGATCACGTCGCCCGTGATGAAATTCTTGTTGGGTATGACCAGCTCTTTGCGGTTCCAGTCGGTGATGAGGGTCGCGCGCATGCGGATGCGCGTGACCGTTCCCGAGACATTGCCGACGGTGACGGTGTCGCCGATGCGGATCGGGCGCTCGGCGAGGATGATCAGGCCCGAGATGAAGTTGGCGAAGATCTCCTGCAGGCCGAAGGCGAGGCCGAAGGTGAGCGCGGC
>CAZNUZ010000050.1:0-17688 GCA_964576725.1 uncultured Phycisphaeraceae bacterium
ACGTCGATTTCTACTCCGCGACGACCTACCACTACATCGGTCTCAAGCTCGACCTCTTCACCCCGATGTTCGCCCTCTCGCGCATCGCGGGCTGGTCGGGCCACATCATCGAGCAGCTCGCCGACAACCGACTCTTCCGCCCCAAGGCGCAGTACGTCGGCCCCCACGACGTCGCCTACACACCCATGAGCGAGCGGTAAGGCGACCCCGATGGGCGAGCCCCGCCCCTTTGTCTACATCGCTGCGCTGCGCCGTTCGGGCTCGACCGTCCTCTCCGAGCTCCTGACCCGCCTGCCCACTAGCTTCATTTTCCGCGAACCCGAGCTCGCCTCGGGTCGCTTTGCGCGCAAGCCCGACGACACCGAGGCCCTCCGCGCTCTCGGGATCGACCTCGCAGCCTTCGAATCACGCTGGCGTGGCTGGTTCCGCAGGCGCGTCGCCCGACGCAGACCAGGAGCGCTCGTCCGCGGCTTCCGCGACACCGTCGCCGGCCCCATGAGCGAGCACGTCCAGCAAGTCGGCGTGAAAGAGATCGCCCATTCCGGCTGGCAGCACTACCAGCAGGTCTTCCCGGACATGCGCGTGATCGTGCTGGGCCGGGACCCGCGCGACATTTACCTCTCGATGCTCGATCGCCGAGACAAGGGCGTGGGCAAGCTGGCGGGGCAGACGCTGCCACCCCAGCGCGCCGCCGAACTGCTCATGCCCGAATTCGAACGCCAACGCGCGATGGTTGAAGACGCCGGCGCCTTAAGCATGACCTACGAGCGCCTCTGCATCGACCCCGCCGCCTTCAACGCGATCGCCGCCCACATCGACAGCCCGCTCAAAGAACCCGGGCGCGCGGGCGCCTTCAACGAATCAAACCCCCAGCGGACCGACGAAGCCGCCCTCCACGACGGCGCACTCACCGCCAAACGCATCGGCCGTTGGCGCCGGGAAGAGAACCCCGACCGCCTCCAAGCCGCGCACCAACTCTTCGATCTCATGCGTCCCTACGCGGAGTTCTGGGGCTACGAGCCGCGCTGATCGTGGTCAGTGCGTGAGCGCGTACGCAAGGATGTTGGCGTTGACGTACCGCGCGTTGCCGATCTCCGTGGTGCCACAACAACAGCAATCGCCCCCCGCGCCCGCGGTGTCGTTCAAGCCCTCCTGCGAGTAGACCATCACGACCCGTCCCTCGACACGCAAGACCTCAAGCACCACCTCGCCCGCAGCCTTGCGCGTCTCGAGGCTCGGGATCTCGAAGAGCGAGGAAAAGAGCTCGTGATCCGCCGAGATCGGCTCGAGCTCGTGCTCCGGGAACGCCGCCGATACCGCAGCACGGAACGACTCATCCCAGGCACCGTTCGAGCACCCCGCCGACGCGAGCAGGAACCCGCCCGAGACTACATACTCGCGCAGCACCGCGAGTTCCTGATCGCTCAGAAAGAATCCGCCCTCGCCCGACATCACCGTGAAGGGCTGATCGAAGACCGACTCATCATCAAGACGCGTCTGCACGAACCCAGCCCGCGCGTCGATCGTCGATTCGTAGCGCACCGTATCCACGAACTCGTCCGAGAAACAGACGCTCGTCTTGTCCTCCGCGCCATAAGTGAGCATCGCAACGCGCACCGCAGCAGCGGTCTCCTCCGTCGCCCGGGCACTCAGCCCCCCAGCACTCGCAAGCAAGGCACTCGCCACGACGATCGTTCGCATGATGGTCATCAACGTTCCTCTTCAATCTCACGGCCTGTTGGCTCCGACGCCTGGTTCGTGCCTGAGTTCGCCCCCAAGCTCTCATCCAACGCACGAAGGTACGCCGCCACGATCGCACGATAGCGCTCGGGCACGCGCGCGAGGCGCTGCGCCCCCAGATCATCCTCGAGCGCACCTTCCGCTCGCTCTGCTCGAGTCGTGCGCACGCTCCCCGCTGCAAGCCGCAGCGTCGCGGGCTCGAACTCGCGCGCCGCCTCTTGCAATTCCGCATCGATCGCATTCCCTCCGACCGACATCGCCCCCCCAGAACCGCCCTCACCTTCACCCTCGCCGCTGGATTCCGCCGCATCGGTTTGTGCGTCGCCCCCCTCGCCCGCGTCCGCCCGCGCCTCAGGCGCCGAACCACTCGGGCCCTCGACGGCGGGCGGGCCCTGCGACCAGCGGTTGCGGGCGAGTTGATCCTGGCCGTCCACCGCGCCCGGCCCAGCCTCGCCATCCGTCATCTCCGGCGCAGCCGGCGGCGGAGCGAGCCGGAGCGGAGCGTCCGCTCCCGCGCCCATCACACCCTGCTGCTGCGCATCCGCAGGCGCATCGAGCAGGTCTTCGAGAGCGCGTGCCGCCGACTCTGCGAAGTCGCGAGCTGCCCCCGCATCACCCGCGCGACCCGCGAGCGCCGAGGCCCGCATGTCCTCCAAAGCGCCGCTCATGCGCACACGACGGGCGATCAACAACGCAGAAGCGCCGGCTTGCGGCATCGGCGCCTCCGCCTCCCCCGCGATACGACCGACCACCACACGCATCGCCTCCAACAGATCCTGAGCCACCGCATCAAAGTCAAATGCGCCCGCCACGCGCTCAAGCTCCAATTGCACCGCCGAGCAAGCGCGCGTAAGCGCACCCGCATCCTCCGCATCGAAGACCGGCTGCAGCTGTGTGTAGAGCGCGGTCTGCGCCCAGTCGCGCGCGCGCTCCGCAGCCTCTGGCGCACCATCGAGCTCCGCTGCATCTTCCAAGGTGTTCCGCAGATCGCCGCGCAGCACGCGTAACTCGCCGCGGGCCTCTCGGAGTCGCTCTGTGCGCATCGCGGGCTCGACGAGTGGCTGCGCGAGCGCCTCCAGCTCATCCAAAACCCCCGCGAGCGCCTCAGCAAGCGCTTCCTGCACTTCGGGCGAGCCGGGGTTTGCCTCGGCGTGCGCATCTGCGATTTTCCGCTGCGCGATCGAGGCAGACACAATCCGCTCGACGAGCGACCGCAACCTGCTCATCGTGCGCACGGACTGCGACTCATCCGCAGCATCCGACCGGACCGAGTCGAGCGCCGCACCTTGCTCACGTTGGCCCTCCGCTTCCTGCACACGCGCACGCGCCTGGTCCGCCCGCGCAGCAGCCCGCTCGTCGGTGTCAACGAGCACATCCCGCTTCGATATCTCTTCGAGAACAGCATCGAGTTCCTGAGCACTCTCCGCGCCCGACAACGCATCGAGCGCCTCGGTCAATCGATCGATATCAAGCTCAGCGAGCCGCTGTTCACGATGCTCCGACGCGCTCAGCACGCGCACCGGGAGCCGCAGTTCAGCTCCCTCACGCCCCGGAAAATGGTCCGACGCGCGAAACACCAGTACCAGCCCACCAGATGCACCATCACCAAACACATCGGCGGCCAGCCTCAACCCCGCGATCGCGCGTGCAGGACCAAGCCGCGAGACAGTGGCGCCCTCAACCGCCAACTCGTCCCCATCGCGCAAGACCAGAATCTCGATGCCCGGATCGACTAGAGCGAGATCGTCTTGCGCAGCCGCGCGGACCGAACGCTCTTCCCCGGGCGCAAGCACAAACGCTCCTCCTTCGGCCACATCACCCAGAAAAGCGAGCGCGGGCGGCAGATCAGCCCGCCCCCTGATCACCAGATCGATCGCTGATGGGCCAGCACCATCTGCACCCATCAGCGCCAAGCGGACCGCGCTCGGCGAGCTTGCCAGCACCGGAATCTCGATCTCGACTCCACGATCAACCCCGCGCCACGCGATCTCTGCATCATCCCCCCCCACAATATCCGTGACCTGTGAAGAGGTGCGCACACCGAGCACAACCGTCGAATCCATGACGGCGTCGATACGGATTGCCTCGCCTTCAGCAACCGTCACGCTGCTTCGCATAGCAACACCCGCCGCGTATGCAGGCGGCCGCACCTCCGCATCCACCGCCAGTACACGCGGCGCGTCGATCGGATCCAGCATCAGCCAGCGCGTGCGAACATCGCCCGAGACCGCGCGAAGCCCAACGGCTTCACCCCCCACCTCTACCGCTGCTTCGAAGGTCACACCGCCATCGACCCCACGCATCGGAACCAATTGCCCCGAATCCAACTCCAGCGAGACACTGTCTAAGCCCGGAGCAGTCGCTGCCGCGCGAACGACGACCGCATCACCCACAAAGAGCGGATCAGAAAGCACGTCCCGGTCGATCGCAAGCCGAACACGCGTGTACGGCGGGTGATCACCAAGGGGATCAATAAGACGCTGATACCCCCGCGCAACCAACGCGGGCGCGGACACGGTGCTTACAAGCACCACAAGCACCGCTACCGTGACCGCGCCACACGAAACTCGCGGAAACCCGACGATGCGCAAGCGGCCCAGAGGCTCCGCAGCAGCGACAACCGACTCGCCGTGCGCGCGCGCACGCGCGTCCAGCGCTCGTCCGATCGCATCATCGCCCAAGCGATCTGGCCCCCGCGCGTGCGCCCGCAACACGCCCCCCGAGATGCCCCACCCCTCCTCCGCTTGCGCCAGCACGCGGTCTGCATCGCGAACCCGCCGCCCCAGCGCCGACCAGACCACCACGAAGACAACCACGGCGGCAAGACCGACGCCCAACACCAGCCTGATGCGCGCCCCCATCGGGTCGCCCGCATCGATCCAGGGAAACACAGCGATCACCACCGCCGGCGCAGCACAGCCGCGGAGCAGGCGCCCACCAGACCGCTGCCGGCCAGCAGCACGAAGCGCCCGAACGATCGCAGCACGCGTGCGAGGAGCATCCACCATCACCGCACCGCCCTTCGCTCAGCTATCCAAGCGCACACGTACAGCCCCACAACCAGCGCGTAGATCCACCAGGCACGCCACACCTCGATCTCAGCAGCGATACGCTGGCGACCGCTGCGCACATCGCCGAGATACGACGCGAGAGCGCTCGGCCCCGCTGCGGGATCCAGCACCAACCCGCCCGACCTCCGACTCGCCGCCTCCAACTCCAACGCGGGAACCGAGAGCAGCAGGTACTCCGGGCGGTCCTCCTCAGCAACGAACCGCGCACGCGCCTCCCCCTCCGCCGAGGACGCGACAAGCAGGTGCACACCCTCTTCCTCCACGCGCACGCGCCCCCGGTCCGACGCGTCCACTTCCAGCATCCTCCGCTCGCCGCTCGGCGAGACAACTTCCACACGAAGCCCGCCATCACCAACGACGCGCCGGACAGAAAAGCCCGCGTCCTCGCCCGGCCGGACCCGTTGACGCTCGAGCAACAACGCGAGTCCCGCATCGTCCGTGGCCTCGCCAGCGATCGCGAGCGTGCGCAGGCCACGCGACCAACGCCTGTGGAGTTCGGCCCGCTCCTGTGCGCGCAGCACCCCAGCGGGCAACGCCTCCGCCCCAGCACGCGCGACGTACCCGCTGCCCACCCTACCCAACCGCAGCGCCCCCCATCCCTCAACAAGATCACGATCCGCAGCCGATGCGGTCAGCGGGCCCAGCAGCCGGCGCGCCCGGCTCGCACCCGGGTCATCGCCGCGGACGGGGTCCTCGCGCAGCAGTACAACCGAACCGCCTTGCTCTTCCACGTACGCGCGCAGCTCATCCGCGCGCCGACTCGGAAAGAACTCCTCGATGCCGCCCCCGAGCACCACCACGTCGAATTCGCCCAACCCGCGGGTGATTTCCTCGATCGAGACCGGGCCCGGCTCAGGGCGACCAGCAGGCACCACCCGCTCGATGCTCAGCGCAGCACCCGAAGCGCCCGCCCCAGCAACCGCCTGAACGATGCTCGCATCGATGCGCCCGTCCCCCCGCAGCGCGGTCACGAACGCGCGCGTGCGCCAGTTCGGCTGGCCCTCGAAGAGCACCAGGCGAACAGGCTCGTCCGTCACACGCACGAAGACGGTCCCCGCGTTGTCGGCGTCAGTCGCCTCCCCCGCGATCGTGCGCAGCACCGCGCGGTACGCCACCTCAGTCCGCACCCGCGAATCACCGGGCTCCGGGATGACTCGGAACCGGAGCCGCTCCGCGTCATCACCGAGTTGGACCCGCCGCGTTTCGATGAGCCTCCCGTCTTCATAGAGATCCACCAACCCGGAACGCCCGCTCAGCCTGGAGTGCTCAACACCGACGATCACATCAACACCCTGCCCCCGATACACAAGCTCCTGCTCGGAATGGACCCGCAACCGGGCGTTCGCCGGGGTCTCCGCGTCGGCCCAACGCAGCGTGTGCAAGCGCGCCTCGCCGATGCGCTCGACGCTCGACCAGACGCCGCCCTGCGTATCGATGCCGTCGGAAATCAGGAGCACATCGTCGAACGCGTCCGCCAACCCACCGACGGTGCGCACCAGAGGAGACGCGTCGGCACCCTCTTCCCCCTCACCTATGAAGACGGGGCCAGCCATCTCCTCGCCGGACTGATCGAACCACGAAACGTCAGCCGCCCGTGCGAGTGCAGCGAGCGCGTCACCGTCCGACCACACGTCCGCAAGCGCCTCACCATCCGCTTCGGTGCTCCCTGGAAGCCGGGTACGGAGCATCGACGCGGACCGATCGATGACCACCGCGAGCATCGGCTTGTCAGGCTCTGAAGGGCGCTCACCCGCATCACTCCACCCGAAGAGCACGAGCCCAAGGCACACAAGCGCCGCCACACGGAGCACCCGCGCTATCCCCCACGTGCGCGCGCACACGCCCCACAGCGCCACTCCGACAAGGAGCGCGATCGCCCACACCGGAATCAGCGGCGAGACGGTCATCGCCCCCCTCCTCCTGACCGACCGAGCCAGGGCTCGACCGCGAGTATCAGCAACGCCGCTGCAACGAGCCAAGGCGTAAGCGGGAACGCACGCGCGCCCGCCCCGAACACATCCACCACCCCAGCTTCATCATCCGCTTCGGGCACAGGAGCAGACTCGCGCGGATCGAGCATGCGCACCGACACCGGCCGCTCCGACTCCGCTGCGGCGTACGCGAGCAGTTCGTGCACGAATACCGGCCAACTGACAGGGCCCATGCCGGCATCATCGAGCGTTGTGAGGTACACGCCGCCCACGCGCTGCACGACGGCCGCCCCCCCCGCATCGATCAGCCGCACACCTGTCTCGACAGGCACGAGCCCGCACGAAACCGCTGCCTCATCGAGCAGGCCCGATTCCCGCAAGGGCCGAAACGAATCCAGCCCCAACCGCGCCGCCATCGCGACCCTGCCCGATGCGTGCTCAACCTGCAGCTGCACTCCCAGCTGTGCCACCCACTCGTGCTTGCTCTGCGCGTCCGAGCAGTCGATCTGCACGATGAGGGGCACGCCACGCCGTGACGCTTCGCGCAGCGCGTCGATCGTGCGCACGTCCGGAGCTCGCACGCCCGCGATCACGATCATGTCGAAGTCGAGCAGCGCGTCGATCTCTGGATCACGGATTGCCTCGAAGCGCGTGGGCACACCCGCCGGTTCGATCGCCAACCCCCAGGATGAATGTGACTCGCCGATCAGCCCGACGCGATAGCGGGCACGCACACCGATCGTCGCACGCGCCTCGTTGTTCCACGGGCTCGCGTCTTCTCCGAGGGCAGCGACGAGTTCCACCGGCCCCGCCGACCGTAACGGTCCAGCCTCGACCTCGACCCAGCCCACACCCTCCGCATCCAGTCGCGTGCGTGATCGATCCTCATGGCCCGCGCAGCGAACCTCAACCACATGCTCCGTACCCGGCTCACCCCGCACCTGCACACGCACGCGCATCGGCTCGCCAGCGAGCGGGGCGCTCGGCGTGACTTCGAGGCCCACGATCCCCGCGCCGGAAATACTCACCCCGCCGACGCGCACCAGCTTCGCAGGCGCAGGTATTGAGTGCTGGCCGTCACTCACGACGTACACCGCATCCGCGCCCGAGGCGCGCGCCGTGCGCACCGCTTCGTCAATGGCCGGGCCGCTCGTAGGCGAAGGGGCAAGGCCGAGCACGCGATCGCGGAGCCGGTCGAGATCGCGCATGTAGACGGGGGGCACCGTTGCTTCGGCCGCCGCGTGCAGGATGGCAACTTCCGCGCCCGCCCCGGCTGCACGCCCAGCGATTTCCAACGCTGAGTGCTGGGCGAGCGCAAAGAGTGAAGCGTGTTCGTCAACACGGAGCATCGACGCTGAACCGTCAAGGACGATCGCCACGCGCTCCGCCGGCAGGCGTCCACCCTCTTCGGCATCGCCCCAGCTCAGGCCATCGAAGGCAAGGGCGACAAGCAAGACCGCCAACGCCCGCGCGAGTGCGACGAGCGGTGCAGACCGAGCGCGCCGAGGCCGGCGCGTGCCCGCCAATTCCTGCAATACGATGCTCGCAGCCGGGTGCACGACCGCGCGCGCACTCCGCCGGCGATACATATGAAGCGCGAAGACACCCAACGCGAGGGCCGCGCCCGCCGCAGCCCAGCCGGGCGACAGACCGTTCAGGTTGGCGAAGTACAACTCCACGTGCGCGTTGTACACCGCGTGGCGCCGTCGCGTTGCCCCGGATCAGCCCGCCGCGTGTGAGTCGGCCGCGAGGCCCATCGCGCGGAGCATCGCGAGGAGCCCCGACTCGATGTCGTCCGCTGCGCGGAAACCGAGCACTGACTCCGCACGCTCGGTCTGCGCAAAGGAATGCCGCACGTCGCCCGCCCGGTCCGGGCCGTGCTCGCAGCCGGCGTCCTCGCGGCCCATGCAGGCAGCAACCTCTCCCTGCAATCGATTGATGCTGGTGGGTGTGCCCGTACCGACGTTGAAGGCCTCGCCCCCCAGCGGGCGCTTGTGCACCCCCGCAAGCAGGTTCGCACGGACCGCGTCGCGCACCGACACGAAGTCACGCGTCGCTTCGCCGTCACCGAAGATCGTGCAGGCCCGGCCCTTCTGCAACCGATCGATGAACGCGGGAACCACCGCAGCATCACCGCCCGCACGCTGCCGGGGGCCGAAGACGTTGAAATACCGCAGGCTCACGGTGTCGATCGAGTACGAAGCTGCGTGCGACGCGAGGGTGTGCTCACCCGCGAGTTTCGACGAGGCGTACGGCGAGAGCGGCGAGGGGAGTTCGTCCTCGCTCCGCGGCATCTGAGACGCCGCACCCGATGGATCGCCGTACACCGCAGAGGTCGACGCGTACACGATCCGGCCCACACCCACCTCGCGGCAGGCTTCGGCGACGCGGTGCGTTCCCGTCGCGTTCACATCGTGCGCACGACCGGGGTCCTCGATAGAGACCGGGACCGAGGCAAGAGCCGCGAGATGGAAGCACAGCTCGCGGCCCTCAGCCGCCTCACGCAGCGCATCGGGGTCGAGGATCGAGCCGTACACAAGCCGCACCCGCCCCGGATGCGCATCGACATGGGACGCAAGGAACTCGGTATCGCCGTGCGAGAGATCGTCGAGCACCGTCACATCCGCGCCCATCGAGACGAGGGCATCGACGAGATGACTCCCGATGAACCCGGCGCCACCCGTGACGAGGACGCGCAAGCCGCCGTAGATGCCCGGCAGTTCGCGCTCGCGTGCTGTCATCGTGCCAACGACCATCGAAACATATTACCCCGCGCCGGGGACCTCAGGAAGTACGAATCTCGGCTGCACGCGCGCTCCGCGGTTATTCGGCCTCTGGGAGGGCCTCGACCGCGTAATCAGCGACAATCAGCAGGTGGTCACTCGCCCGCGAAGCATCTCTGGCGATGCCCAAACGGTCGAGCTCACGCCGATCGAGATCCGAACTCTCGAAGAGGAAGGATCGCAGCGGCGGGTGATCCGCGCTATGCACCAGGAGGTCAAGACGCCCCGCGGGGAAGCCGCCCGGGTCGGGCGTGAGATCGCGCCACGTCGAGAAGTCGTCCCCCGACAGACGCGCCGGCATCGCATCGACCATCGACAAGCGCTCCGCTTCGAGGATCGTCGTCAGCGCCCCGCCCGAACCGACGAGATTCCAGTCCCCGACGAGCACGATCGGAGCCTCCGCGTAGGGCGCGAGCTCGTCACCAAGGGCGCCCGCGCGGAACGCGAGCAGCACATCACGCAGCTGCTCGGCCTGCTCGATCCGCCGAAGATCCTCTTCCGAGCCCGCGTACCCGCAGCACTTCAGGTGCAGCGAGACGACCGCCAGAGCACGCTCCCCGTCGTCCACGATCGCACCCGCGAAATGCCGGTAGCCCGCCTCGAAAGGAACGAGCTCGTACGCCGAGGGGACTGCGATCATGTTGCCGTTGGACTTGTGCACGCGCCAGGGCAAGCCGTCCTCGCGCGGGTCCGCCCGCTCGAGCCACGCACTCACTTCCGAGACTGACGTCCCCCACTCTTCTTGCAGGCAGACAATGTCCGGCGAAAGCCCGTCGAGCACGCCCGCGAGCACCGGCCCGCGGCGTTCGTCATGCGTCCCGTCGCGCAGCGTGTTGATGCTCGCGATGCGGAAGTCCGTGCCGGGCGATCGCATCGCCGTGCGCGGCTGGGCCATCACGTTCGGCCCGCTGACCGCTTCGACCACAAGTGGTTTGTCGAAGGAATCGCTCCCACCGAACCGCACCGAGATCTCGTCGCCGGCGCTCGCACCGAGCGCCTCAAGGCTCACACTCAGCTCGTACAGCGACGAGGCGATCGTCGGCATCGCCCGGTAGCCGATGTCGTCCCAAACGAGCTGCGCCCCGCCGTCACCGGTGACACTCCGCGAGCGCGTGTCGATGCGCACGCTCTTGCCCGACGACGCGCACGACATCGTGATCACGAGCGTGCCGTCATCCCCGTGTCCCGCGATCAGGTTGAGCGGCGTGGCCGTCTCGATCGCGAGGAACAGCCGCCCGTTCGTCGCCAACGCCCGGCACGCCAGCAGGTCGAACCGGCCCGAAGCATCGCCCCGAGCGTCGGCCACCATCGCAGCACCGTCCGGCCAGTCGGTGATATCGCCATCGACAACCGGGGGCATCGCCTGCCCGACGGAACAGACAAAGAGACCACACGCGAGCACGCCTGCCAACATCACCGCACCTCCGACCCGGTTCCACCGAGAGTAGGCTGCACGGCGCAGCCCACTCCCACGAGCGTATCCGCTCCGCCGGTGCCCGTCCGCCGATGAGCAGCGGGCGCGCTATCAGGCAGCCGCCCGCTCGCCGCCGGTGCCTGCTTACTCGAAGCAGGTCGTGTTCCCGAACTGGGCGATGAAGATGCTGAAGTCGTCCAGGTCCACCGCGTCGGAACCATCGAGGTCCGCGGTGCAGCCGTCCACCACGCAGACCTCCGCGCCGTTGCCGAACTGTGCGATGAAGATGCTGAAGTCGTCCAGGTTCACCGCGCCGTTGGTATCCAGGTCCGCGGTGCAGGTGTTGACGGGGCCGCAACCCTCGGGCTTGATCGTGCAGAGCTCGACCTGTGCCCACTCGGTTGCCTGCACATCGCCGTTGCCGTCCTGAGAGGCGGGGGCGATCTGGTTGGTGAGCAGCACGCCGCTGTCGTCGGTCTGGTACGAGAGCGCCGCGACGTAGACGAACTGGGGCAACTCTTCTTCCGCGCCGAGGCCGAAGAGGCTGCGCAGGTCGACGCCCGCCTCGAGCACGCTCCCGCGGGCGAGCCCGCGCGACGCGCCGTTGTCATCGAACCAGCCGGCGTAGCCGTTGGTGGACTCGGCGCCCACGAAGGCGTCCCAGCTCGCGACAATGCCCGACTTGCCCCACGGCGCGTTGACCATCGCGCCGGGTGTCTCCGCGACGAGCAGGAACACGTCCCCGTCGGCGGGGGTCTGCGTCGCCAGGTACAGGTCATCGCCGATGAGGCCCGCGTGGATCGATCGCCCGGGCTCGTTCACCGCGAGGACAGCCGTCTCGTCGAGCGCGCCGTCGTACTCGAACCGCACAGGCGGCTCGCCGTCGCCCGGCTCGAGGGGGAGCTTCCAGTCGGCGCCGTTGTTGTTGTCCCAGGTGCCCGCGCCGTCGTTGAAGACCAGGTTCATCTCCGAGGCGTAGCCCGCGGTCTCCACGGAGACGCTCCACAGGCCCGACTGCGCATCGAAGTTCATCGAAGCGTTGGGCGAGACGACCTCGGACCAGCCGTCGTAGCCGCGGTAGAGGAAGACGCTCGAGGCCGAGACGAGGGGGCCGCCCGCGGGGTCGTACGTGACGGTCACAACGTCGCCCGCCGTCGCCTCACCCGCCTCGGGCGAGAAGGTCACGCGGTCGTCGCCCGAGCCGCCACCCGTGCCGCTGCCCGGCACGGGCTCGACGCCGTTCACACCGTCACCGATCCACACGTGCTGGATCGGCGAACGCTTCACGTTGCCCTTCGCGTCCACCGCCTCGACGTAGTAATCGATGTGCACCGAACGCAGATCGTTCACACGCACGAAGTACTGGTCGGCGATCTCTTGCGGCATCTCGAAGAAGTCGATGCTCGGATCGTTGAACACGTTCGCTGCGGGGAACGCACGCCCGGTCATGGGCAGCTCCTGCCACGCGCCCACCTCGGCCGAGTCGGCGAAGACCTCGTTGGCGTGCGAGGCCAGCGGGTTCACGCCGTCGTTATCGACGCGGTACTTGAGCGTGACCGTGTCGGTGCCCGAGACGTCGTGCACGAACGTCCAGATGTAGAAGTCGCCGTTGTTCTTGACCTGCTGGTAGCCCAGATGGGGGCCGAAGTTGATATCGCCCGGGTTCCACGGGAACCGCTGGGGGACCCAGATCTCGGGGCCCGTGGCGTCCTGGGCCGCGTTCCCGATGACGGTCTGCGTGTGCTCGAGCGCTTCGTTGGAGGCGATGGTCGGCTTGACCTCGAAATCCTCCGCGGTGCCGTAGTACATGTAGCCCGAGTTGAGCCCGCCGAGGAAGAAGTGCCACGCGCGCTCCGCGGGTCGCGTGCCCGAATTCGGGTTGAGCACGTGCGCGATGCGCACCGGCTGGCCGTTGTCGGTCGCGATCTGCTCCGCGGTATCGACGTGGTTCTGGGCAGCGGTGATGACCGCCCAGTTGCGGATGTCCTCCGCCCAGCCGTTCTCGATGTCGACCTCGCCCTGGGCGTTGACGGGGGGCCAGTTCCAGTTCAGGAACTGCGGCGCGCCGAAGTCGCCGTCGGCGTTGACCCACGCGCCGTCTTCGATGTGGATGAACTCGTTCGTCGGTACCGGGTGGTCCTGCAGGTACCGCTCCACAACGGTCATCACGTGGCCCGAGCCCGTGGCAGCGTTGGCGAAGTTCTTGACCGCCTCGCGGTAGTACGAGTTGCCGCCGCCCCACGCGTTATCGCCGTCGTGCGCAAGCGTGATGAGCATGGGCCGCTCGCCCGCGTTCGCGCCGGCAGCGATGGTGTTGAAGTTGCCCGTGCCCTGCGGGGAGTAGCCGTCGTCCCAGCCCAGGTGCTGGGCGCAGGGGATGAGGATCACGCTCGAGACCGCGCCCGTGTTGGGGTCGATGTACTTCGCGCGGGTCGGCGTGTAGCTCAGGGGGTAGGCCTCAGCGGGCGAACAGCCGCGGTCGATCGACTTGCGGAAGAAGTTCTCGCCCATCGGGTTGATCTGGTCCGCGCGGTTGGGCGGGTCGCAGTTGATGCCCCCCGAACCGAAGACCACCGGGAAGTCGGGGCAGGCCCGGCTGATCTTCTCGGCGCTCACGAAGGTCCACTCGATGTCCAGATCATCGAGGATGGGGATCAGGCGCGTGGAGAAGGCCATCTCCGAGGGGAAGAGCCCGTTCGACCCACCGGGGCCCCAGATCTGCCCGTGTACGTGCTGGTAGAGCTCGAGCTCCTTCCGGGCGGTCGTGTCCGAGACGAGCGGCAACAGCGGGTGGTGGAACGCGAAGTTCACCACGTCGGCGCGACCGGGCCCGTTCCCGCTCGTCGGCGTTGCGCGCATGTTGGTAAGGTGGCTGTTCCAGTTCGACTGGTACCCGAGGTAACTCGCCGCCGACCCCGCCTCGATGAAGGATTGGATGTTGGCGATCAGCCCGCCGGAGAACGAGATCTGCGCCCCCGACTCGGGGAGATGATCCATATCGCGGATCGCGTCGGAGGTGCGCCACTGGTAGGCGTTGTAGCGATCGGGCTTCCCGAAGATCTCGTTGAGATTGTTCGTGGGGTTGAACCGCCCGCCGTTCTTGGAGGTGATCGACTGCCACGCACGCTCGTACCGGTCGGCCCCGAAGCCCTGCTGGTCGGGCCAGTAGATCGGCTGCTCCATGTGCCACAGGTACGTGATGTGGAGGGAGGGCGTGCCGCCCGCGAATGCGGGGGCAGTGGTGGCAGCAAGAAGCAGCGCGAGGGGAGAGAGAGCGGTACGAGCGTGCATGCGAGGACTCCAGATCCCAGCCGGCGAATCCCAGAGGAAAGCACCCAAGCTAGGTAAAACGCTTTACCAACCAGGGCAGAACATGGCCCCGATACGTACGTCTCACACTACAGCAATTCACCCGCCAAGGGAAGTAGAACGTTTTAGCAACCGCCATCTTCGCCCAACGCACCTATCACACACTATGCCCCGAGCAACCGCCCGCACCACGCGCGCCCGATGCGCACCCCTCACCCTCCTCGCATGCTGGGCGAGTGTCGCCCTCGCTCAGCCGGTCGACCCGCAGCAACAACAAGCCACGCCAGCAAGTATCACCACCATCGCTCCGCGAGCCCAGGCCGTCCCCGCGTGGTCGCACGCACCCATAAACGATGCCGGCGCCGTCGTGCTCCCACTCCTGCCGGTCCGGGGCCCGTCGAGCCCGCTCATCGCCGCAGCCAGCGCTTGGACGCCCGACTCCACCCCGCGCGTCACGACAACCGACGGCCAGCGCCTGCGCACCGAGACGCTGCGCCTGGTCGTCGCCGGCGCCTCTCCCCACGCCCACCCGTGGTTCGGGCCCGCACCCGCCTGGCGCACCGCGACAGCGAGCGACCCCATCACACTCCCAAGCGTGTGGATTCTCGTTGTAGAAACAGACGGCCCATCACCAAGCACTATCGAGGTCGCAGGCAGGACCGTCACCGTCTTGCCACCCACCGGCCAGCCCGATCGCATCAACGACGCACCGCTCGACGCCGAACTCGCCCAAGCGCTGCAAGCAGACCCCACCCGCGCCTGGATCACCACGCTCTTTTCCGCACCAAAGCCGCAGCAAATCGCTGCAATCGATCCCGGCGCGAGCCTATGGGCCGAAGCAGAAACCGCGCGCTGGCACGCCGCCCTCGCTGCGATCGCCCAGGCGGACGACAGGCTCGCCCAGCGGGTCGTCTCCCGCCTGACACTCCGACTGCCGGCAGAGCTCGGCTCTTGGCCCATCTGGCCCGTCGACCGCGCACAGACCCACGAGCTGCTGCGCGAAGTGCTCGCCGTGCTCGGCCGACCCGACGAGATCGCACTCGCCGCGACCGCGTGGCTCGAACGCACCGCCGAGCCGCTTGTGTGGGTGCGCGATGATGCGCCAGCGGCGCGCGTCGACAACCTCCCCTGCGTGCGCGTGACCGTCGTTGCTCCCGACAACGCGGGCCTCCGGGCCACCCTCGTAGGCAGTCGCGGCCCCGTCCGCACCGCCGTCACGATCCCGCCCAACGAACCCGCGCGCACCCTGCTCCTTCCCGTTGACGACCGCGCCGCCTCCGACACACTCGTACTCCGATCGGGCGACCTCGAGCGCTCGGTCCTCGCCGTCACCGCGCCGCTCCCGCTCTCCGCCCCGGGCTTCACCACCCCCGACTTCTTCGACACGCTCGACCAGGCCTCGCTCCTCGCCGGCACGCGCCCTGCGCCCACCTCGGCACGCCGGACCCGGGCAGCAATCCACCGACTCGACGCCGAGCGCTGGCAGATCGTCGTGGAGTGCCTGGTCCCCCCGGGCGCACGCGCGGACCCGGCCGAACGCGTGCTCCTCTGGGTCGGCGCGCAAGAGAGCGGGCAGAGGCCGCGCGTGCACACGCCCAACGCGCCCGCGACCGAGACCTCCTGGAGCCTGAGCGAAGAGGGCCGATGGCTGGCGGGGTTCGTGATCGATGAGGCGCAGGCCATCGACGCGCTGGGCCTCTTCCGGATCGCCCTTGCGCGCACCGACGAAGACGGGTTCGTGCAGTCATGGCCCCGGCCCGCGTTGCCCGACGCTCCTTCGCGCTGGGAACGCACCGGCGGCCCGGGGCGCCTCGCGCTCGATCCGAGCGCCTGGCGCACCGCCCAAGACTAGCCCGAGCGTGCCCGGGCTCAGGAGTTACCCCTGAGCGTCCGCGCTGACGATCTCTGCGCCCTCTTCGTCGTGCTCGATCAGGTCGAGCTCGCGCAGGCACGCGAGGGCCGCGAGCTGCTCCGCCTGCTTCTTCGAGCCCGCCCACCGCGCGGGGAACGCACGACCGATCACCTCGACGCGCACCTCGAAGCACTTGGCGTGATCCGGGCCCTTCTCGTCGAGCAGCACGTACTCCGGTGTCGCCTCGAAGACCTGCTGCGCGTGCTGCTGCAGCACGCTCTTGAAGTTCTGCTGGTGCCCGCTCCGAGCAACGCGCTCGATGTGCGGCTCGAGCAACGGCATCAAGAACGACCGCACACGATCGATACCCGCATCGAGATAGATCGCGCCGATGATCGATTCGAGCAGCGCCGCCGAGAGCGACGAGGGCAAAGAGCCCCGGCTGCGCATCCCCTTCCCGATGACCAGGTACGGCTCGAGCCCCAGGTCGTCCACGATGATCGAGCACATACGCCGGCTCACGATCGCGGATTTGATCTTCGTGAGCTCGCCCTCAAGCGCCGCCTCGTAGCGGTCGTACAGCCACTCGCAGACGAGCATGCCCAAGACGGCGTCGCCGAGAAACTCGAGGCGTTCGTTGGATTCCACACGCGAGTCCGCGATGGAGGCGTGTATCAACGCCTGCTCAAGGTACGCGGGCTCGTCGAAGGTATAGCCGAGGATTTCCTGCACCTCGGCGAGTTGCTGGGGGTCGACCACGGCCGGATCCCTCGCGCGTCGGGAACTCATCCGCGCCACCAGCCGTCCGCCGACGAACCTCGGGCGCTCCATACCCAAGACGCGCACGCGAAGACGCCGTCTGCAGAAGGGGGCACCCGCGAGGAGTGTCGCCCGACGGCCTCTTGGCCAACGCGGCCTGAAGCAGCCCGCCATCGGACTACACCGCTACTATCGGTTCAGAACGGACCGCCGGCAAGGGGTTCTGGCCCCAATCACGCCGCTCATCCCGCCCAAATCCGCCCACGCCCCCCTCTTACCGGGCCCGTAGGCACGACGCAGGCCCGTATCGCGTGCCCGCCTGAGCTCCCTGCCGCAACACCGCCATACACCGGATCGCCCATCTCAATCTCGGGGCGGGCGTCCGCTGGACCGACTCGCGCTGGGGGCCTACCGTTGGGGCCCGCCCGACTAGGGCATGTACGAGACGGACCAGATCGGCAGGAGACCGACATGCATTACCCGCACCGCCGCAGTTGGATCAAGCGTAAGCGCAAGATCGGTTTCCGCGCCCGCATGCGGACGAAGAACGGCCGCAAGATCATCAACAGCCGCCGCCGCGCCGGTCGCCGTGTCGACGCCTCGGCCACGTACTAAGCCCCCGCTCACGCCCCGTGAGCCGCCGATGACGCCCGCCCATGCGGGCGTCGTTTCGTTTTTGTACTCGGGCCCTCCCCGTCCCTGCGCAGGCGCGCGCACATCCGTATACTCCGCGCACCATGAAGATCCACGAATACCAAGGGCGTGAGCTCCTCGCGGGCGCAGGCATCCCCGTCCCCCCCGGCAACGTCATCACCAAGGCGTCCGACGC
>CAZNUZ010000051.1:0-17241 GCA_964576725.1 uncultured Phycisphaeraceae bacterium
GTTCGTCTTGACGTTGGGGTGCACACGGCCTTCGAAGTTGCGGTTGCCCGAGAGCACGCTCGAGGCGGCGATGCCCGAATCGATCAGCGCCTTCTCGATCTCCGGCGGCAGCGGGCCCGAGTTGCCGATGCAGGTGGTGCAGCCGTACCCGACGGTGTGGAAGCCCAGCGCCTCGAGATCCTCCGACAGGTTGGCCTTGTCGTAGTACTCGGTGACAACCTTCGAGCCGGGGGCGAGCGAGGTCTTGACCCAGGGCTTGCGGGTCAGACCGAGTGCGCGGGCCTTCCGCGCGACGAGGCCCGCTGCGACCATCACGCCCGGGTTCGAGGTGTTGGTGCAGCTCGTGATCGCAGCGATGACCACCGAACCGTTGCTGAGCGTGACCTTCTGGCCCGGCTCGGCGGGGTGCGAGGCCTCGGTCAGTTCGACCTCGATGGAGGCCTCACGCTGGGCGGCGTCGAAGCCCAAACCCTGCGGACCCACGGGCGCTTCGAGTACCTCATGGAAGCGCGGCTTCATGTCGGTGAGCAGGATGCGGTCCTGCGGACGCTTGGGGCCAGCAAGAGAGGGGACGACCGTCGAGAGGTCGAGCTCGAGCACATCGGTGAAGTTCGCCTCGGGGGTCTGGGCGTCCCACCAGAGGTGGTTGGCCTTGGCGTACGCCTCGGTGAGGGCGATCTCGTCCTCGGTCTTGCCCGAGAGGTGCAGGTAATCGAGCGTGACGCTATCGATGGGGAAGAAGCCGATGGTCGCGCCGTACTCGGGTGCCATGTTGGCGATGGTCGCGCGGTCGGGGAGCGAGAGCTCGGCCATACCGGGGCCGAAGAACTCGACGAACTTCTCGACCACGCCGCGCTCGCGGAGCATCTGCGTCACGGTGAGCACGAGGTCGGTTGCTGTCGCGCCCTGCGGGAGCTTGCCTGTGAGTCGGAAGCCGATGACCTCGGGTGTGAGCATGTAGACGGGCTGGCCCAGCATGACGGCCTCGGCCTCGATGCCGCCCACGCCCCAGCCGACGACGCCCAGGCCGTTGATCATGGTGGTGTGCGAGTCGGTGCCGACGAGCGAATCGGGGAAGACGTGCGTGGCGCCGTCAACGCCCTTGGTGAGCACGCCGCGGGCGAGGTATTCGAGGTTGACCTGGTGCACGATGCCCGTCGCGGGGGGGACGACGCGGAAGTTGTCGAGCGACTGCTGGCCCCACTTGAGGAACTGGTAACGCTCGTTGTTGCGCTCGAACTCCTTCTGGGCGTTGATCGTGAGGGCCACGCGGGTGGCGAAGTCGTCGACCTGCACCGAGTGGTCGATGACCAGATCGCACGGGACCTCGGGGTTGATGAACGCGGGATCGCCGCCCAGGTTCTTCATCGCGTCGCGCATCGCAGCCAGGTCAACCACGCAGGGCACGCCCGTGAAGTCCTGCAGCACCACCCGGCCGGGCATGAAGGGCATCTCCACGCGCTGGACCGCCTTGGCGTCGTAGCCGGCGAGCTGAGAGACATCGTCGTTCGTGACCACGAAGCCGTCGACGTTGCGGAGCATCGCCTCCAGGAGCACACGGATCGAGAAGGGCATCTTGGCGATGTCGCCCATGCCCTGCTCGGCCAGCACACCGATGTCGAAGTAGGTGTACTCGGTGCCGTTAACGCTGAGCGTCTTTCTGCTGTTGAAGGGGTTGCTGGGCATGGAGTGCTCCTGGATGAGTGTGCGGGGATGCGGAACTGCACAAGTAGAGCGCCCGGGGCGACATGAATCCAATCAATCGCTTGGGTGTCTTTAATAGATGTAGATTATTGGTTGAATGGGGCTTATTTGCGTGCGAGGAGCTTCTTGCAGAACCCTGCCGCCGCCGTGCTCTGGGGGTGATCGAGTGGCTCGACGATGGCCAGGTCGCGTGTGATCGGGCCGTCGGCGCAGCTCGCGCCGTCGGCTTTGCCCAGCGCGAATCGGCTGACAAAGCCCACACCCACACCCGAAGCGACCATCTGCTTGATGGACTCGATCGAGCGCAGCTCCATGGCCACCACGGGCTCGATGCCGGCCCGGCGGGCCTCGGAGTCGATGAGCGTCCGCACCGCGGAGCCCGCCTCGAAAGCAACGATCGCCTCGCCCTCGAGCTGGCTCCACGAGAAGGCGGAGGCGCCGTGCAGAGCGTGCCCGGGCGGCGCAATGAGTCGCAGCTCGTCTTCCGCGAGGGGGATCACGTTGAGATCCTGCTCGAGCCTCCCGCCGAGCGGCCTGGTCACGACCCCGAGATCGAGTTCGCCCGAGCGGACGGCCTCGGCCACGGCGCGGGACCCGGACTCGCGTATGTAGAACCGCACGCCCGGGTGTTCGGAGCGGAAATCACTGATCGCGCCGGGCAAGAGGTACGTCGTGGCTGTGGCGCCGCCGCCGACACGCACCTGCCCGCGTTCGAGGCCGACAAGCTCGCGGACGGCCTGCACGCCCGACTCGGAAGCGCGGATCGCGTCCTCGGCGTGCACGAGAAAGACCTTGCCGGCGTCGGTGAGTTCAACGCCGCGCGATGTGCGGTGGAAGAGTTCGGCTCCGAGTTCGGACTCGAGCTTCTTCACCATCGCGGAGAGCGCAGGCTGGCTTACGCCCGCCGTCTCCGCTGCGCGCGTCATATGCCCGACGCGTGCGACCTCCCGGAACTGCTTCAGTGTGGTCAGTTCCATGCACAAAAACTAGCAGGCCGATCCGCCCCCGTCTCGAAATCCTGTGGGGCTGACGCGTCCCGGAGGAAATGCAATACGACAACGGCCCCGCGTGCGAGCGGGGCCGTCGGGAGAATCACCCGGTTGGTCTGTGGCGGTAAATCGGCGGTACTTCGTCGCGGTTATCCGTCGGACTTATCGAGGCGATCAAGGAACTGCAGGAGCAGGTCTTCGATGCGTTCGAGTCGCTCTTCGGTCGCTTCGAGACGCTCCTCGATCTCGTCCATGCGCTCCTCAGCGACGTCGAAACCTTCCACGACGAGCTCCTGAACATCCTCCTCGATGTCCGCGAACATCTCGCCGAACTCGCCGTCCATCGCGGATTCGAGGAGGCCCATCACCATCTCCGCAACGCCCTCGGGCATCTCGCCCTCGAGCGCTTCGGCCCAGTCGAAGGCCATGCCCTCGAGTCCCTCGACGATGGCGAAGGGCATGTCGCCGTCGCCCTCGATGAAGATGCGCGCCTCGCCGCCCGGGAATCGCAGGACCTGCTCGCCGCCGCGACCCTGCCCGTTGCGCAGGAGGAGCTGGCCGCCCTGGGTGCGGGCGTCACGCTGGGTGAGTGCACGGAGCTGCGCCGAGAGTTCGGCGCGGAGGCGGCTGAGCTCGGCGATCTCTTCGCTCTGGCCGCGGATCTTCTCGGCGAGTTCCACGAGGTGGTCGCCCTCGGCCTGGGCGATCATCTTCCGTGCTTCGGCGAGCTGCTTCTTCATGAGCGAGAGGTGGTCGTCGAGATCGGTGAGTTCGACTTCGAGTTCGACCACCTCTTCGGGGATGTTCTGGCCCACGCCGAACGCGTTGCCATCGAAGGGTGCGAGGGTGAGCTCCCGGCGGATGATCTGATCGCCGCGGACCGTGACCAGCTCGATCGTCTCGCCCGCTTCACGCTTGGCGAGCACGTCACGCAGGCGCTCGGCGTTGCCCGCCTTGTTCCCGGCCACACCAACGATGATGTCGTCGGCCTGAAGGCCAGCGCGTTCCGCGGGGCCGCCCGGCGCGATCCACACGACCCGCGTCGCCTCTTCGGGCGTGAACCCGAGGGCCGCGATCTCGCCGGGGGCCTCGTTCGAGAGGCGGACGCCGATCATCACCCGAGGCTGGGGTGCGATCGGGGCGGCGGGTGCGAGCGCGGGGCGCGGTGCCCGCGGCATCATCAGCTCCCAGTCCAGGTCCATATCCATGTCCAGGTCGGAGCCGAGGAAACGCTCGATCTGCGGGAGCGCGAGGTCGGGGTTGCCCGCAGAAATCGTCTGATCGCCGAACTGGAGGCTGTACTCGTTGCCGTCGCGTACAACAACAAAGACAAGCTCGCCTTCGTCGTTGGTGTAGGCGAAGCGCTCCCAGTCCTCGGCGGTGTTGGGCAGCTTGACGCGCTCGCCGTTCACGGTCAGTGCGGGATCGCCGTTCGTCACCGTGAGGGTGATCGTGGGCCCGTCTCCCTTGGAAATGGTCGTGGTCGAGGTGGTCTGGGCGTGGGCGCTGCCGGCGTTGAGCATGAGCAGGGCGGCGGCGCAAGCGATGGAGAGTGTTCGGATCATGGGATTACCTTTCACGGCAGGACTCGTTGTGATCGAGCAGGGTGTGTGCCGGTCGTTTTGCGTGGAGGGTTGTGGAGTGCTCGGGCGTGCTCAGAAAGCGTCGCCGAGGGGGTTCGGGGGGGTGTTCGGCTCGGGGGTGGCGGGCGCGGTGCGCTCGACTGGTTCGGGGGCGATCGCCGGGGCGAGCGCTTCGGCGGGGACGAACGCCAGCCGGCCGTGCTCGTCGGTGGCGACGGCGAAGGCGGGCAGGCGGTCCATCCGGTGGCGCTCGACGACCCGGCGGACGAGGAAGACCTCTTTCACGTCCTCGCCCGGGATGGCACGCTCTTCAAGGACGATCGTGGGCATCTCGCCCACAACACTCCCCTCCACGAGACCGCTCGCCACGTACTGCGAGTAGGCCTCCTCGGGCGAGGCGCGCGAGAGCAGCGCGGGGATGTTGGCGAAGCTCGCCGATTGGTCGAGGGTGTTCCGGCCCGTGCGGTCCACGCCGCTGGTTGGGATGAGGATCATCATGAGCAAGGCGGCCGCCGCGACCCAGCCTGTGTACGTGGTCAGGCGCAGGCCCAGCGGCATGCGCGGGCGGGTGGCCTCGGGCAGGTCGATGAGTTCGGCGACCGCGATGGCGTCTTCGACGGCGGAGCGGAGCCCCGCGTGCGCTTTCTGGGCCCGGCCGAGCCGCGCCCAAACGCCCGTATCGGTGCCGGCGAGGTGCTCGAGCTCGTCCCAGTCTTGCGTGCTGGCCTCGGAGTCGACGACGCGCCCGATGAGCACGTCCTCGCGCGTCGGCTCGTACGACTCGCTGGGGCGCGGGTTGTGGTCGTTGGTGTGGTCGTTCATGGCTGAGCCTCCTCATCGGTGGGGGGGCGTGCGGGGGAATCGGTTGATGGTGTGCCATTCGTCCGGGGTTCGAGTGCTTCGCGCAGCATGCGCCGGGCGCGGACGAGGCGCGTCTCGATGGTCGTGACGGGCACGCCCAGCGTGTCGGCGATCTGCTTGTAGCTCATGCCGCGGAGCGAGCGGAGGATCAGCGGCTCGCGGTAGGCCTCCGGGAGCGCGCGTGCCGCCTCCAGGATCGCGCCCCGATCGCTCACAGGCGCCGGCGCTTCTCGCTCGTTTGTCTGGGCGATGTGCAGCGTCACGCCCTCTTTGTGCTCCCGGCGGACGGTCTGCTTGCGACCGTCGGTCCGCGCGACGTTCAGTGCGACCGTGCGCAGCCAGGCCTTCGTCGCTCGCGGGTCACGCAGCTCATCGACGTGCGCCACCACGCGGACGGCGACCTCTTGCAGCAGGTCCTCGAGCTCCGTCTCGCGCGACTTGTGGGCGAGCAACAAGGCCGCCACCCACCGGCGGTGCGCCATCCACAACGCACCCGCCCGCGACTGCGCTTCGGCGTCGTGGGGCTGGCCTGCAGCGTGGAGCGCCAGGTTGGGTCGCCGGTGGGGTTTGGAGGTGCGGTCGGGCATAGCTCTTAGTTGGGACGCGCAAAGTGGCCCGTGCCGGCACGATCCCACAAAAATCAGCGCGCGGGCTCCGTCACCGCTATCGTTCTCGTCGAGGGCGACCGCTGTGCCGTCCAATACCCGAACAGAGAGCACCGATGCGCCCCCAAACCGAGTCCGCCGTCATGTCGTTCGGCGACCATCTCGACGACCTCCGACGCAGGCTGATCCTCGTATTGCTCGGGGTAGTGCCGGTGTTCCTCGTGGCGCTCATCTTCGGGAAGCCGCTCATCGGCTTTCTCGCCCAGCCTGCCTTCGACGCCCTGACCGCAGCGGGCCAGCCGGACACGCTGCTGGCAACGAGCCCGCTCGATCCCTTCCTCGCGTATATGAAGGTAGCGCTGATCTCGGCGGCCTTGATCGGCACCCCCTGGATCTTGCTCCAGGTCTGGCTCTTCGTCGCGCCGGGGCTGTACGCCGCCGAGCGGCGCTTCGTCTACTTCCTCCTGCCTCTCTCGGTCCTCCTCACCGCAGCGGGCATGGTCTTTCTTTACAAGGTTCTGCTCCCCGTCTCGCTGACGTTTCTGGTGGGCTTCAACGCCTCGCTCATCGATCGCACGATCGACCGTTCGCCGATGCCCGAGGGGGTCGCGCTCCCGTCTCTGCCCATACTCGAGGCCTCTCCCACGACCAAGGATTTCGAGGAGGGCAGAGCCCCCGCGGGCAGCATGTGGCTCGACGGGCAAACCAACCAGCTTCGGGTCATGGCGCCCGATGGCGAGATCCTGAGCGGCAGCGTCTACGGCTCGACGGGCATGGCCCAGGAGTTCCGCATCGGCGAGTACATGTCGCTCGTCTTTCTGCTCGCGATCGTCTTCGCGGTTTCGAGCCAGCTCCCCATCGCGATGCTGCTCTCGCGCTGGGCCGGGATCTTCGAGCCCGAGAGCTTCACGCCCTACCGCAAGATCATCTTCTTCGCCTGCGTTGTGCTCGGGGCGATCCTGACGCCCGCCGACCCGTTCTCGATGATCGCCCTCGGCGGGGCGCTCTACATCCTCTTCGAGTTCGGCCTCGTGCTGATGAAGTACGTGCCCGCCAGCCTGATCGCCGGCCCCAGCGCCCGTGGCACCGACGGGGACATGGAGGCATGAGCCCCCCGAACCCGAGCGCAGCGACCGAGACGGACATCGCCATGATGCGGCGAGCGCTCGAACTCGCAGCCGGTGCTGCGAAAGCCGGCGAGGTACCCGTCGGCGCGATCGTGTATCGCACCGAGACGGGTGAGATCCTGAGCGCGTGTGTCAACGACCGCGAGCACGCCCATGATCCCGCGGGGCACGCGGAATTCCACGCGATGCGCGAAGCCTGCCGCCGGGCAAGCGACTTCCGCCTCGAAGGGTGCACGCTGGTCGTAACACTCGAGCCGTGCCCGATGTGCGCGGGGCTCGTGGTGAACGCGCGCGTGGACCGCCTTGTGTACGGGGCGAGCGACCCCAAGGCCGGCGCGTGCGGCTCGCTGTACCGGCTCACCGAGGACGAGCGCCTCAACCACCGCGTGACGCCCATCGCAGGCGTGCTCGCCGAGGAGTCCGCCCAGCTGCTGCGTGAGTTCTTCCGCGCCAGGCGCGCCGAGCGGAAGTCCCGCTCCGGCTGACGGCGGGGCTCAGACGCCCGCGCCCACCTCTGTGCGATCCTCGCCCGGCTTGGGCGTGATCCCCAGGGTTGCCAGGTGCTCGTGCCACGCCTCGGTGTGCACCTTCCAGAAGTGCTCGAACGAGTGCGCGATGTCGTACTGCTCCATGCTGTCGGCAGCGGCCACGCCCATCGCCCGGCGTTTCTCGTGGTCGACGATGACCTCGGTCATCCGCTCGACCCAGGCATCGGGGTCCTCGTGCGAGAGCACGTACCCCGTGGTCCCGTGCTCGACGACTTCCTTGGGGCCGCCCTGATCGGTCACGAATACAGGCAGGCCCGAGGACTGCGACTCCATGACGACCTGCCCGAGCGTGTCGGTCGTGGAGGGGAAGCAGAATATGTCGGCGGAGGCGTAGATCGTCGAGAGCTCGCGCCCGTGGCGGAACCCGAGGAAGTGCGCGTCCATCCCCTCGAGCTCGGCCTCCATGGTCTTGCGGTAGGGGCCGTCGCCGACGACGACGAGCTGCGCCGATACACCCTGCTCGGTGCAGGCTTTGTAGATGCGCTTCCAGATCTGGTTGAGCATGGGCATGTTCTTCTCGACGCTGACGCGCCCGACGTAGAGCACGCGCACGCCCTCCTCGCCGATGCCCCTCAGCCCCTCGGCCTCGAGTTTCTTCCAGATCGACTCGTCTTTGAACCCCGTGTTGAACTTCGCCGTCTCGAGCCCCGGCATGAGTGCCACCATTTTGTCGCGGGGCATCCCGTGCTCCACGAGCGCGTCGACGTAGTCCTCGGAGCGCGTGAAGATCGAGCGGAACGGCTCGTAGAAGAACCGCATGTACCACTCGGTCATGCGCGTGAAGCCGTGGTCGTCGAACATGCGGTCGATGTAGGCGGGGAAGTCGGTGTGGTAGACGCCCAGGACCGGCACGCGCAGCATCTTCGCTGCGAGGAAGCCGATGAGCCCGACGGGGCCGGGCGTCGAAATGTGGATCACGTCGGGCTGGTGCTCGTCGACGTGCCGCAGGATTTTCATAAGCGGTGGGAGCACCATCTCGAGCTGCTCGTACTTGGGCATCTTGGTCGCAAAGACGGGCTTGAAGTTGAAGATGTTGTCCCAGCGGGGCGTCTCGAAGGTCGTCGAGGTAATCACCTGCAGATCGCGGCCTGTCACGTTCGCCTGGTGCGCGACGTTCTGGATGAATCGGCAGACGCCGTTGACGTCTCCGAGCGTGTCGGTGAAGAGGCTAATGCGCATCGATCTCTCCAGGACGCTGACGCCGCTGCCCGCGGGGGCCGCGTCGTGCTCGAGTTGTTCGAGCATGTTGCGTTCTTTGTTCTGATGGAAGAGTGAGAAGAGGTAGGGCAGCTGGGCCACGTGCACGATGAGGTAACTGATGAGGTGGTCGACGATGCCGAGCTTGTCGCGCTCGCGGATCGACCGGACTGCCCCCGTCGCCATCGATGCCGAGAGCGCGGTGCAGAGTTCGTCGGCGAACTGCGCCATGCGCTCGTGGTTCGAGATCGGCGCGCCGCTGGCCCATGTTGAAGGGTCGAGGTTCGCGCGCAGGTCGGGGTACTTCTCGAGCACCGGCTCCATCTCGGAGCGCAGCGCCTCGACGACCGGGAGCGACTTCTTTTTGCGGAGCAGGAGCCGCCTTTTGCCCTCGTCGAAGAGCAGCGCGACCTTCGAGGGTTTGGGCACGTCCACGCCCGCGAAGCGGACCAGCTTCGAGGTGATGTACCGGGCGCGCGGGCCCTGAGCGCTCGGCGCACGCCGGCCGACCCAGTTGCAGGCGACGGTCGCGAGTTGGTGCGCGAGCAGCGAGGCGTGCCCGCCCGTCCCGCCCACGACGGACCGGCCCGCCATGACCCGGCGCAGGAACTCGCGCGGGTCGGTGATCTTGTCGCCGTGATCGCCCACGACACCCGCCCACGCGCGGCCGATGTTCAGCAGGCCGTGGTCGTCCGAACCGCCGGTGTGCGCTTTGTGCCACACCCGCGACCAGCGCGGCCGGAGGTTGTGCTGCTGCGCGAGCTCTTGCACGCGCCCGGGCGTGAGAGCGCTCAGGTACCGCTCGACGACGCGCCTATGCGACCCCGAGTGCGCACCGTTGAGGAGTTCCCATCCCTTGAAGAGCAAGGACGCGCGCTCAAGGTGCCAGGGCGTCAGCTTGCCGTTCTGGATGTAAAGCGGGTGGGCGAAGGAGTGGGGGAGGTTGTGCTGGGCGAGCCAGTCGGCGAAGGCGTAGACGTCCTCGCGCAGGTTCAGGGTGTTGAGCTCTTCGTCGAGCTCGGGCGTGAGGTCCCAGACGAGCACGTGCAGCTTGCAGTGGTCCTCGGGGAAGAAGACCGTGACCTCCTGCCCGATGACGAAGTTCTGGAACCCGCGCTCTGCGAGTTCGAGCGCCCCCTTGATCGTGTCGTGGTCGGTGATGGTGACGAGGTCCATCCCGCGTGCGATGGCCTGGTCGTAGACCTTCTCGGGGGGCGAGTAGCACTCGGGCATGTCCAGGAAGCCGATGGCCGCGTTCACGGGCGCCGAGCTCGCCCACGAATGGCAGTGCATGTCCATGCGCGTGAGTGTTTCGGGCCGGTCCGAGCAGTCCAGGGGGCCGATATCGCTCGCGTTGTCGCGGGGCCCGTCTCCGGTGAGCGTGACGTCGAACATTCCCGCCGCCTTTCTGAACAATCGTTCAGGAATACGGAATACGCCCCGGCCCACGGCGGTTCGCTTGGGGTCCGAAACGGCCGGCCCCGAACACTCGGGCGTCCGCCGAAAGGACGATACTCCACGGGCGAGCACCGCGCACGGTGCACAAACCCGCCCGCATCATCTGAACCCGCCCTGCACACACACGCTGCGGATTCTTCACACAAAGGGCCCCGATGGGCCACGCAAGGAGCCACCTATGGCACGCCTCAACGTCGTCGATCCCGCCAACGCCACCGGTCCCGCCAAGGAGGCCTTCGACGGCCCCCTCAAGGCCATGCCCATCAACCTATTCAAGAGCATGGCCAACTCGCCGACCGGTCTCGCGACCTACCTCGGCATCGCCGGTGCTCTCGGGCACTCTAAGTTCACCGACGCGCAGAAGGAGGCCGTCGCTCTGGTGGTCGGCGAGCTCAACTCCTGCGACTACTGCGTGGCCGCCCACACGATGCTCGGCACCAAGGCGGGCCTGAGCGAAGACCAGACCGTGGCGCTGCGTTCGGGGCAGAGCACCGGAGACGACTCCATCGACGCGCTGGCGGCCTTCACCCGGAGGCTCGTCGAGACCCGCGGCTTTGTTGAGGACGCCGACCTCGAGAACTTCAAGGCCGCGGGCTACACCGACGAGAGCGTCATCGATGTGCTCGTCCTCTTCACGCTCAACACCTACACCAACTACGTCAACCACGTGAACCAGACCGAGGTCGACTTCCCCGCAGCCCCCGTGCTGGCCTGATCACACGGCATAACTCGCTCAAAAAATCACAGAGCCCGCGCCTGGTATTCGACCGGGCGCGGGCTCTTGTGCGCACCAAGGAGGCGGGGAGTTAAAAACCCCGCGCCGGGGGAGGATCCGACGCGGGATGAACCAGGGAGGGGATCAACACCCAATTTTCCGATCCGTCTGCTCGCCCCGCAAGCGCGTGCTTGGGTGCTGAACGAGCGCGGGCGACCGGCGCGGCCGGCTGTGCGCTTTGGGGTAGGCTTTATGGACTCATCTCCGTGCTGGGCCCGCTCTTCTCGGGCCTGCGCGTCGTGCCCTGCCTGCGAGGATCACGCATGCCGACCAAATCTCACGCGGCCGTTTACCCCGGTTCGTTCGACCCGCCGACTTTCGGCCACCTCGATGTCATCCGCCGCGGGCGCACGCTCTTCGATCGCGTCATCGCGGGCGTCGGGCACAACCCAGAGAAGAAGACGCTCTTCACCATCGACGAGCGGGCCTCGATGCTGCAAGAGCTCGTCGACGCCCTCGTGCGCGACGAGCCCGACGGTGCGGAGGTCGAGGTCCGCATCTTCGAGGGGCTCACCGTGGACTTCGCACGCTCGTGCGGGGGCAACGCCCTGCTCCGCGGCATACGCAACCTCACCGACGTCCAGTACGAGATCCAGCAGGCCATCACCAACCGCGAGGTGGCCCAGATCGAAACCGCCTTCGTCGTCGCCGGCACGAGCTTCGCCTACACCTCGTCGACCCTCATCCGCCAGGTGACGGCCATGGGCGACGACCTCTCGGTGCTGAGTTCGATGGTCCCCGCTTCGGTCATCAAGCGGCTCGAAGAGAAGAAGGCCCAGGACCCCCACGCGTTCAAGAAGTGGGGGGGTGTGTAAGGCCCAGTTGGTCTGCTACACCCCGCCATCGCCGGGCATGGGGCTCGTCTCGCTCGGCGTGCCCGCGTTGGCTTGCAGCCACGGCGCATCGAGATACACACGGTTCCCCACACGGATGATCCCCGCGGGCTTGCCGAGTGAGCGCAGCTTCTCGAGCACCATCTCGTCGGTGAGCCGCTCGACGCGCTCGGGACCGGCCTGTTGCGCCACGCGGATCAGCCCCGTGCGCGAAGCGCCCGTGCGCACGATGCGCAGCGTCTCGAGTTGGCCGTCCGCGGTCTCAGGATCTGCGTGCTCGCTTGGTTGCTGCGCCGTCTTGGCGATCGGTCCGGGGCTTGGCTGTGGGGGCGTTGGCGCGGCGGGGGAACCGGGCCCGCCGAGGCGTAGGGTGAGCAGCGCGACGATGGCAACGCAAGAGACGCTCGAGAGCGCGATCACGGCGTCTCTTCTGCGGCGGCGCTTCTCCCGCGTGGACCGCACCGAGGCAAGCAGCGCGTCAAGAGTGGGGTCGCTTCTGTGCGTCATGGTGTCTTCTCACTCTCGATGCTCTTGCGGAATCTGTTCATCTGCCTGCCGATGCGCCCGTCGACCGCGGAGGGTGTGATGCCGAAAGCGCGGGCGATGCGGTCGAGCGTCCAGCCGAAGCGGATGCGCGCTTCGATCATGCTCCGCAGATCACCCTCCGCTTCTCGAAGCAGGGTGTGCGCACGTGTCAGGTCATCGCTTGTCGACGCTTCGGTTGCAGCGGTTCTTTGCGGCCTCGGCTCGCGCGTCGAGCGCTCGAAGCGTTGGCGCCTGCGCAGCGTATCGACGGCGCACCGCTGGGATACCGTCGCGAGCCAAGCCCCGATCGCCGACTCGGTCTCGAGCTTCGGAAGCCCTGTGATCACACGCATAAAGACCTCCTGCAGCGTGTCCTCGATCTCGCCCGTGCGCACGGACTTTCGCAGTCGCCCTTCCACAAAGGGCCGCCACTGCTCGTAGAAATCGCCGAAGGCGGACTCGTCTCCCGCTGCCACGCGCACGCAAAGCGACCGAGTCGAATCGGTCGTCTCTGCGGGTTCCGGATCGCGCGCCTGGTGCGGCATTGTGCGGGTTCAGGCCTGTGCGTGTTACTCGGAGTCCGCGGCCTGACCGAATTCGCTCATCAGGATCTCGAAGCTCAGCGGCTGCGCCTCGCCCGCTTCGACTTCCTCGATGAGCACCGAGAGCTGCAGCCTGCGCATCTCGATGCCCTCGAGCCGCTGGGTGAGATCGTTGAGCAGGAGTTCCATCTCCGTCGCCCGCGCAACCGCCCGGCCTTGGGCGAGGTCGAACTCCATCCACTCGCGCGAGCCCACTTCTTTCCCCGAGCCGGCGAACTCGACGCGGAGCTCGTCTGCCCTCTGTTGTGCCTCGATCATGCGCGCCCGCGCACCATCGATGCGTTGCGCTGTGCGCTCGGTGCTGCGTTGCAGCATGCCCAGCACCTGGCGCATCGTGTCCAGCGGAGAAGAGGTCGCCGATGCGTCGCGCGCCGAGCGGTCGAGGCCGAGGAGGATCGAATCGATCAGCTCGAGTGCAGGCCGCTCGCCGACCACGATGAGCAGCGAAGTGGGCTCGTGGAATGAGATCTCCGCGTTGGCGACGCCGTCGGTCATCGCTACGCCCGCTTCGATCGCGCTCAGCATGGTGTCGGCGTCCATGCCGAGGCCGATCGACTGCCGCAGGCTCCACACACGCGACTCGGTTCCGATGCTCCGTCGGGCGGTGCGCACGTGCACCATGTACAGCCCGTCGTGGTCGTCTACTTCCGCGATCGCTTCGCTGTTGGGTTTCGATTGCCGGATGTCGTCGACGAGCCTTGTGGCGGCCTCGAGCGTCACGTCCTTCAGCGATACCTTCTCGATCCGCAGCGCGTCGGGGTCGCCCGTCAGCGCGATTTTACCCTCGGCCCCCGCCGCCTTCAGCGCCTCGACGTACGAGCCGATCGTGCCCCCGGGGAACTCGAGGCTCGCGATCATGGTCCGGGCGTACCGCGGCGCGTTGGAGTCGGGCGCACGGAAGACGAGCACGGGCGCGGGCTCTTCTTCGCTCTCGTGGTAGAAGTAATTGTCCACCTCCGTCTCCGGCACGAACTCGTAGGAGGCGCTCGTCAGCATCGGGACGAGTTCGACCGCGGAGGCGAAGGTGACGTTCTCCATGCTCAGCTCCGGGAGCAGCACGGAGCTGGCGCCTTGCGGGATCACGAAGGCGGCCTTGCCGCGCATCGTCTCCTGGAGCATCTCAAGGTAGCTCTTGAGCGGCCCGCCCTCGAATTCGAGGTTGTAGGTGCCCGGGGCTCCGGCGATGGGCTCGAACGAGTTGTCTGCAAACGCGGGCGCGCCTGCGGCGCAGGCGAGTGCAAGGGCGAGGCAGCGGGCGGTCATGGGTCGCATGGGTATGGCTCCGTGGGTTCGGTTCGTCATCGGGGCGCGGCATCGCACCCACGTCTCTACCGACGAGAACCCACCGGGCACTTCGCGCACCGCCTGAGAAAAAGACGCGTCAGCCCGATAGGCCCGCGATAAAACCGGCTATGCGCTCGATGCCGGCGCGGATCTGCTCCTCCGAGCAGGCGAAGCTGAACCGGAAGCACCGCTCCCCGCCCGTGCCGAACGCCTCACCCGGGACGACCGCGACGTGCGCTTCGTCCAGGAGTGCCTGGGCGAAGGTCATGCCCGAGCGCACCGAGGCCCCGCCCGCCGAGGTCTTGCCGAAGTGGGCCGAGATATCGGGGAAGAGGTAGAACGCGCCCGTGGGCTTCGGGCACACAACGCCCGGGATGCCAGCCATCCCCTCGTGCGCGATCTTGGCACGCTGGGCGAACGCGTCGCGCATCGCAGCGACCTCGCCCGCGCACTCTTGGATCGCGGTCACGACCGCCGGCATGACGAATGTGGGGATGCTCGTCGTCGATTGGCTCTGGAGCTTCTTCACGGCGCTGGCCAGCTCCGAGCCGAACGCGCCCGGGCACGCGAAGTAACCCACCCGCCAGCCGGTCATCGCGTACGCCTTGGAGAGCCCGTTCACCGTGATCGTCCGCTCGCGGACACCCTCGATGGCTCCGAAGGAGAGGAAATCGATCCCCCCGTACACGATCTTCTCGTAAAGCTCGTCGGAGATAACCATGAGCTGGGGCGCGACCGACGCGCCGGCCACCTCGATCACCTCTGCCAGCGCTCGCAGCTCCTCGGGTGTGTACATCGTCCCGCACGGGTTCGAGGGCGAGTTGAGCACGAAGAGCTTGGTGTTCGGCGTGATCGCAGCCCGCAGCTCGTCGGGAGTCACTTTGAACTCGCTGGCAGCGGTGGTGGGGAGCTCGACGACGACCCCGCCCGCCAGCTCGATCTGCGGCCGGTAGCTCACCCAGGCCGGCGTCGGCAGGACCACCTCGTTGGCCCCTTCGCCGTCAAGGAGGGCCTGAAAGAGCTGGTAAAGGGAGTGTTTGCCCCCCGAAGAGAGCACCACATGATCGCTGGTGATGCCCGTAATCCCGTTCTCTTGGATGAGCTTCTGGGCGATCGCCGAGCGCGCTTCTGGTGTCCCCGGCACGGGGCCGTACCCGTGCTTGCCGGCGTCCAGGGCCGATTTTGCAGCCTCTACTATGGGCCCGGGCGTCTTGAAATCGGGTTCGCCTGCTGCGAACGAGAGCACGTCGACCCCCTGAGCACGCAGTTCGGCGGCCCGGGCGGCAACGGCGAGGGTGGCAGAGGGCTTCAGGGCGTCGAGGCGGCTGGCAATACGCATATCGGCAGGGTACCGGGTCGCCACGGCACCCGCACATCTGGGGTGCGCAGCGCGTAAGGCCCGGATTTCGGGTCGGCAGCGGGGCTGGCGGCGTGGACGTGCGATCCCCTGCAGGAGAGTGCTTTGCCCGGGCCCGGGGGCGTGTCTACTATCCCCACCTTGCGTCCCGGCCCGTGAGCCGGGGTGGCGCACCCTTCTTATGCACCTTGTTGGACGGTTCGAGCATATGGCGATCTCCGAAGATCAACGTCGACAGATCATCTCCGAGTACGCGACCAAAGAGGGCGACACCGGCTCCCCCGAGGTCCAGGTCGCCGTTCTGACCGCCGAGATCAAGGCGCTCACCGAGCACATGAAGGTGCACAAGCACGACTACTCGACCCGCCGGGGCCTGATGGGCAAAGTCTCCCGTCGCTCCCGCCTGACGCAGTACCTGCGCAAGGTCGACAACACCCGGTACCAGAAGCTCATCGAGCGACTGGGCCTCCGCAAGTAACTCCTCCGGGCCGGTGTCTTTGCTGACACCGGCCCGTTTTCGTTTCTGAACCGGCGGTCCGCGCGGGCCGTGCGATCTGCGACGGCATCGGGCGTCCTGCTTGCTCCCACGAGAGCAGCGAGCACGCCGCCCCCTGCCCCTTCGGATCCGCGCCGCGTGCCGCCACGGGCAGGTCGCCGACGGCGCGGACGTGAGCGCCCGGCACAGGCCCGCACTATCCGAAGAAGGTCTTCATGATTTCGACCCACAGCGTCGAGCGCGAGATCGGTGGCCGCACTATGCGCATCGAGACCGGCAAGGTCGCCAAGCTCGCCACCTCCTGCGTCTTCGTCACCTACGGCGAGACCACCGTCATGTGCTCCTGCGTCCGCTCCAAGCCCCGCCCGGGCCTGGACTTCTTCCCCATGCAGGTCGACTACCGCGAGAAGCTCCCCGCCGCCGGCAAGTTCCCGGGCGGCTTCCGCAAGCGCGAGGGCGCTCCCAACGAGAAGGAAGTCCTCACCATGCGGATGATCGATCGCCCGATCCGTCCGCTCTTCCCCGACGGCTTCGTGGACGAGGTCCAGCTCCAGTGCTGGGTCATGAGCCACGACGGCGAAAACGACTCCGACGTGCTCGCTTCCGTCGGCGCCGCCGCCGCCCTCTCGATCTCCAACGCCCCCTTCGAGGGCCCCCTCGCCACCGTCCGTGTCGGCCGCATCCACACCGACGAGGGCTACGCGCTCGTCGTCAACCCCACCGTCACCCAGCTCGAGTACTCCGACATCGATCTCGTCCTCTCGGGCCACCGCGACGGCATGAACATGATCGAAGTCGGCGCCGCCGAGGTCCCCGACGAAGAGATGCTCGAGGCCATCGAGTTCGGCTACGAGCAGATCGAGATCATCCTCGACATGCTCGAAGAGCTCCAGGAGATGTGCGGCCAGGAGGTCACCGAGTGGACCCCCATGCTGCCCCCCGACGACATCACCGCCCTCGTCAAGAAAGAGTGCGAGAAGGAGCTCACCAAGGCGCGCCAGATCAAGGGCAAGCACGATCGCGGCGACAAGGTCGGCGAGATCCGCGACGCGCTCCTCGAGAAGCACTTCCAGGAGAACTCGGGCGGCACCTACGAGGAGTACACCGTCTCCGCAGAGCGTCGCAAGTGGGCCAAGGAGGCCTTCCGCACGCTCGAGAAGAAGGTCACCCGCAAGCTGATCGTCGATAAGAAGATCCGCGCCGACGGCCGCAAGCTCGACGAGATCCGCCCCCTCGAGATGCACGTGGGCGTCTTCGCCCGCCCGCACGGCAGCGCCCTCTTCCAGCGCGGCGAGAC
>CAZNUZ010000052.1:0-5717 GCA_964576725.1 uncultured Phycisphaeraceae bacterium
GAGCCCGAGGCTATCCAGGCGATCAAAATGGAGCCGGGGGGAATCGAACCCCCGTCCCGCGACAGTCCACTCGACGCTTCTCCGTGCGCATCCGACGAATACTCTCGGCGCTCGCCCGCTCGTCGGCAGACAAGCAAACGCCCAGCCTGGTTGAATCTTGACCCCGCCCCCTCAGGCGGTGAGTTTGGGGTCCAGCCCGATGTCATTGTTCACGTCTCTATCGGGCGTCGAGACGTGAACAGGCAGCACTATTAGGCCGCCAGAGCAAACTGCGGTTTGGCAGTTATAAGTGTTGCTCGCTTGATAACGCGGTTCACGAGCGCCGCGGCACGCTACGCCGGGCTTTCCCTGCCCGGTCGATACCGATCGGCCCCTGGTTGTCAAACATGCGAAGGCGCTCTAGATGTCGCCTATTTACGTGAGTGTAGGCAGGCGGCTCGTATGCGGGAGAAGAGCGCGGGGTTGCACGTGGCACAACCCGCATAGACGGTGCGGGAGCGTCGGAATCTCAACGCAAGCGTTTGGAGGGTGATTCGCTGCTTCGTACTTCTTGTTGTGGACGGAACGCGCTCGATCGCGCTCCGTGACACCCACACTTGGTGAAGGAATCGACTACATGAAAGCTACGGCCCTGACCTTTGCAGCTGCGGTGCTCTGCGCCTCCGGTTCTGCCCAAGCCGGCATCGTGCCCTCGATTGTGTTTGGCGCGAATAAGACCGCGACCGACACGATTACGGACAGCCCAGGTATCTTCAACGGCACTGCGAGCACATTCGCGGACGGCGGCTTCGGCTTCGGCTTCCGCACGCCACGAGCCTCGAGTTCTGATTGGGTTGCCTTCGAAAACACCGGGCAATTCCTCCACAGCGAGGGGTCGTTCAGTGTGCTGACCAGAAACACCGGTCTATTCAATGGTGGCGCGGGCGAAACAATCATGTCAATGGACGCGCTCAACACCAACGAGGGGGACTGGATCCTGTTCTTCGAGCGCGGTGACTCGAGCACTACCGGCCAAATCCGACTGCGATATCAGCAAGACAATCGCGCGTTTGACCTTCGTTCACAGAGGAACGCGATCGAGATCGGGGATCTCGTCGACGTCCGCGTAGACTACGGCTTGTCCGGGGTGAACCTCTATGTCAACGGTGTACTGGAAGCGGGCCGCTCCGAGACCGCCGATTTCACGCAGAACGTGAATAGCCTCATCTTCGGCTCGGCAAACTGGACCGCAAGCCCCGGCAGCTTCACGCCGAGCCGCACCGCTCAGGGTTCGAGCCTCGATATCTACAGCGCGACTTTCGTGCCTTCACCGGGTGGCCTCGTGATCGCTCTGGCAGGTGGGCTAGTGGCTACCCGCCGGAAGCGAAGCTGACACGCTCAGTAGTGCTGTAAATCCTGTTCAGGCCGGCTCGCGAGGAATGTGGCCGGCCTGATTTCGTTTTTGGCGCAGGTTTGTTATGTGCCGAGCTAAAACAGATCGAGTGGCCCGTGCCACAAGAGCATGATCCCGCCCCAGAGCAGGCCCGCCAGCACGAGTACCGCGCCGAAAACGATCACGAAGAGGCTCGACATGCTCACGCCGAGCGCGACGACCCCGCCGCCGCCGAAGATCAGCAGGAACGGCATGGCGAGCATCACAAGAAACGCGATGAAGCCACGGCGCTCTTCGTGGTCTTGCTCGACGAGTGCCTTCTTCATCTTCATGGCGCTGCATAGCCTCCCTGGCTGAGTTTCTTGCAGTCTATTGGAGAAACGAACAGGTGCGCTTCACGGGCTTCAGTCGCGCTCTGGTCCTGTAGCGGACATCCCGTACAGCCCTTGGTGGCCCTCCACGAGCGCATGAAAAAGGCGGCAGATGCTCTCGGCCGCCTCGCGCGTAGATCGGGTTGTCGATCGGCTCAGAAGGAGAAGTGGGCGAACGCCTTGTTGGCGTCGGCCATGCGGTGCGTCTGGTCGCGGGTCGACATCGCCTTGCCCTCGCCCTTCGAAGCAGCGAAGAGCTCGTCGGCCAGGCGCATGTGCATCGGGCGGCCCTTCTCAGCGCGGCAGGCGGTGATGATCCAGCGGAACGCCAGCGACTGGCGACGGCGGGGCGTCACCTGCATGGGCACCTGGTAGTTGGCACCGCCGATACGCTTCGAGCGCACCTCGACGTGCGGCTTCACGCGCTCGATGGCCTTCTCGAAGACCTCGATCGAGGAACGGCAGCCGTCGGGGTGCTCTTCGCCCTGCAGGCGCTTCTCGATCGCGTCCATCGCGTCGTAGACGCAGCGCTGCGCGGAGGTCTTGCGGCCGTCCTGCATCACGCAGTTGATGAACTTCGAGAGCACTTTGTTCTGGAAACGGGGGTCCGGACGCAGCTGGTCCTCGGACTTGGTAATGCGGCCTGCCATAGGGCGGCTCCTTCTGTGGCTCATCCGCGGGCGTCGCCGCCCGCCAGTGTGTTCACCCCGAGGTGCACTGGGCGACCTGCGGGATTACTTGCCAACACGAGACAAGTTGTAAATCGCACGCCCCACCCTTCGGCGCGGCGCTCGTGAGACCGTTGGGGCGTGCGTGCACGCCCGGAGAGGCTTACTTCTTGGTGCGCTTCACGCCGTACTTCGAACGGCTGTTGGTGCGGCCATCGACACCGAGGGAGTCGAGCGCGCCGCGGACGACGTGGTAACGCACGCCGGGAAGGTCACGCACGCGGCCGCCGCGAACGAGCACGATCGAGTGCTCTTGGAGGTTGTGACCCTCGCCGCCGATGTACGCCGTGACTTCCTTACCGTTGGAGAGGCGGACACGGGCGATCTTGCGGAGCGCCGAGTTGGGCTTCTTGGGGGTCTGGGTTTTGACCTGGAGGCACACGCCACGACGGGCGGGGCAGTTCTCGAGGTCGCGCACCTTCGACTTGGTCTTGGGTGTCTTGCGGGGCTTGCGAATGAGCTGGTTGATCGTGGGCATAGCGCAGGGAATCCTCATATCCGCCGGTCTCTGACGGGCCGAGAGTGTAGCGCTCGCGGGTGGGGGGACAAATCAAAAATCCGCCCGGGGTGCGTCGCAGGCGCGCTTTCTTGCTGCGGAGCACCCCGGATCAGCAGGCTCCTCGACGGCTGGCAGTACCCGGGACGTCCGATACGACATATAGATCATCGAAAAAGACGATTATTGAGGCCCTTCTACTCCAGCCTCGGGGCGTGGTGCGCCGATACACGGTCTATGCCCTTTGTCGGAATCACCCCGCCCGCCGGCGGCCGCCCCCTCGAGCGGCCCAAGTCGCTTACGCGCGCACGCAAGGCGCAGCGGACCGAGCAGGCCGGCAGGCCCGCGGACGAGGCCGAGCTCACCTCGGTCGAGCAGGTCGACGCCTCCGAGCGCGTTCAAGACGCCGCCAGCGAAGAGGGCCACGAGGACCGCACCCAGCACGGGATGTACAACCCCCACGCGGTCCGCGCAAAGCCCCAGGCCGATCGACCCTCGATCGACATCAAGGGCTGAGCACACCTCGCTGTTATTCGTCCGGGTCGTAGCCGAAGCGTTGCATGAGTGGGGCGACTTCCCGGCAGACGCTGCGCACCGCGTCGTGGTCGAGTGAGGATCTCCAATCGCCGACGATCCCCTTGCGGAAGAAGTGCGCGTTGTCTCCGTCGCCCGCCTTGCGGCCGCCGCTCACCACTTCGAATCGTGTGGCTTCGATGCAGGCGTCCACCTCATCGTCACGCGCGGGGACGCCCGTGTGCGCAAAGAGCCTCCGGGCGGTGGCCGTCGCGTCGGCCCGCAGGTCCTCGTAGCGCACGTGCAGGAGCGATTCGCCCAGTTGCGCTTCGCTGGCGATGGCGTGTTCGACGGTCGTCTTCCACGATTCGGTGATGTACCAGCGCACGTGCTCCTCGAGCGTGCGACCTTCTGCCGCGCCGAAGTGGTGCCAGGCGCTCACCGCGCCGTCGCGCGGGTCGCGCACCACGTGCACGAACCGCGCGCCCGCGAAGAGCTGGGCGAGCACGATCATCCCCAGCGCGTGCTGGGGTGTTTTGTCTCCGACCGCGCGGAGTGAGGCGCGGTCCCGGCCGGACCTATCGATGTAGAGCGAGAGCTTCGAGAGCACGAAGTGCCGGAAGTGCAGGGCGAATTCTTCTTCGCTGATCTGCACGTGCTCGGGGTGCCCGTGCTTCGCGCACTCGGCGTTGTGCACGCGGGCGGCCTGCTGCACGAGCGGGAGCGCCCGCCAGACGAAGCCGCCCTCGCCGTCCATCACGATGGCGGGGTGGGCGTTGAGCAGCATCTGCACCCACGTCGTGCCCGACTTGGCGGTGCCGACAACGAAGACTTTGGCGAGCGCGTCGGTGTGCGCGAGCGCGTCGTACCAGTCTTGTGGCGTGCGGGTCATATCCCGTCGGCGGGCTCTGCGGGCTCCACGACTCGGTCGCCCAAGCGGTTGAGATCGCGCGGATCGCCGAAGGGGGATTCGGGCGTCATCTCGCTGGGAGACTCGGGCGCGGGGCGGTAGCTCAGCTCGACCCGGCGGGCAGAGGCGGGGGGGCAAGGCAGGCGGTTCTCGCGCGTACCGAAGCGCCGGCCAAGGGGCATCAGGCCCCACACGATCTCGTCCGGCCGCAGGTCGTTCGGGCCCGTGCCCTCGGAGAAGCCGACGACGGCCTGCTGGCCCACGGGCACGTCGACCGTCCAGATCGCTTCGCCCGTGCGGGTGTCGATGAGCGTCACCGTGGCGGGCTGCCAGGTGGTGGACTCGAAGGTGTAGCGGTCGGCGCTGTAGCGGGGCCCGCCCGGGTAGTGGCAGCCCGCGGTCGAGGCGAGCGTCCCCGCGAGGGTGAGAGCAGCGAGGGCAGAGGCGAGCGTCTTCTTGCAGATCATGTCGGGGCGGTCCGGCGCGGGGGGTTGGGCGGAGGGTGGGCGGGCGAGGGGTGCGATACCGTACGCTCCACGCGCCCTGATCGTTCGTGATCGGCGATGCCGCCCCCCACGCGTGAACCAGAATCAGCGAAGAGCACTTATGCACACCCAAGGCGACACCCCCTGCACCTTCCGCATCGGGCACGGCTACGACCTGCACCGCCTCGAACCCCTCGCGCCCGATGGCCCGGGCAGGCCCTTCATCCTCGGCGGGGTCGCGGTCGAGCACGATCGCGGGCCCGTGGGCCACTCCGACGGCGATGCGCTACTCCATGCCGTCACCGACGCCCTCCTCGGCGCCCTTGGTCTCCCCGATATAGGCGAGCTCTTTCCCGATACTGACCCTCAGTGGGACGGGGCCGCATCGGACCGTTTCCTCCTCGCCGCCGTCGAGCGGGTGCAGGAGGCGGGGGGCACTATTGAGAATCTGGATTGCACCGTCATCCTCGAGCGTCCCAAGGTCAAGCCGCTCAAGCCGGCGCTCCGGTCGAACCTCGCGCGATTGCTCGCTGTCGACCCGGCGCGTGTGAACGTCAAGGGCAAGACCCATGAGAAGGTCGATGCCGTCGGCGAGGGTCGTGCGATCGAGGTGCACGTGGTGGTGCTACTCCGCCTCTCCGGGGCCTGAGTAGGGGCCTGGCCGGTGGCCTGCGCGGGGGTGAACCGGTGGGTCAGCGGGGCCCGCGCGGATTTTCCTCGGATTTACCCCGGTTGTTCTCTATCTTGAACCAGAGGCACAGGGAGACGCGTCGAGCACACACCCCGCTCCGGAGCCCGCCATGCAGCAATCCGCACCGCCCACCGCACCGCCCACCGCACCG
>CAZNUZ010000052.1:5817-16896 GCA_964576725.1 uncultured Phycisphaeraceae bacterium
CCGCACCGCCCACCGCACCGCCCACCGCACCGACCGCCGTCCCCGTCGAACTCGAGGCCGAAGGGGCCGACGCCCAGATCCGAGCATCGCTCCAGCGCGGCATCACGCCGGGCACGACGGTCGAGGAGGCGCTGCTCCTCGTTGACGAGGTGTATGCGCAGGCCGACGGTGATCACACCCGCGTCCCCTGGTCGCAGGGCAAAGCAAACCCGGCGCTGGTCGCCTGGATGAACGCGCGTGCTTCGGGCGTGATCCGCTGCGGCGCACGCGTCGCGGTCGTCGGGTGCGGCCTGGGCCACGACGCCGCCCTCCTCGCCGACCGCGGCTACGACGTCACCGCCTTCGACGCTTCGCCCCAAGCGATCGAGTCGGCCAAGCGCCTGCACGCGGGGCACGAGATCGATTTCCGCGTCGCGGACGTGCGCACGCCTCCCAGCCAGTGGCGGCACCGATTCGATCTCGTCGTCGAGGTGCACATCCTTCAGGCGCTCCCGCCCGAGCACCGCGCTGCGCTCGCAGCGGGGATGGCCGAGCTCGTTGCGCCGCACGGTGCGCTGCTCACGATCGCCCGAGGCCGGCCCGATGACGAGCCGCTCGGCGCCTGCAGCGGCCCGCCCTACCCCTTCCTGCCCGCGGAGTTGGTCGAATTGCTCGCGGGCGCCGGCCTCGTCCCCGACGGGGCGATCGACGATTTCGACGATGCAAACACCCCGCCCGTGCGGCGGCTGCGTGGCCTGTGGCGTCATTCTGGCGCGTAAGCTGTTATTTACCAGTGGTTTGTGATATGGTGGGCCGCCCCGGCCGGAACCCGCAAGCCCGCGCCTGCGAACCGGCTGGGGAGGTGGACGTGCGCGCATGCCCAAGCGGGCAGATCCCGTGCTGCGCGACTACCCTCCGTGCCACACCACACCAGACGAGGCAGCTGCACACCATGACGACGCACACCACCACCCCCGCACCCCGCGCAGGACGCTCCGGCTTCACGCTCGTCGAGCTCCTCGTCGCCATCTCCATCATCGCGGTGCTGCTGGGCATCCTGCTCCCCGTGGCCAACGGCGTGCGCATCTCTGCCCGCGAGTCCGCGACGACCACGCTCATGACGAGCATCCTCACCGCCTCGCAGCAGTACCAGACCGACACCCAGCGGCTCCCGGGCTTCTTCAGCCAGGAGGAGATGGGGCAGAGCTCGAACATCACCGAGGGCTTTACCCAGATGGAGAACGCGATGCTCTCCCTGATGGGCGGCGTCGTGCAGAACCCGAATGGGACCAACTTCATCCGCGTCGGGCCCAGGAACAACAACAAGGTCGACGTAGACATCGCCGCCATCGGCAGCACCGACGGCCCCTCCTACCTCACGCTCGACGGCAGCAACCTCTTCTACGAAGAGACCGACGTCAGCCGCCCCATGCAGGTCGGCACCGATGATCACGTCCGCTTCCCCGACATCGTGGACGGCTTCGGCAACCCGATCCTGATGTGGACTCAGAACAGCCTCGCGGGCCCCGCGCCCCTCGTCGCGGAGGTCAACTCCGACGATGACTCCGTCAAGGCGCTCTTTTACTGGGCCAGCAACGCCTCGTTCCTGCAAAGCCGCAGCTTCGGCGCCCGCAAGAACCGCAACAACTTCGACTCGAGCGTGCTCTCGACCTTCCAGAGCCGGAGTGACGCGGAGCTCGCCCAGTCCATCGAGGCGATCGTGGGTGATCCGGGCTACCCGATCGATACCAACCCGCCGACGCCTTCGCGCGCGAAGGGGCCCATCGTGCTTCACTCCGCGGGGCGGGACGGCATCTTCGCCAGCAGCCAGAACCGCACGTTCCGCACGCTTCGGTACGTCCCGAGCACCGGCGGCGTGAACCTCGGTGCGGACGAGCAGATCGTCGAACGCCTGAACGACATCTTCCAGGCGGGCGGCTCGTAACCCACGCTGCACAGCGAGCGGCAAGCCTGCACGCGTTCGGGCATGCGTGAGCCACGCGTTGGTCATCGATGGCAAGGCGATCGATCTCGACCACAAGCAGACGATTCTCGCGGATCAGCCGCGCGAGAAGTACTCACCGCTCGGCCTGGTGCCCAGAGAGGTGAGCGAGGCTCGTAAGCAAGACGGCGGCTCGGGCCCGGGTTACTCCCGGTCGTCGATCTCGTCTTGCAAGTCTCGCATCGATTCGGGGAGGATCGCGTCGGCGATGGGCGTGCCGTCTTGCAGCGCGCGGGCGATCTTGCGGCGGACGCCCGCGCTCATCTCGCAGATCGCACCGCACACAAGCAACGCTGCGCACACCCCGGGCGGGATGAGCCCGCCCGCGAAGGCGAGGGTCGCGAGCATGCAGGTCAGGAGGCCCGTGCCGTGGTTCGTGATGCGCTCGGCGAAGTCGTAGGCGGGTTTGCCGCTGCCGGGCGCGAGGAGCCTCGAGAAGACGAGCCCGCGCACGTCGCTCGATGCCCCAGCGGAGAGGAGCAGCACGATCCAGAAGAGCGGGTCGGCCCAGAGGGTGTGCGGATCGATCATCGCGGTCGAGATCGCGATCGCAGCGGGGAAGCAGGCGTAGACGCTGCAAGAGGCGAGCGCTCTGCGCGTCTTCCGCCATGATTGGGTGCGGGCGAAGACGCCGAGGGCGCAGAAGGAGAGCGCGACGACGACCCCCGCGAGCGGGACGATCGCAGCGCCGGTGGTGATCGGGGTGCCGGCGGTGTTGGCGAGCGTGCGCGTCAGCCCGAGCACTGCGGCGGCGACGGCGATCGCGAGGACACCGTCGGCCATGCGCGCGCGCACGGTCGAAGCGGGCACGATCAGCGCAAGTACGACCACGAGAGCGGTGTATACCCAGACCGGCAGCGGGGGCAGCGCGAAGCGGATCGCTGCGTTGAGACCGATCGCGCACGCGAGGGCGACGAGCAGCACCATGCCGGCGCGGGGCGCGGTGGAGTCCTTGCGCACCGGGACGATGCCCGGCAGGGCGATCACCACGCCGATGGCGAAGAGGCCCAGCGCGCTGCCGAAGTAGGCGTCGCGCCTCGAGCGCTCCGCCGCTTCGAGTTCTTCAGCGAGCGGTGTGCGGTCGGATGCACGCTGGGCGGCGTGCTCTTCGACGGCTTCGGGGCTGACGCGTATCTCTTTGAGCGCTGCGATCTCTGCGCGCGTCTCGGTGTCGTAGTCGTTGAGGGTCTGCCTCTCGGGGGCGCCGCCCGTGTGCCAACTCGCGTATTCGGCGGGCATGACGCGCCCGAGCACGCCCGGCCCGGCGAGGATGCCGACGCAGATGCCGCCGGCGATCGCCGCTGCCAACCGCCCGCCGGGCACGCGCGCCCACCGGAAGAGCAGGGCCCCCGCGCACCCGAGGGCGAGAGCGCCGAGGACCATGACGGCCGCTGCGATATCGTCGGTCATCGTCATGCGGTGATCATAAAGAGGCCGCTCGGGGTGCGGGCTGCGAATGTCGTGGCGAATCCGAATACAGTCTGCGTATGAGCGCACTCCTCGCTTCCTGGATGCACGACATCGATCCCTGGGCGTTCCGCGTTTCGGGCGGGTTCGGGGTGCGTTGGTACGGCCTGTCGTACATCGCGGGCTTTGTCTGCGCGTGGTTTATTCTGCGAGCGCTCGCCCGCCGGAAGAGGCTGGAACTCGACCCGGAGTCGGTGCCCGATGTGATCCTGGTGATCATGGTGGGGGTGATCGTCGGCGGGCGGCTCGGCTACGCCTTGGTCTACAACCCGAGCTTGTTGACGACCTTCACGGGCGCGTTCCCGTTCTGGGATGTGCTGAACCTGACGAAGGGTGGCATGGCGAGTCACGGGGGGATGATCGGCCTGCTCGCATCGGCGTGGTGGATCGCACGCAGGCAAGGGTCGCACACCCTGCACGTGCTCGATGCGATCGTTCTCGCAGCACCGCCGGGCCTGTTCTTCGGGCGGCTGGCCAACTTTGTGAACGGCGAACTTCTTGGCCGGACGGTCGCGGCTCCCGGCGAGCCCGGCCCGTGGTGGGCGGTGCGTTTCCCGCAGGAACTCCTCGAGCGTCCGTCGGAGGCGCAGCTCGGTGCGATTCAGCGTATGCAGGTCGAATTCGCGGCCCCGCTGCCGCAGATCGTTGAGTTTGTGCAGAGTGGTTCGGATCGCGCACGGGCCGCGATCGAGCCGCTGCTCTTTGCCCGGCACCCTTCGCAGCTGTACCAGGCGGCGGTCGAGGGGCTGATCGTGGGGGCGGCGGTGTGGCTTGTGTGGCGCACGCCCCGGCGTCCCGGTGTGGTCACGGGTGTGTTCCTGATCGTGTACGGCCTCGGGCGGATCGCCACCGAGACGGTCCGGCTGCCCGATGTGCATCTAGGCACCGCGCTGGGCCTCAGTCGTGGGCAGTGGTTGAGCGCGGTGATGATCCTCGGCGGCGCGGGGCTGTTGGTTTTCATCCGGGCGCGAGCGCGCTGGGGGCGCTGGCCCGAGCCGGTCGCGGGGGGTGTGCGCACGGCGCAGGGCCAGCCGGGTGATGCCAAACGAACAGGCGGCGACCCCGAAGGATCACCGCCCGATTGAGTGCGCGTTGTGTCGGAGGGGCGTTGCCCGTCAGACGTGCTTATCGATGGCGGCCTTGAGGTCGCCTTCGTTGGTCATGCCGACGAACTTCTCCTGCACCTCGCCGTTCTTCACGATGAGGACGGTGGGGATGGCGGTGATCTTGAAGTCGGTGGAGACCTTCATGTTGTTGTCGATGTTGACTTTGCCGACCTTCGCCTTGTCGCCGTACTCTTCGGCGATTTTGTCGATGGTGGGGCTGAGCACGCGGCACGGCTGGCACCACTCGGCCCAGAAGTCGACGAGCACGACGGAGTCGGAGCTGAGGACTTCATTCTGGAAGTTGTCGTCGGTGAATTCGTGAACGTTTGCGCTGGCCATGAGGATGTCCTCGTCGGTGTGCGGAAGGGGAGTGGCGGCCGCCGGTTCGCCGCGGGTTCGGAGTCTACGCGGGAGCGGGTGGGGTCGCCATACGCTGTCGGGTAAGCCAGCAGCCGGGGGGCGGTGATTATTCCAGAACGATCGGTCGGGATCGTGTGGCGGGCTCAGAACGCCCCTCGGGAGGCCGCCATGGCCACGCGGAGGGCCTGTGCGTGCGCCCGAACGTCGTGCACCCGGAAGAGCCTCACCCCGGCCAGCGCGTGCGCGACACTCAGCGCGACCGACCCCGCGAGACGGCGCTTTGGTTCCTCCTCGCCCACGATCGCCCCGATGAAGCTTTTGCGGCTTGCGGCGCTCAGCGTGGGCGAGCCGATGGCCTCGAGTTCCCGGGCGGCCCGCACGAGCTCGTAGTTCTGCTCGACCGATTTCCCGAAGCCCAGGCCCGGGTCGAGGACGATCGCCTCGGGCGCAACGCCCGCTGCGATTGCCCGCGCGCGTGCTTCGGCGAGGAAGGTGCGGACCGCGGTAACAACACCGCCGGGGTACGTCGGGGGTGTGTGGTAGTCGTTGGAGTACCGGTCGGCGGTGGGGGGCGCAAGGCGGTGCATGAGGACGAGGCCGCACCCGCGGCGGGCGGCGAGGGCGATCATGCCCGCGTCTTCGGTCGCGCCCGAGACGTCGTTGATCGCGTCGGCGCCGGCATCGAGCGCGGCTTCTGCGACCGCGGCGAGGGTGGTGTCGATGGACAGGGGCGCGTCGATACCGGCATCGCGGATCGCGCGGATGCCGGGCGCGGTGCGCCGGATCTGGTCTTCTGCGCTGACGCGTGCGGCACCCGGTCGGGTCGATTCGCCGCCGATGTCGAGCATGTCGGCCCCTTCGGAGAGGGCGGCGTGCGCCCGGGCGACGATGGCCTGCTCGGTTGGGAGCTCGCCGCCATCGGAGAAGCTGTCGGGGGTCGCGTTCAGGATGGCGATCACACGGGGGGCGTCGAGCGTGAGGGTGCGCGTCGGGCCTACGCGCCAGCGGGGAGGGGTCATGGCGCGAGTGTACGCGCGGTAGGGTGCCCGCATGCTCGACGAAGCCCGCGACATGCTGCGCAACGGAACCCGGCTGACCGAGAAGGTGGCCTACAACGCCTTCTCCGAGATCATGGCGGGTCAGGCCTACACCGATCGGATCGCCGACCTGCTCGCCCTCCTCGCGCGGGGGGCGGTGACGGTCGACGAGCTCACCGGGGCGGCCCGGGTGATGCGCGAGCACGTGAAGCCCGTTCCCGTCTCGGAGGAGGTCCGGGCGACGCTCATCGATACCTGCGGCACGGGCGGCGCGCCCAAGACCTTTAACGTCAGCACGGCTGCAGCACTCATCGTCGCCGGCGCGGGGCGATCGATGGCGCGGCCCGTGCGCGTTGCGAAGCACGGCAACCGCTCGCGGACGGGGCGCGGGAGCGCCGAAGTCCTCATGGAGCTGGGCGTGCACGCCGACGCCTCGCCCGAAGTGCAGGCGCGCTGCGTGGAGGAGGCGGGGCTTTGCTTCAGCTTCGCGATCCATCACCACCCCGCCATCAAGCACGCGATGCCGGCGCGCAAGTCGCTCGATCACCCCACGATCTTCAACCTGCTCGGCCCGATGACGAACCCCGCGGGCGCACGCGTTCAGCTCATAGGCACCTTCGATCGAGGGTCGATGGGGACGATGGCCGAGGCGCTGCGCCGGCTTGGGAGCGCGTCGGGCATGATCTGTCACGGCGATGACGGGCTCGACGAGCTGACCACCACGACCACCTCCGCGTGCGCTCGCTACGACGCGGAGGCGGTGCACACAGAGACGATCGACCCGGCCTCTCTGGGCCTCGCGCGGGCGAGCCTGGGCGAGCTGGGTGTTGGTAGCGTCGAAGAGAGCGCAGCGGTGATCGGCGCGATCCTCGATGGTGAGGCGGGGCCCAAGGCGGACATCGCGCTGCTCAACGCCGGCGCGGCGCTCTGGGTGGGCGGGGCGAGCGGGGATCTCGCGGGGGGCGTCGAGCTCGGGCGTGAGGCGCTGCGGTCGGGCGCGGCGCGCGGGGCGCTGGCCGACCTTGTTCGGGTGAGCCGCGGCTAGAAGGCCCCGGTGGGGCGCACGAAAAAGCCGGCCCCGAAGGGCCGGCTCGTGTGTGATCGTCATGGACCAACAGCTTGGCTTTGTGTGATCAGTTGCGCTCGGCGACTTCCCCGAAGAGCGAGCTGAAGTCGAAGCCGCCGCCCGAGGAGATGTCGTTGGTGTTGCTGATCATGACCGAGTCGAGTGCCTGCTCGATGCGGTGGCTGGCCTCGGAGAGGTGCGCGAGGGTGTAGGGGTCGAGCTTGTTCGACGCGGCGCCCTGGAGGAGCTCGTCGACCTTCTTCTGCTTCTCGCGGAGCTGGAAGAGGGCGAGGTTGGAGACGGGCTTGCGGGCGACGCCGAAGAACGCGTCGGGCTTGGTGAGGTCGATGAGTCGCTCGAGGTGCTCGCGCTGGAGGTTCCTGCGGAAGGAGCTGATCATCGGCTCGCGGGCGGTGTAGCGCCCGTTGGGCGAGTCGTTGAGCTCGGACCACACCTCGTCGTTGATGGTCGACATGAGCTCGGCGAGGGTGAATGCGTCCTCGTCGGCGGGGACGCGGAACTCGTTGTCGTAGACGCGGCGGAGGGTGGTGGGGTTGAGGAGCTGGGTCATCGTCGAGGCCTGGAAGCCGAGGATGCTGTCGTGGACGTTCCAGGCGTACTCGGCGCCCTGGCCGACGCCGCCGAACCACTTATCGATGGAGAGGTGGTTGAGCAGCTCGGGTGTGAGGCCCCAGGACTCGTCGCGGAAGCTGTTCTCCATGACGAAGTTGAGCGCCTCGCGCTGGGTCTCGGCGGCGACGGGCGTGATGGGCGCGCCCTCGAAGTCGCCCTTCTTCATACGCGTGGTGTGCGCGCCGCCGATCCAGTTGGTCATCATCGAGTTGGAGCTCAGCTGCATGCCCAGGGTCATCGAGTAGCCCTGGCGTGCGCGGGCCCAGCTCTCGCCGTCGTCGACGAACTCGGTGAGCAGTCGTTCGCGGTGGTAGCGGGCGAGGTCCATCTGCTGGTGTGCGAAGTCGATGGGGTTGGCGCTGAAGTCGTACCGGCGGGCGTTGGGGTCGCCGGCGGTGGTGTCTTCGTCGGTGAGGTAGGGGATGTTGTTCTCAGCCATCTCCTTGAAGACCTCGGCGGGGTCGCCGCTGCCGTAGCCGAACTTGATGGCGAGGATGTCGTAGTCGCCGACGCCGATCATGCCGTAGTCGCCCTGGAACTGATCGGGGAGCGTGATGTTGGTGGGGTTGTAGTCCATGACCGAGGCGGTGTAAGGCTTCTTGCCCTTGATCTCCTCGGAGTTGATCTGGTCGAGTGTGTAGACGGTGGAGGCGGCGAAGTTGTGGCGCAGGCCGAGTGTGTGCCCGACTTCGTGTGCGACGAGGTCCTGGAGGAGGACGCCGACGAACTCTTCGGGGATCCCGTCGATCATGTCGCCGTTCTCATCGCGCTGGATGAGGCCCTCCATCTCGAGGGACTGCGCGAGCATGGCCATCTGCATGCCCTTCATTTCGGCGCAGTTGCAGTTGATATGCATCGAGGTGAACCGGCCGAGGCCCTGGTCGGTGAGCTCGTCGGTGAGGTGGATGGGGTTGTGCTGGTGGAGCATGTGGCCGTGGCCGGGCATGTTGCCGCGGGCGCGGACCATGTCGACTGCTTGTGCGCGCTCGGAGGGGTCGGCGAGGCGGACTTCGGGGGCCCACTGGGGGTTCTCGGCGAGCCAGGCGAGGGTCTCGGGCGTGAAGTTCTCGTTGGCGATCTGCGGGAATTGGTCGCGGAACTGGTACTCGAAGACGCGCAGCCAGCCGTCGGTGAGGACCACGTCGGCGTCGAGGATCTGGCCCGTCTCGGGGTGCACGCGCGAGGGGCCGATGGCGGTGGTCACGTCGTTGGACAGCCAGCGGATGAAGTTGTAGCGGTTGTCCTCGGGGTCCTTGTCCATGTGCGCGCCGGTGCGGGCGTCTTGCTGGTAGACCTCGATCGCGCCGGTGATGCCGATCTCTTCAAAGGCCTTGTTCCAGTACTCGATGCCCTCGCGGACGAAGCGGCGGTAGCGGACGGGGACCGTGTGATCGATGTAGTAGATGATCGGCTCTTTGGGCGGGCTCATGCGGAGCTTGGGGTCGGCCTTCTCGATCTTCCAGCGGTTGATGTAGCGCGTGTACTTCGTCTCGTTGTTGTACTTGCCGAGATCGATGTAGGTCGTGGTGAAGTAACCGATGCGCTGGTCCGCAGCACGGGGCTTGTAGCCGGTGCTCTTGGGGATCTCGGAGATGGAGTAGTGGAACGTGCGCAGGGTGCCGCCGGAGACGGGCGCCTCGATGGCGATCTCGATGTTGGAGGGGAAGGCCTTGGCCTTTTTGATGGTGGCGAGCCGCGGGTTGAGCCCGTTGGCGTTGGGGCCGAAGAAGTCGCGCGCGTTGCCGAGGAGCATGCGGTCGAGGTCGATGACGGGGCCGCCGCCCGGGCCCATGGCGACGATGGGGACCTCGAGGAGGACGCGGTCGGTGAAGGTCATGTCGGCAGCGGCGCGTGACTCGCGGTCGCCCGAGCTGCGGTAGTTGAGGTTGGGCTGGATGAGCGCGAGGCGGTCGTCGTATCGACGCCAGTAGACGTAGGCATCGCCGCCCTGGAGGCCGGCCCAGGTCGCACCGGCGGCGACCGTCAGGCCGATGAAGTAGCGCTTGCTCGCGAAGTTGCGGGGCAGCTCGGCGAGGAGCTGGGCGTCCTTGTCACGCTTCCAGAGGGTGACCATGGTGCGGGCGCTGTCGGCGGTGGAGTTCACACGCTGGTAGCCCTCGGAGACTTTGTCGAAGGGCGGGAAATCGGCAGCGGCGAGTGCGGAACTCGCAGCCCCGGCAGAGAGGGCGATGGTGGCGGCGAGGGCCGCGCTGTTCTTCCAGCGGTGCAGAATCATGGTGCTACGTCTCTCGGACTGGGGCGGGCGTCCACGCCCCTTGCATAGGGGGTCTGGCCGGCCGGTGTATGTGTTGTGGGGGGCCGCACATCACAGCATGCCCGCCTCTGCGGGGGGATGGCCCACAGCTTTTAAACACCGTTCTCATCGGAGGGATGCAACCCGGAGTGCGAACAAGATGTGATGGGACCAAAAAACAGAATTATCGGACTGTTGCGGGGTGTGCATGGGCCGGTTTGTGCCCGCCTGCCGTCTCGGCAGCATGATCGGGCGAGATACCCCTTCTGGCGGGAGCGATCCCGCCCGGGATGCCGATGAGAGCATCCAGAAGAGTCTTGCGGGTGTGGAACACCCGTGGCACGTGGATCGCTTATCTCAGTGAGATTCAAGAAGGGCCTATAATGGTCCGATCGGGCCTGATCGAGCGCCATTGTTGCTCGGTGCCCGGACAATTCCCGAATCCCTTGAAGGGGAATCACCCATGTTCGAACGCTTCACAGATCGCGCACGCAAGGTCATGGCACTCGCCAACCAAGAGGCACAGCGATTCAATCACGAGTACATCGGGACCGAGCACATCCTGCTCGGGCTCGTCAAGGAGGGCTCGGGCGTCGGCGCGAACGTCCTCAAGAACCTCGACGTCGACCTGCGCAAGGTCCGCCTCGAGGTCGAGAAGCTCGTCCACTCGGGCCCCGAGATGGTCACGATGGGCAAGCTCCCGCAGACCCCCCGGGCCAAGAAGGTCATCGAGTACGCCATCGAAGAGGCCCGCAACCTCAACCACAACTACGTCGGCACCGAGCACCTGCTCCTCGGGCTCCTCCGCGAGCACGACGGGGTCGCGGCCCAGGTTCTGATGAACCTCGGGCTGAAGCTGGAAGAGGTCCGCGAGGAGGTTCTGAATCTCCTCGGTGCCGACATGTCCTCCAAAGAGGAGGGCGGCGGCGGCGATCTCGACGACGGGCCCGGAGAGGGTGGGGGCGGCAGCCCCGGCCAGCGCTCGGGCAAGGGCAAAAGCCAGACGCCCGCGCTCGACTCCTTCGGCCGGGACCTCACCGCGATCGCACGCGAGGGCGGGCTCGACCCCGTCATCGGTCGGTCCAACGAGATCGAACGCGTCATCCAGGTCCTCTGCCGGCGCACCAAGAACAACCCCGTGCTCCTCGGTGAGGCGGGCGTGGGCAAGACAGCCA